>NZ_JBIBVY010000006.1:270756-320541 GCF_043080665.1 Streptomyces sp. NPDC014991
CTGCCCTCGCGACCGCCGGGCCGCGGACACGCGGGACGTCCCTCCCCACCCCCGCAGGCCGCCCGCAGGGCCGCCGCTCCCCGTGAACGCCCGGAGGGCCGCCGCATCCCGGGATGCGGCGGCCCTCCGGGCGGTGTCGCCGGGCGGTCAGTTCACGTTGCCCATGAGCTTCTTGACCTTGCTGCGGTACATCCACACCGCGACACCGGCGACCACGGCGAGCACGGCCTCCAGGGCGACGAAGCCCATCTTGTCGAGGTTGACGCCGCCGACGGCCGGGTTGGACAGCAGCGCGGTGATCGAGTCGCCCGCGGTGACCGCGAGGAACCAGACGCCCATCATCTGCGAGGCGTACTTCTTCGGCGCCATCTTCGTCGTCACCGACAGACCCACCGGCGACAGCGTCAGCTCACCGACGGTCTGGACGAAGTAGATCGCGACCAGCCACAGCGCCGCGGCCTTGTGGCCGCCCTCGGCGATCGACAGCGGGGCGAGGAAGAGGAAGAAGGACGCGCCCACCAGGACCAGACCGGAGGAGAACTTCACGATCGTGCTCGGTTCCTTGCCGCGCCGGTTCAGCCACAGCCACAGCCAGGCGAAGACGGGCGCCAGGGCCATGATCATGACCGGGTTGACCGACTGGTACCAGGAGACCGGGAACTTCCAGCCGAGGACCGAGTTCTCGGCCGAGTCCGAGGCGAAGATCGACATGGTCGAGCCGCCCTGGTCGTAGATCATCCAGAAGACGGCGGCGGCCACGAAGAACCAGATGTACGCCGACACCTTCGACCGCTCCGCCGGCTCCAGTTCCTTGTCGCGCAGGATCCGGGTGATGACCAGGATCGGCACGATCAGGCCGATCAGGGTGAGCGGGATCAGCGCCCAGTTCAGGGTGAAGTGGCCGGAGAAGCTCACGGCGCCGTAGAAGACGGCGGCGACGGCCAGCCAGATCAGACCCTTGCGCAGGGTGGCGGCCTTCTCCTCGGCCGACAGCGGGGTGGGGACCTCGCTGCTGCGCGGGTTCAGGTGACGTCCGCCGAGCAGGTACTGGACGAGGCCCAGCGCCATGCCCAGCGCGGCCAGCGCGAAGCCCAGGTGCCAGTTGACGTTCTCGCCGACGGTGCCGATGACCAGCGGCGCGACGAAGGCGCCGAGGTTGATGCCGATGTAGAACAGCGTGAAGCCGGCGTCCCGGCGCGGGTCGTCCGGGCCCTTGTACAGGTGGCCGACCATCGTGGAGATGTTGGCCTTCAGCAGGCCGGAGCCGATGGCGACGAGACCCAGGCCGACGAAGAAGCTGGCGGCGGCGGGCAGTGCCAGGCACAGGTGGCCGAGCATGATGACCAGACCGGCGACGGCGACCGTCTTGCGCGGGCCGAGCACCCGGTCGGCGAACCAGCCGCCGGGCAGGGCGAGCAGGTAGACGAGCGACACGTACACGGAGTAGATCGCGGTCGCCGTGCCCGCGTTCATGTGCAGGCCACCCGGGGCCACCAGGTACAGCGGGAGCAGGGCCCTCATGCCGTAGTAGGAGAAACGCTCCCACATCTCGGTCATGAAGAGAGTGGCCAGTCCGCGGGGGTGGCCGAAGAAGGTCTTCTCGGACCCGGGGGTGCCCGGGCGGACCGAGTCCTTCGTCAGGCTGGACGCCATGGTCGTTCCTTGCTGGTCGGGACGCGCGGTCGAGCGTGCGCGCCCGGTGGGGGGCGGCCGGCACCGGCGGGGTCGGCCCTCCACCCCCACGCCCAGGGGGAGTCCGCTTCCGGATCACGGAAGCGGTGGACGGCGACCACCGGGATCCACGCCCCGACGCGTCGCTGCGTCCGGAGCCCGGCCAGAGGTCGTTCCTTTCAAGGCTGATCTTGATCAGCCCGTACACAAAAGAGACCTTCAGCGTCCACTGCCCGCCAAAGGCCCCCGGTGTACTACAGGCGTTCAGGTCACCATACGGCAGGACACCGCCGGATATGGAAGGACTTGAGACGCGGATCACAGGTGTCATGGGAACCGCGAGAGGGAATTCGAAGGTCTCTCCTACGATCCCATCCCCAGGTCAATGGTTCGTACCAGCGGACCGCGAAGGTAAGAAGCCCGGGAGGCGATCACACCCCGACACCCTCCGCGGGCGGTCTACCATCACCTCATGACCCGTGTACTGCTCGCCGAGGACGACGCGTCCATCTCGGAGCCGCTGGCCCGCGCCCTGCGCCGGGAAGGTTACGAGGTCGAGGTGCGCGAGGACGGACCCGCCGCGCTCGACGCCGGAATGCAGGGCGGTGTCGACCTGGTGGTGCTGGACCTGGGCCTGCCCGGCATGGACGGCCTGGAGGTCGCCCGCCGGCTGCGCGCCGACGGCCACACCGTGCCGATCCTCATCCTGACCGCGCGAGCCGACGAGGTGGACACCGTCGTCGGTCTGGACGCGGGCGCCGACGACTACGTCACCAAGCCCTTCCGGCTCGCCGAACTGCTCGCCCGGGTACGGGCCCTGCTGCGGCGCGGCGCCGCCGAGCCGCAGCAGCCGCCGGCCACGCACGGGGTGCGGATCGACGTGGAGTCGCACCGGGCCTGGATGGGCGACGAGGAACTCCAGCTCACCGCCAAGGAATTCGACCTGCTGCGGGTGCTGGTGCGGGACGCCGGCCGGGTCGTGACCCGGGATCAGCTGATGCGTGAGGTGTGGGACACCACCTGGTGGTCCTCGACCAAGACCCTCGACATGCACATCTCCTGGCTGCGCAAGAAGCTCGGCGACGACGCGGCCAACCCGAGGTACATCGCGACGGTCCGCGGCGTGGGCTTCCGCTTCGAGAAGAGCTGAGCGCAGAGCTGAGCGCAGAGCTGAGCGAGCAGAGCTGAGCGAGCAGAGCTGAGCGAGCAGAGCTGAGCGAGCAGAGCAGAGCTGAGCCAGCAGAGCTGAGCCCGGACCCAGCGACAGCAACAGCACAGGTGACCGACCATGCGCCGACGTCTCATCCAGTCCACTCTCGCCGTCGTCCTGGTGGTGATCGCCGTCTTCGGTGTCTCCCTGGTGATCGTGGAGACGCGGACGATCAGCAACAGCGCCCAGGAGCGGGTGTACTCCGAGGCGGTGCGGCTGGCCAGCATCGTCGACAGCCGGATACTCGCCGCCGAGAACGTCAACGCGGACGTGCTGCGCAACCCGGTCAGCAAGGACCAGTACGCGGTGATCCGCATGCCCGGCCGGCCGGCCATCGAGATCGGCACCCCGCCGGAGGGTGACGTCATCCGCGCCCGGCAGACGGGTGAGGAGGGCGAGACCGTCACCGTGGAGGAGCCGCGCTCCGCGGTGACCCGCGAGGTCGGCCGCACCCTGCTGATCATCGGCCTGGTGGCGTTGCTCGCCGTGGTCGCCGCCGTCCTCCTCGCCGTACGCCAGGCCAGCCGGCTCGCCTCCCCGCTGACCGACCTCGCCGAAACCGCCGAGCGCCTCGGCTCCGGCGACCCGCGCCCCCGGCACAAGCGCTACGGCGTCCCCGAGCTGGACCGGGTCGCCGATGTGCTGGACTCCTCCGCCGAGCGGATCGGGCGCATGCTGACCGCCGAGCGGCGCCTGGCCGCCGACGCCTCCCACCAGCTCCGTACGCCGCTGACCGCCCTGTCCATGCGGCTGGAGGAGATCACCCTCACCGACGACCCGGACACGGTGAAGGAGGAGGCGACCATCGCGCTGGCGCAGGTGGAGCGGCTGACGGACGTCGTCCAGCGGCTGCTGACCAATTCCCGCGATCCGCGTACCGGCTCCGCCGTGACCTTCGACCTCGACGAGGTCATCCAGCAGCAGCTCGCCGAGTGGCGGCCCGCCTACCGCAGCGCCGGCCGGGCGGTCGTCAGCTCCGGCAAACGGCACCTCCGGGCGGTCGGCACCCCGGGCGCGGTCGCCCAGGTGCTGGCCGCGCTGATCGAGAACTCCCTGATGCACGGTGGCGGGACCGTCGCCCTGCGCACCCGGGTCACCGGCAACCAGGCCGTGATCGAGGTCACCGACGAGGGGGCCGGCGTGCCGGCGGACCTCGGCGCGCGGATCTTCGAGCGCACGATCAGCGGGCGGAACTCCACGGGCATCGGCCTGGCCGTCGCCCGGGATCTGGCCGAGGCCGACGGCGGCCGGCTGGAGCTGCTCCAGGCGCAGCCCCCGGTCTTCGGCCTGTTCCTCTCCCGCACGCCCCCGGCCCGCACGCCGGACGAGGACCGCCCGACGGTCCGCTGAGCGCTCCCGGCACAGGGCGCGCCGCGGTGCCTGGCGTCAGCGGACGCGCTGCTGCGGCTCGGACGCGCGCGGTGCCGGGTGCGCCCCGGCCGCGAGGATCGACTCCGCCTCGCGGGACGGCAGCGCCCGGAACACCCAGGTGCGGTACGACCAGAAACGGAACAGGGTCGCGACGCCGATGCCGACGAACTTGAAGATGTTGCTCTGGAGCGGGCTGTCCCAGCCGAAGCCGTAGGTCGCCAGGTACAGCAGACCGTTCTCGATCACCAGCCCGATCGCGCTGAACAGCAGGAACAGCGTGAGTTCCTTGGTGCGGCCGTGCTTGTCGCGGTCCCGGTAGGTCCAGTAGCGGAAGCCGACGTAGTTGAAGACGATCGCGACGACGGTCGCTATGACCCCGGCCCGCACCACCGGCAGCCCGGAGACGTGCCGGATCAGGTTGAAGACGCCGAGATTGACGAGGACGCCGGCGCCGCCGACGGCCCCGAACTTGGCCACCTCGCGTACGAGCCGTTGCAGCCCCGCGGAACGAGGTTCCATGGCTGTGCAGCTCCCGTCGGTAGGTTCCGTCAACGGCGCCATGCTATCCGGGCCGGGACGGGGATGCCCGTGGGCCGGGCCACGTCCCGGAAACGGGTCGGAAAGCGCCGGGAAAGCGCCGGGAAAGCGCCGGGTGAGAGATCGGGAGCGGGACCGGATCCGGCCGCCCCGCCGTGGCCGATACGCTAGGGGTGTGACGTTCCCGGTAGTCGGCATGGTCGGCGGGGGGCAGCTCGCGCGTATGACGCACGAGGCGGGCATCCCGTTGGGCATCAGGTTCAAGCTCCTCAGTGACACTCCTCAGGATTCCGCGGCGCAGGTCGTCGGTGATGTCGTCATCGGCGACTACCGCGACCTGGACACGCTGCGCGAGTTCGCGCGCGGCTGCGACGTGATCACCTTCGATCACGAACACGTGCCCACCGAGCACTTGCGTGCTCTGGAGGCGGACGGCATCCCGGTGCGCCCCGGGCCGGACGCGCTGGTGCACGCCCAGGACAAGGGCGTGATGCGCGCGAGACTCGACGCGATCGGCATCCCGTGCCCGCGGCACCGCATCGTGCGAGATCCCGCGGACGTCGCGGCCTTCGCGGCGGAGGGCGACGGCTTCCCGGTCGTCCTCAAGACCGTGCGCGGCGGCTACGACGGCAAGGGCGTGTGGGTCGTCGGCTCCGTCGAGGAGGCCGCCGCGCCGTTCCGGGCGGGCGTGCCGGTCCTCGCCGAGGAGAAGGTCGACTACGTCCGCGAGCTGGCCGCCAACGTCGTACGCTCCCCGCACGGCCAGGCCGTCGCCTACCCGGTGGTGGAGTCGCAGCAGGTCGACGGCGTCTGCGACACCGTGATAGCCCCCGCGCCGGACCTGGACGAGGGCCTGGCCCTGCACGCCGAGCAGATGGCGCTGACCATCGCCAAGGAGCTGGGTGTCGTCGGGCACCTCGCCGTGGAGCTGTTCCAGACCCGCGACGGCCGCGTCCTGGTCAACGAGCTGGCGATGCGCCCGCACAACTCCGGCCACTGGACCATGGACGGCGCCGTCACCTCGCAGTTCGCCAACCACGTCCGCGCCGTCCTCGACCTCCCGCTCGGCGACCCGCGTCCCCGCGCGCCGTGGACGGTCATGGTCAACGTCCTGGGCGGCGACTACCCGGACATGTACGGGGCGTACCTGCACTGCATGGCCCGCGACCCCAAGCTGAAGATCCACATGTACGGCAAGGACGTGAAGCCCGGCCGTAAGGTCGGACACGTCAACACCTACGGCGACGACCTGGACGACGTGCTGGAGCGCGCCCGTCACGCAGCCGGCTACCTGAGAGGCACGATCACCGAATGAGCCCCGTTGTTGGCATCGTCATGGGGTCGGACTCCGACTGGCCCGTCATGGAAGCCGCCGCCAAGGCCCTGGACGAGTTCGAGATCGCCTACGAGGTCGACGTCGTCTCCGCGCACCGCATGCCGCGCGAGATGATCACGTACGGGGAGCAGGCCGCCGACCGCGGCCTGAAGGCGATCATCGCCGGTGCCGGCGGTGCCGCCCATCTGCCCGGCATGCTCGCCTCCGTCACCCCGCTGCCGGTCATCGGCGTGCCGGTGCCGCTGAAGTACCTGGACGGCATGGACTCGCTGCTGTCCATCGTGCAGATGCCGGCCGGTGTCCCGGTCGCCACGGTCTCCGTCGCCGGTGCCCGCAACGCCGGTCTGCTCGCGGCGCGGATGCTCGCCGCGCACGACGAGGACCTGCTGCACCGGATGCGCGACTTCCAGCAGGACCTCAACGACCAGGCCACCGAGAAGGGCAAGCGGCTGCGCTCCAAGGTGGAGGGCGCGAGCGGCTTCGGCTTCCGGAAGTGACCGCGGTGACGTCCCTGGAGGAGGCCCGGGAACTGCTGCGCGAGTTCCCGGTCGTCGACGGCCACAACGACCTGCCGTGGGCGCTGCGCCAGACGGCCGGCTACGACCTGGACAAACTCGACATCGCCGCCCACCAGGGCGCCCACCTGCACACCGACCTGCCGAGGCTGCGCGAGGGCGGCGTCGGCGCGCAGTACTGGTCGGTGTACGTGCCCGCCGAGCAGCCCGAGCCGGTGGCGGCGACGCTGGAGCAGATCGACTGCGTCCGGCAGCTGCTCGCCCGCTACCCGGCGGACCTGGCGCCCGCGCTGACCGCCGCGGACATGCGCCGGGCGCGCCAGGACGGCCGTATCGCCTCCCTGATGGGCGCCGAGGGCGGCCACTCCATCGCCAACTCGCTGGGCACCCTGCGCGGCCTGCACGCGCTCGGCGTGCGCTACATGACGCTCACCCACAACTCCAACGTCGCCTGGGCGGACTCCGCCACCGACGAGCCGAGGGCCGGCGGCCTCACCGCGTTCGGCCGCGAGGTCGTCCGGGAGATGAACCGGCTCGGGATGCTGGTCGACCTCTCCCACGTCGCGGCGACCACCATGCGCGACGCGCTGGAGATCGCCTCCGCGCCGGTGATCTTCTCGCACTCCTCCGCCCGCGCCGTCTGCGACCACCCGCGCAACATCCCCGACGACGTCCTGGAGCGGCTGCCCGCCAACGGCGGTGTCGCCATGGTGACGTTCGTGCCGAAGTTCGTGCTCCAGGCGGCCGTCGACTGGACGGCCGCGGCCGACGAGAACCTGCGTGCCCACGGCTTCCACCACCTGGACACCGGCCCCGAGGCGATGAGACTGCACCGCGCCTTCGAGGAGCGCACCCCCCGCCCGGTCGCCACGGTGTCGACGGTGGCGGACCACCTGGACCACATGCGCGAGGTGGCCGGCATCGACCACCTGGGCATCGGCGGCGACTACGACGGCACCGCGTTCACCCCGGACGGCCTCAGCGACGTCTCCGGCTACCCGAACCTGCTCGCCGAGCTGCTCGACCGGGGCTGGTCCAAGGCCGACCTGGCCAAGCTGACCTGGCAGAACGCGGTGCGCGTGCTGGGCGCGGCGGAGGACGTGGCCCGTGACCTTCAGGCCACCCGGGCGCCGTCCCTCGCCACCATCGAGTCGCTCGACGGCTGACGGCCCAGGGTGGGGTAGTCGTTGTAGCCCTCCGCCCCGCCCACGTACATGAAGTACCGGTCCCGGACCGGGTTGAGCGGCGCGCCCACGCGCAGCCGCTCGACCAGGTCCGGGTTGGCGAGGAACGGCCGGCCGAGCGCCACCAGGTCGGCGCCGGCCGCCAGCATCTCCCGCGCGGCCCGGGTGACGGCCTCGCCGGACAGGTCGGTGAGGTCCGGGTTGCCGATCAGGACGCCGGGCCAGCCGGCGCGGATCCGCCGGTACCAGCCGGCCCCCGGATCGGAGCGCACCAGGCTCAGATAGGCCAGGCCCAGCCCCTTCAGACGGGCGAGGAGCGCGTCGTACAGGGCGTCCGTGTCGTCCTCCCGGACGCCGTTGACGGTGCTCGCGGGGGAGAGGCGGATGCCCACCCGGTCCGCGCCGATCGCGCCGGCCACCGCCTCGGTCACCTCCACCGCGAACCGCACCCGCCGCTCCACCGAACCGCCGTAGCCGTCCGTCCGGAGGTTGGTGTTGTCCGCGAGGAACTGGTGCAGCAGCATCCCGTTGGCCGAGTGCACCTCCACGCCCTCGAAACCCGCCTCGACCGCCCGGCGCGCGGCGGCGGCGAAGTCGGCGATCGTGGCGCGGACGTCGTCCGCCGTCATCGGGCGGGGCACGGCGGCCGGCCGGTGCCCGCCCGGCGTGAAGATCGTCTCCGGCAGCGGTACGGGGGACGGTGCCACCGGGGTGAGCCCGGTGGTCTCCGGGTGGCTGACCCGGCCGCCGTGCTGGAGCTGGAGGAACATCCGCCCGCCGGCCGCCCGCACCGCGTCGGTGACCTGCCGCCAGCCGGCCGTGTGCCGGTCGGTGTGGATCGCGGTGATGTCCGGGTACGTCTGCCCGACCGGGTTCGGCGTCGAGCCCTCGGCGACGATCAGTCCAGCGGCGGCGCGCTCGGCGTAGTGGGTGACCATGAGCGGGGCCGGGGTGCCGTCGGACTCCGCCCGGTTTCGGGTCAGCGGCGCCATCACCAGGCGGTTGGGGAGCGTCAGCCGGCCGAGCCGGGCCGGGGCCAGGAAGTCCGTTGTGTGCGTCATGCCGGCACGGTAGAACGTGACACTGATGTCAGCTTCAAGCGCGGAGGTACGGCATGAGAATCGGTGAACTGGCCCGGCGCACCGGTGTGAGCGAGCGCTCACTGCGGTACTACGAGACCCGGGGGCTGCTGAGCAGCGACCGCACCCCCGGCGGCCACCGCGACTATCCGGACCAGGCCGTCGACCGCGTCATCCGGATCCAGGAGCTGTACGCGGCCGGTCTGAACAGCGAGAAGATCCGGCAGCTGCTGCCCTGCATGCGCGACGGGGACGGCGGTCCCTCCGCGATCGCCACCCCCCGGCTGGTCACCGACCTCACCGCCGAACGCGACCGCATCGACCGTATGATCGCCGACCTCCGGCGCTCCCGGGAGACCCTGGACGAGGTCATCCGCACCGCCCGCGAGAACTGACCGGAGTACCCCCGGAACGTCCCGCTCACCAGGCGGCGCGGCTGGCCGAGACAGAGCTGTCCCTGCTGACCTGGGGCAACGTGCAGCGGGTGGTGCGCAGCGCGGAGCACCGCAGGGAGGTGTCCCACGCCAGGACCACCGAGCTGGACGCCCCCTGGGGTCACTCGATCCGGCACAGGCAGAACGGGTGCCCGGCCGGGTCCGCGTACACCTGGAAGTCCTGCTTCTCCCGGTCCGCCGGTTCCAGCGGGCGGGCGCCGAGCGCGAGCACCCGCTCGTGCGCCGCGTCGACCTCCGCCCAGGTGCTGCCCGCGTCGAAGTCCAGGTGGAACTGCTGGCCGTTGCGGTCCGCGCGCGGCCACTCCGGCGGGGTGTGCCCCTCGGCCCGCTGGAAGGCCAGCCGCGGCCCGTCCGGGACCCGCAGCACCACCCAGTCGTCGTCCTCGGCCTGCGGGGTGCCCCCGGCCACCGCCGCGTAGAAGGCGGCCAGCGCGTGCGGATCGGGACAGTCGAGCACGACGGAACGGAGACGGGCGACGGACGCCATGGTGTCCTCCCTCGGAAACGGCTTCGAGAACGACTTCGGGAACGGCTTCGGGACCGACGTGCGCCCGGTCAGCAGGCGCAGAGGCAGAACGGGTGCCCCGCGGGGTCGGCGTAGACACGGAAGCTGCGCGAGCGGTCCTCCGTGTCCAGCGGCTTCGCTCCCAGTTCCAGCACCCCCTTCTCGGCCGCGTCCAGGTCCTCCACCACCAGGTCCAGGTGGAACTGCTGGGAGCCGTCCGGGGCGGGCCACCGCGGCGGCACGAACCCGGGCGCCCGCTGGAACGCCAGCGCCGGCCCGCCGGGCACCTTCAGGTCCACCCACTCTCCCTCCCCCTCCACCGTGCCGCCCAGCACACCGGCGTAGAAACCGGCCAGCGCACGGGGGTCGGGACAGTCCAGGACCACGACACCGAGCTTGGCGAGAGCCATGACGAACCTCCTAGTGTTACCCGCAGAGCCGGGTAACCGGTAACGGTTACTGCATGCTCCCGCATCGGGGGTAACGTCGCAAGCATGAGCGAGAGATCGGCCGCTCCCGGTGGCCTGGCCCTGATCGAGTCCCTCGTGAACACGCTGGACATCGAGACGGGCGCCGACTCGCTGGACACCGCGGAGGGCCGCGCCCGCCTCGGGATCACGCGGGCCGCGCTGGCCGACGCCCGCGAACTGCGCGAGTCGCTGCGGGCCGCGCTCCTCGCCCACGCCGGCCACCCGCCGCACCGCACGGTGACCCCGCTGGACACCCTGCTGGCCCGGGCCCCGCTGTACGTCACCGTCGACGGCCGCGACGGCTCGGCCCGCCTCGCCCCCGCCGACGAGGGCCCGCTGCTCTCCCGGATCGCCACCGCAGTCGCCGAGGCGCTCGTCGCGGACACCTGGACCCGCCTGAAGGCCTGCGAGGCCGACACCTGCCACTGGGCGTACTACGACCGCAGCCCCGCCGGGCGCGGGCGCTGGTGCTCGATGCGGGTGTGCGGGGCCCGCGCGAAGATGCGCCGGTACCGCGCGAAGGGCTCCTGAGCCGGCGCGGTGTGGTGCAGAATGCCGAAAGACGCCGGTTCGGCCGACTGAGCCTCGGCCGAACCGGCGTCACCCGCCGCGGCCCGCCCGCGGCACCCCACGCTCCCCGCGCGGCGCTGCGCGCGCGTGCCGCCGCGCTACGCGGTGGGGCGCCCCATCGCCCGGTACGTCCAGCCCGCCCGCCGCCACAGCTCCGGGTCCAGGGTGTTGCGCCCGTCCAGCAGGACCCGGTCCGCCGCCGCCTCGCCGAGCGCGACCGGGTCCAGCTCGCGGAACTCCTGCCACTCGGTCAGGTGCAGCACCACGTCCGCGCCGCGGGCGGCCTCCAGGGCCGAGTCGGCGTAGCCCAGGGTCGGGAAGACCTTGCGGGCGTTGGCCATGCCCTTCGGGTCGTACACGGTGACCTGGCCGCCCTGGAGGTGGATCTGGCCGGCCACGTTCAGCGCGGGCGAGTCACGGACGTCGTCCGAGTCCGGCTTGAAGGTCGCGCCGAGCACCGCCACCCGCCTGCCGAGGAAGGAGCCGCCACCGAGCGCCTCCCGGGTCATCTCCACCATCTGGCCGCGCCGGCGCATGTTGATGGAGTCGATCTCGCGCAGGAAGGTCAGCGCCTGGTCCGCGCCCAGCTCACCCGCGCGCGCCATGAACGCCCGGATGTCCTTGGGCAGGCAGCCGCCGCCGAAGCCGATCCCGGCACGCAGGAACTTCCGGCCGATCCGGTCGTCGTGCCCGATGGCCTCCGCGAGCCTCGCCACGTCACCGCCCGCGGCCTCGCACACCTCCGCCATCGCGTTGATGAAGGAGATCTTGGTGGCGAGGAAGGAGTTCGCGGCGGTCTTCACCAGCTCCGCGGTCGGGAAGTCGGTGACGACGAACGGCGTGCCGTCGCCGAGGGGGCCGGCGTACACCTCGCGCAGCAGCTTCTCGGCGCGCTCACTGCGCACGCCGACGACGATCCGGTCCGGGTGCAGGGTGTCCTGGACGGCGAACCCCTCGCGCAGGAACTCCGGGTTCCAGGCGAGCTCGGCGTCCGCGCCGGCCGGGGCGTGCTCTTCGAGGTAGGCGGCCAGCCGGCCCGCGGAGCCCACCGGCACCGTCGACTTGCCGACGACCAGGGCCGGGCCGCGCAGATGCGGGGCGAGGGAGGCGATCGCGGAGTCGACGTACGACATGTCGCAGGCGTAGTCGCCGTGCTTCTGCGGCGTGTTCACGCACACGAAGTGCACGTCACCGAAGGCACCGACCTCGGCCCAGTCCGTGGTGAACCGCAGCCGCCCGGTGGCGCCCTCGATCCCGGCCACGTGCCGGCGCAGCAGCTCCTCGAGGCCCGGCTCGTACATCGGGGTCTCGCCGCGCTCCAGCATGGCGATCTTCTCGGGTACCACGTCCAGGCCCAGCACCTCGAAGCCCAGCTCGGCCATGGCCGCGGCGTGGGTGGCGCCGAGGTAGCCGGTGCCGATCACGGTGATCTTCAGGCTCATGCGAGTGCTCCAGCTCGGGTCCGTCGGTCCTGCTCGGTCGTGCGGTGCCTGAGCATAGTCGGGGCGCTCACCGGGCAATTTCCCAGCTGTCGCCAACCTCACGTAGGCGTGTTCGCGCCAGCGCTCTAAAATTCAGTTACTTAACGGTAATTAGCGTCAGTATCACTGCGTCTTTGGAGCGTGAGAGACCTTGGCCGGATCGGCTGACTTCGACCTGTACCGCCCGACCGAGGAGCACGACATGCTCCGTGACGTCGTCCGGGCCCTGGCCGAGGCGAAGATCGCGCCGTACGCCGCGGCGGTGGACGAGGAGGCCCGCTTCCCGCAGGAGGCGCTCGACGCCCTGGTCGCGAACGACCTGCACGCCGTGCACGTCCCCGAGGAGTACGGCGGCGCCGGCGCCGACGCGCTCGCCACGGTCATCGTCATCGAGGAGGTGGCCCGCGCCTGCGTGTCCTCCTCGCTGATCCCGGCCGTGAACAAGCTCGGCTCGCTCCCGGTGATCCTCTCCGGCTCCGAGGACCTGAAGAAGAAGTACCTGGGCCCGCTGGCCAAGGGCGACGCGATGTTCTCGTACTGCCTCTCGGAGCCGGACGCGGGCTCGGACGCGGCCGGCATGAAGACCAGGGCGGTCCGCGACGGCGACCACTGGATCCTCAACGGCGTCAAGCGCTGGATCACCAACGCGGGCGTGTCGGAGTACTACACGGTGATGGCCGTGACCGACCCGTCGAAGCGCTCGAAGGGCATCTCGGCGTTCGTGGTCGAGAAGTCCGACGAGGGCGTCTCCTTCGGCGCCCCCGAGAAGAAGCTCGGCATCAAGGGCTCGCCGACCCGCGAGGTCTACTTCGACAACGTCCGCATCCCCGCCGACCGCATGATCGGCGAGGAGGGCACCGGCTTCGCCACCGCCATGCAGACCCTGGACCACACCCGCATCACCATCGCCGCCCAGGCCCTCGGGGTCGCCCAGGGCGCCCTCGACTACGCCAAGGGCTACGTCCAGGAGCGCAAGCAGTTCGGCAAGCCGATCGCCGACTTCCAGGGCGTCCAGTTCATGCTCGCCGACATGTCCATGAAGATCTCGGCGGCCCGCGCCCTCACCTACCAGGCCGCCGCCGCCTCCGAGCGCGTCGCCGCCGGAGGTGAGGAGAAGGACCTCACCTACCTGGGCGCCGCCGCCAAGTGCTTCGCCTCCGACACCGCCATGGAGGTCACCACCGACGCCGTCCAGCTCCTCGGCGGCTACGGCTACACCCGTGACTACCCGGTGGAACGCATGATGCGCGACGCGAAGATCACCCAGATCTACGAGGGCACGAACCAGGTCCAGCGGATCGTGATGGCGAGGAACCTTCCGTAGCAGGACGCGCGATCTCCACGGCCCCCGGCGTGTTCGCCGGGGGCCGTCGTCATGGCCCGGCATCCTCGGCGGCCCGGTGGGGCGCAGGGCCGTAGGGCCGTAGGGCCGTAGGCCGACGTGCGGAGCGGCGGTGTGGGACGTAGGACGGAAGCAGACGGGGTCCGCCCCGGATCCCCACCGCCTCCGAGGAGGAGCCATGACCCAGTCCGGAATGATGCCCGCCATCACCCAGCAGATGCAGGACTGCATCGAGGCCTGCATGAGCTGCCACAGCATGTGCGAGGAGACCATGAGCTCCTGCATGCAGCAGGGCGGTCAGGCGCAGATGCAGGTCATGCGCGCGCTCATGGACTGCTCCGAGGCGACCCGGATGTGCGCCGACATGATGATGCGGCGCTCGCCCATGGCCGGGGAGATGAGCATGCTCTGCGCGAAGGTCTGTGACATGTGCGCCGAGGCGTGTATGTCCATGCCGGACGACCAGCAGATGATGCGCTGTGCGGAGGCGTGTCGCCGCTGCGCCGAGACCTGTCGCGCGATGGCGGGCGCCACGATGTGACCCGGCCCCGCTGAGCCACGCGTCAAGGGCACCCTCGCGGGTGCCCTTGCACCGTGTCCCGCAGCCGTCAGTTGCCGGCGACGGTGACCTTCTCGTCGTTGTTCAGTTCCTTGACGAGGGTGTTCACCTTCGCCTTGTCCCACAGCAGGTTGCCGCCGGCGGAGCCGGAGATCGGCATGTTCATCGAGGTGCCGTCACCGCCGCTGACGCCCTTCATGGCCCAGAACATGGAGGCCAGGTCCCACAGCGACATGTCCTTGTCGACTATGAGGGAGTCCAGGCCCGCGCCCATGGTCGGGTAGAGCTTGAAGGGGTTGAGGACCGTCGAGGGGGTGGCCACCTGGTGGGCCAGGGCGGCCAGGAACTTCTGCTGGTTCTTGGTGCGCTGGAGGTCGGACGCGGCGAACGCGTGCCGGGTGCGGACGAAGGCGAGGGCCTGCCGGCCGTCGAGGGTCTGCTTGCCGGCCTTGAAGTCGGCGCCCGACCACTTGTCCTTGAAACCCTTGTCGATGGTGATCTCGACTCCGCCGACCGCGTCCACGATGTCGGCGAAGCCCTGGAAGCCGATCTCCACGTAGTGGTCGATGTGCAGTCCGGTGTTGTACTCGATCGAGCGGACCAGCAGGGTCGGCCCGTCCTCGGCGTAGGCCGCGTTCAGCTTCTCGTGCCGGCCTCTGGCGGGATAGGTCTTCCCGGACGCCGAGCCCTTGTACGACGGGATCTCCACGTCGGAGTCGCGAGGCAGGGAGATCAGCGTGTCGCCGTTGCCGCCGACGTGCAGGATCATCATCGAGTCGGTGCGCTTGCCCTCGGCGCCCCCGGTGTGCAGGTTCTTCTCGTCCTCCTTGGACATGCCCTCCCGGCTGTCGGAGCCGACGATCAGGTAGTTCGTGCCGTCGCCTCCCTCCGGCCGGTCGATGACCGTGGAGAGGTCCACCTCGCGGCGCAGCTTGGAGTCGGCCCAGAAGTAGGTCGCGACCGACGTGACGACCACCACGGTCGCCACCGTGATCGCCGTCCACTTGATCCGGCGCCGCCAGTTCGGCGCGGGGCGCGGGGTGCGGCCGGCCGCTGTGCCGGGGCCGCCCGAACCACGGCCGGCGGGGGTGCCGTAGACCTGGCCGGTGTTGAAGCCGCCGTCGTACGCGTCGTGGCCGCCGTCGTCGTGCCCCTGGCCGTCGACGTACGAGGGCTGCTGCGGCACGCCGGCCCCGTACGGCGGTGCCGACTGGCCTCGCCGTACCTGGCGCATCACGCGCGCGCCCTCCGGCTGCGCGCCGGCACTGCCGTGTCCGTGGCGCGTGCCGCGGTTGTCGTCGGACCATCCCTCGGGCCAGTCATTCATGCGCCCCAGTGTGCCGGGCCGCGCCGTGTGCTCCATAGGGCTGTCGGAAAATCAGAGCGCCGCTGTTGCGAACCCGACACAAATTCCGCGAAGGGGGCTCCGCATAAGGTGGAGGGCATGACAGATCAGGCCACGGACAGGGAAACGGACATCCCGGGCAAGCCCACGTCCGCCTCACGCACCACCCTCAGCCACATCATGACCCACAACGACACCAATCTGCTGGGTACGGTGCACGGCGGGGTCATCATGAAGCTGGTCGACGACGCGGCGGGCGCGGTGGCCGGCCGGCACTCCGGCGGTCCCGCCGTCACCGCCTCGATGGACGAGATGGTGTTCCTGGAGCCGGTCCGCGTCGGTGACCTGGTGCATGTCAAGGCCCAGGTGAACTGGACCGGCCGGACCTCCATGGAGATCGGCGTCCGGGTCCTGGCCGAGCGCTGGAACGAGTCCGACCCGGCCACCCAGGTCGGCTCGGCGTACCTGGTCTTCGCGGCCGTGGACGCCGACGGCAGCCCGCGCCGGGTGCCGCCGGTGGTCCCCGAGACCGACCGCGACCGCCGCCGCTACCAGGAGGCCCAGATCCGCCGCACCCACCGTCTGGCGCGCCGCCGGGCGATCCGCGAACTGCGCGAGAAGCGTGCCGCGGAGGGCTTCGAGGACTAGGCCCTCTCGTTCGGGACATGCCGGGCCGGCCGGCCCCGGCACCGGGCCCGGGGGACGGCAGGGCGCCCCTGCCGCCACCGTCCCGGTGCCCTACGCGTTCCCGGAGCAGACCACCTCGCTGCCCCGCACCACGTTCTGCTCCGGCTGCCCCGGGTCCTCGAAGCGCACCTTGCGCACCTTGCGTACGTCGCCGAAGTCGGGCCCGGCGGTCACCTTCAGCAGCGGGCCCCGGCCCGGGGCCGCGCGCAGCTCGCTGCCCGGCAGGGCCGCGGCGAGGGAGCGGGCGGAGCGGTCCCATCGGGGGTCGTAGGAGATCACCGTGTGCGGGACGCGGATGGTGGCGGTCACCGGCCGCCGGGTGGTGGCGAAACCGTTCGCCACGAGCGCGGCGTCGAGCCGCTTGGCCAGCCCCGCCGTGCCGGAGCCGTTCTCCAGCTGCACCCTGATCCGGTCCGGGGCCACCTCCACCGGCATCGGCGCCGGGTCGCGGCGCGGGCGGTCCACGGTGAGCGGTTCGTCGTCGCGCAGCGCCTGGAACAGCCTGGCCGCCTTCGCCTGGTCCCATTTCAGGGTCGAGCCGATGCCCTTGACCCGGTAGTCCATCTGCGCCAGGGGAACGGTGGTGAACTCGGAGGACGACGGGGAGAAGTTCCGCATCGCACGGCCGAGGTCGAGCAGTTCGTCGGTGCCGAACCCCGCGTCGGCACGGACCGAGCCGAGTACCGCCCGGGTCACGTCCCGGAACCGCATCGGGTTCAGCAGCACCCCGGAGGAGGTCGCCTTCTCGATCAGCGCGGCCAGGAACCGCTGCTGCCGCTTCATCCGGCCCAGGTCGCTGGCTCCGTCGACATGCCGGGCCCGCACGTACTGGAGGGCCTGCCCGCCCATGAGGGTGTGCGTGCCGGACGGGAGGTCCAGGCCGGTGTACGCGTCCTTCAGCGGTGTCGGCGTGCAGACCTTCACCCCGCCGAGCACGTCCACCGTCCGCATGAAGCTGGTGAAGTCGACCTCCAGGTAGTGGTCGATCTTCACGTGGGTCATGTTCTCGACGGTGCGGATGGTCAGCTGGGGGCCGCCCTCGGCGTAGGCCGCGTTCAGCTTGACCGGGTGCGGGCCGTGGCGCTGCCCGGTGTTCAGGTCGACGTGCGAGGGTGTCTCGGCGTAGGAGTCGCGCGGCAGGCTCACCACGGTGGCCCGTTCCCGGCCCTCCGCGATGTGCACGATCATCATCGTGTCGGTGCAGTGGCAGGGCTCACCGCCCAGCCGGTACGCGCGCCGCTCCCGTTCGCCGATCTTGTCGCGGCCGTCGGTGCCGACGAGCAGGACGTTCATGCCGTGACCGGCTCGGGGGCGGTTCTTCATGTCCTTGAAGGCGTCGACCCGGGCGATGCCGGCGTCCAGGCTGCTGACGACCGCGTGTCCGATGCCGGCGGAGGCCAGCACCACGACCGAGAGGGTGGTCACCGCCCGCATGGCCCAGCGTGGGCGTGGCCGCCGGGGTGGCCGGACGGAACGCACGGGCCGCTCGGGCGGGCGCGGCACACGGCGGGGCGGTTGCGGGCGAGGCTGCGGACGCGCGGGCGACCGAGGCGGGCTGGGCAAGGGGGACACCTCCGGACGAAGCCGTACGTGGGATCCGTGAGCACAGTAGGCCGATACGATCTGAAGCCCGCTGTGCTGTCCCGGCGGCGCGCACCGGTGTCCCCCGTTCGCGGTAACGTGACTCTCCTATGAACGCCAAGCCCGACGTGCGGCTCCCCGCTGTATCCGTGATCATGCCCGTCCTCAACGAGGAACGGCATCTGCGCGGGGCCGTCCAAGCGATCCTCGCGCAGGAGTACGCCGGCGAGATGGAGGTCGTGATCGCCCTCGGTCCGTCCACGGACCGCACGGACGAGATCGCCGCCGAGCTGGTGCACGAAGACCCGCGCGTGCACACCGTCCCCAACCCGACCGGTCGCACACCCGCGGCACTGAACGCGGCGATCAAGGCCTCCCGGCACCCGGTCGTGGTCCGCGTCGACGGCCACGGCATGCTCTCACCGGACTACATCGCCACCGCCGTCCGCCTCCTGGAGGAGACCGGCGCGCAGAATGTCGGCGGCATCATGCACGCCGAGGGCGAGAACGACTGGGAGCACGCGGTCGCCGCCGCGATGACCTCGAAGATAGGTGTGGGCAACGCCGCCTTCCACACCGGCGGCCAGGCCGGCCCCGCCGAGACGGTCTACCTCGGTGTCTTCCGCCGGGAGGCCCTGGAGCGGCAGGGCGGCTACAACGAGGAGTTCATCCGCGCCCAGGACTGGGAGCTGAACTTCCGGATCCGCGAGGCGGGCGGGCTGATCTGGTTCTCGCCCGAGCTGAGGGTGTCGTACCGGCCGCGGCCGTCCGTGCGGGCGCTGGCCAAGCAGTACAAGGACTACGGCCGCTGGCGGCACGTCGTCGCCCGTTACCACGCGGGCTCCATCAACCTGCGCTACCTCGCGCCGCCGACCGCGGTGTGCGCGATCGCGGCGGGGATCGTGGTGGGCGCGGCCCTGACGCCGTGGGGCCTGCTGGTCCCCGGCGGCTACCTGGCCGCGATCGCCGCGGGCTCCGTCCCGGCCGGCCGGGGGCTGCCCCCGAAGGCCCGGCTGCAGATCCCGATGGCCCTCGCCACCATGCACATGAGCTGGGGCTGGGGCTTCCTCACCAGCCCCCGGTCCCTGGCGAGGAAGGTCATCGCCTCCCGGCGCCCGGCGGTCCTGGACGCCGCCTGACCGGCCCTGCGCGACGGGGCCCCACCCGGCCGGGTGGGGCCCCGTCGCCGTTCAACCGGCTACCACCGGTAGACGCTGTACACCGGCATGCACGACTTCGTGTCCGAGCCGTTGACCGCGTCGGTGTTACCGGGGAGGTCGCCCGCCTTCGGCTCGGACTTCCCGGGGTAGGAGGTGCCGGTGCGCCAGTCCGCGCCGACGACGAGCGTGACCCCCGAGACGTCGGTCGACTTCCGCACCGCGCTCATCGGGATGCCCAGCGACGCGGCCAGAGCCTGCGCGTCACCCTCAAGGTCCGCGCTCGGATACCGTACGGCCGTGCTGTCCTCGGCCAGACTGCCCGAGGTGTCGGCCTGGGCCCGGGCGTACCCCTTGTCCACGAGTGTCCGGGCTACAGCCGAGGCCCGCTGCCGCACCGCGGCCTGCGTGGCGGTCCGGGTGGCGTTGCTCACCAGCACCCCGAGCCGGCCCGGGTCGACCGACGGCTTCTTGGTCGGCTTGTCGTCCTCGGCGTCCTTCTTCCCACCGGACTTCCCGCCGTTCTTGTCGAACGCCACGTCGTCCTGGAGCATCTGCCACATCTTGTCGGCGTTGGGCTTGTCCGGCACGACGTGGTTGCGGTCCTGCGGGTCCTGCAGGTTGGGCATGGTCACCGAGGTGATGCGGTCGGCCGGCACCGACTTCATCTGCATGCCGAGGTCGTAGAGCTTCTTGACCGTACCGATCTCCTCCGACACCTTCAGCGACTTGGTGGCCGCCTCGGCCAGGTCCATGAGCCGGCCGGTGTCGGTGAACACGTTCTGCTTCTTCAGCGTGCGCACCATCGAGTTCAGGTACATGTGCTGGGCGCGGGCCCGCATCAGGTCGTCGCCCCAGGCGTGCCGCGTGCGCAGCCACTGGAGGGCCTGCTCGTGGTAGATCTTGTGCGTCCCGGCCCTCAGCTTCAGTCCCGAGCCGCCGGACACGTCCCGCGTCGGGCGGTCCCACACGTTCTGCTTCACGCAGATTTCGACACCGCCGATGGCGTCCGCCATCCGCACCACACCCGCGAAGTCGATCGTCATCCAGTGGTCGATGTAGACCCCGGTGAGGTTCTCCCAGGTGAGCAGGGTGCAGCCGGCGCCACCGCGGGCCAGGGTGACGTTGATGATGTCGTTCGTCGGCGGATACCGCTTGCCGGTCGCGGGGTCCTTGCACTCGGGGATGTCCACCCGGGTGTCCCGCGGGATGCTGACCATGGCGGCGCTTTCGCGGTCCGCCGAGAGGTGGATGAGCATCTGCACGTCCGCGAGCGGCGGGTCGCCGGCGTGGTCCCTGCTGCCGCCGAGCTTCACGTTCTCCGCGCTGTTGCGGCTGTCGGAGCCGATCAGCAGGATGTTCAGCGGAGTCTGACCGGCCGCGTTCGGCTCGGTCCGGTGCGCCTTGGAGTCGTCCCCGCTGGAGCGCGCACCCTTCTTGATGTTGCCGTTGAGGTGCTGGTAGTACAGATAGCCGGCGCCGGCCGTGCCGAGTATCACCACCGCCAGCACGGTCGCCGACCAGCGCATGGCCCGCCGTCTGCGCCGTCTCGGCTCGGTCTTCGGGCCGCCGGCCCCCCGCCCGCCGCGCCGGCGGCCCCGCCCCGCCGGCGCATCCACCGTCCGCGGCGTGAGCGACTTCGCGTCCTCGACCGCCGCAGCCTGTCCGCGCACATCGCTACGCGCCAACTCCCTGCCCTCCCCACCCCTTGCGCCAGGCAACGGACCCGCCCCGCGTCCGGTTAGACGCGCGACGGGCCCGTTGGGTTACCTACGAGGCGCACTTGACCTTGTCTGCCGTGGACTTGTCGACCTCCGGCGCCTTCGACGGCACCGTGAGCGACACCCCCGCGCCCTTGAAGTCCCTGCCCAGGGTCAGCGTCATCGCCGGCAGCCCCTGGGAGTTGGTCACGCTCCTGCCCGGTTTCAGCGCCGACCCGGACAGTCCCATCAGGGCGGCCAGCCGGCGCGCCTGGGGTGCCTGGTCGGGGGCGTACTCCAGCGTCGTCCTGCCGGACGCCGCCGGGGCGTTGCCACCGTTCTCCGACTTGGTCACGCCCTCGTCGTTCTGGAGCCAGTTGAGCACCGCCTGGGCACTGCCGGTGACGGCACCGCCGTTGAGGATGCGCACCCGCACCTCGGAGGCGGGCGCCTTGGTGCCCTTGAGCCGGGCGGCCTGGGCGTCCTTCGCGGCCTTCTGCTTCTTCTTCGCGTCGGTGAAGGAGACGTCGTTCCGGACGGCGTCGAAGACCGCGGGCGCCTTCGCGTCGTCCAGCACCACGGTGGCATGGACCTTCTCCGCCGGGTTGTCCTTGACCGGGACCGTGGTGAAGGTCAGGTTCTTCGGGTTGAGCTTGCCCAGCTCCAGGCCCAGGTCCTTCAGCTTGCCGATGCTGTCCAGCTTGTCGTCCACGGTCAGCGCCTTGGTGCCCGCCTCCGCCAGCTTCAGCATCTTCGTCGGGCTGGTGAGCGTGGAGTTCCCCTTCAGCTTGCGCATCAGCGCGCCCAGGAACTGCTGCTGGAGCCCGATCCGGCTCAGGTCGCCGCCGAAGCCCACGGAGTGCCGGGTACGGACGAACGCCAGCGCCTGCTCACCGGAGATCGTGTGCGTGCCCTTGGACAGCTTCAGATGCGAGTCGGCGTCGTCGATGTCCTTGGCCAGGCAGACGTCGACGCCGTCGACCGCCTCGGTCAGCGTCTTGACCGCGTTGAAGTCGGCGACCATGAAGTCGTCCGGCGTTATCCCGGTCAGCTCGGTCACCGTGCGCATGGTGCAGCTCGGCGTGCGGTCGTCCTGCCCGAGACTCTGGTTGAAACGGGCGCCGTCCGAGCCGGGGATGACCTTCCGGGTGCCGTCCTCCTGCTGCGTCGGGCAGTCGGGGATGTCGGTGATCAGGTCCCGGGGGATGCTCAGCGCGGTGGCGTTCGACCGGTCCTTGGACAGGTGCAGCAGGATGGTGGTGTCGGCGTGCCCGACGCTGCCCGAGTCGCCGTAGCCCTCGTTGCCCTTGCCGGTGCGCTTGTCGGTGCCGATCAGCAGGATGTTGATCGCCTGGTCCTTGCTGAACCCGCCGGTGCTCGCGCCGTCGTCGGACAGGGACGTGATGTTGCCGTTGAGGTGCCTGATGTAGAGGTAGCCGGCGGCCGTCACGGCGACCAGGACGAAGGCCATGCTCCCGCCGGTCCACAGCAGGACCTTCTTCGTCCTCGACTTCTTCTTCACCGGCCGCCGGGCCGCGCGCCGCCCCTGGGGCGGCTCCTGCTCCGGCTCCGGCTCACCGCCCCGGCGCCGGGCCGAGCGCGGCGCGGGCACGTCGGTGCCGCGCGTGCGGGGCTCCGGCCGGGTCTCGCCGGCCGGCTGCCGGGTACGGCCGCTCGCCGCGCGACCGCCGTCACGGGGAGAGGGGCGACGCGGTCCGGGGACCGGTGACTGCGCTGGGGAAGGAGTCAGTCGCAGTTCGTATTCGCCGGTGTTCGGATTGAGTACCCACTGGTCTGCGGGGTCGATGTTGTCCGCCCGCCCACGGCCTTGCGCGTCCACGGTTGTCCGAATCCTCCGTCGGGGCCACGCGGCGCCTTCCCCCTACAAGGCGCTCGGGTCTCGGTGAAACAGTGCACGACCCCAGGTCGGACCTCGTGGCCAGGTGCACCGGATCGCTCACACTATCCGCCCAGTTCAGCGTCGGGCGACGCCGGTGACAAATTCCACCTCCCTACAACCGGGCAATCCCCCTCATTTTCCGAACGGAAGTCCGTCGTCTTGGTGAGCGCCTTACTCACAGGTGTGTTCGGCGGCGGTGTTCCCGCGGAAGGTCGGCACCGGTGAGGGGTCGCTCTTGCCGTCCTGTCCCGTGTCCTTCCCTGTGTCCTCGCTGTGGGCGTCCTGGGTCACCGCGACCGGCCGGTCGGCCCGCAGCCGCGCGAACAGCCTCTCGGCCGCGGGCTCCACGAGCTGGTCACGGTTGGAGTCGTAGACGTACGACTCCCTCGGCACGGTCAGGAACTGCATCCGATCCGTGGGGATGTCGCGCAGTCCGCGCACCAGTTGGTACAGACCGCGCAGACTCGCCAGTTCCGGATCGGTGGTCAGCGCCGACGTCGCCGCGTCCAGCACCGGATACAGCTTCACCGGGTTCAGCAGGACGTCGCTGCTGCGGACCTTGCTGACGAGCGCCCCGAGGAACCGCTGCTGCCGCTCCATCCGCTCGGTGTCGCTGCCGTCACCGAGCGACTTGCGGGCACGTACGTAGCCGAGCGCCTGCTCCCCGTCGAGCGTGACCTTCCCGGCGGGCAGTTTCAGCTTCGCCGCCTCGTCGTCGACGGGTTCCCGCAGGCACACCTGGACGCCGTCGACGGCGTCCACCATCTCCTTGAACCCGCTGAAGTCCACGACCATGTGATGGTCCACGCGGATGTCGGTCAGCTTCTCGACGGTACGGATCGTGCACGCCGAACCGCCCACCTGGAAGGCGTGGTTGAACATCGCGAACACCGGGTCGCTGCGGGTGCCGTCCGACTGCCGGCAGCCCGGGATGTCCACCATCAGGTCGCGGGGCAGCGAGACCGCGGTGGCGCTGCGCCGGTCGGCGGCCAGGTGCAGCAGGATCGTCGTGTCCGACCGCTCGCTGCCCAGGTCCCGCCCGTACTTGCCGTTGCCCTCGCCCGCCCGCGTGTCCGACCCGATCAGCAGGATGTTCTGCGCGTCCCGCACCAACGCGGTGGGCCGTTCCCGCTCGTAGCGCGCCAGCTCGGCGGCCGCCGCGTCGTCGGGGGTGATGTTGGCGCTGAGCTTGGCGTAGACGGCCCACCCGGCCCCGCCCGCCAGGACGGCGAGCACGGCGGCCCCCAGCGCCGAGTACCGCAGCCAGCGCCGGTGCCGGCGCCGGGTCAGCCCGTCACCCGTGGCGGAGGCTCCCTGACCGGGACCGAGGGACTCGCCTGCGGTGTCGGTCACGGTGGGGCCACCCCCTCATGGCGTACGAGCGTCACTCACGTCCTGCTCCTACGACCATGGCGGGGGCGGGGGCGGGAGGCGCCCTGTGCTACGCCGATCGGGGGAACCGCCCGGCCGCGGCCCCCGGGTCACATGGGGGCCGCGGCCCTTGGGGCGCCTGGGGTCCGTGGCCTTGGGACCACCGTCTCGGCGGCCGTCGTCCCAGCGGCCACGGTTCCGGTCCTACCGCCGGACCGCCGTCACCCTCTCGCTCTCCACCCGCTTCGCCAGGCGCTCCTCGTCCAGCCGCTCCGCATGCCGGCACAGCACCACGGACCCCCCGACGGCCAGCGGCGCGTACAGCCCGGCGCAGAGCCCCTCCCAGGTGTCGTACGACAGCCCCGACAGCAGTCGCGACCCCGGCCCCGTCAGATCCAGCGACGGCGCCTGCGCCGAGGCCCGCTCGACCACCTCCGCCGCGCTGAACTCCCGTCCGGCGACGATGAGCGCCGGCTCCTCCGGATCCACCGGCGCGAACGGCGCGAACCGGTCGCCCTGCCCCGGCACCTCCACGGCGTAGTCGACGAAGCCCTCGGGCGTCCGCGGGAAACGTCCGCCCAGGGGCCGCAGTGCCAGCGCCACCCGCTCACCCCGGCAGGCCCGCGCCGCCTCCAGGGAGTCCGGTCCGCTGACGACGACGTCGGCCGCCGCCGGATCCCCCGCGACGTCCGCGACCGCGCCCACCGACGAACACGCCAGCAGCCACACCGCCGTCTGCCAGTGCGCGGGCAGCAGCAGCGCGACCCGGTCGCCGGGCCCGGCGGAGAGGTCGCCCTGAAGGAGGTTGGCGGTCTTGGCCACCCAGTTGGCGAAGGTGGCCACGGACAGTTCGACGCGTTCGCCCGTGGCGTCGTCGTAGAAGGTCACCAGCGGGCGGCCGGGGTCCGCGGCGAGCGCGGAAGTCAGCAGGTCGGCAGGGGTGCGATCGGTGGCGTTCACCCGGCACAGGGTACGCGCGGGCCGGTGCGCGCACAGCGTGGTGAGGCCACCGGTCCGGCGGAACGGCCCACGACGGCCCGCCAGTTCCGCGAGGGACACGCTCGTACGGCTGTGTCCTGGTTCGGGCCCATGCGTGGACCGCTCACTTCCTCCTCCGGCGCCTGCCCGCTCGCCGCCCGCTGGATCGGCCACCTGCGTCGCGGTCGTCGCTCGCACTCCGGCGCTGCCCGCACTCCGGCGCTGCCTGCGACCGCCGCGACCGCCGCGACCGTCGTGTCCGCCGCGACCGCCGTGTCCGGGCGGACGCGAGGGGCCGCCGTCCCGGGCAGCACCCGGTCGCTGCCCCCAAGCCGCTCCCCGCGAGCGCGTCCACGGCACGGCCCCCGGACAGCCGGCGCGGCGCGCCACCAGGGACGCCGGGACCGGGGCCGGCGGGGGAGACCGCGCCGAGCTCGCGGGACTCCGCGCGGCCATCGAGGGTGTCGTCGCCCGGTCTGCATACACTGACCGGCCGAAACGACAGTCGACGAGTGGTGCGGCCGGACCCGGCAGGAAGCAGAGACGACAGGTGACAGAAGCGATCCTCCTGGTCGGCGGCAAGGGCACGCGGCTGCGACCGCTCACGGTGAACACGCCCAAGCCGATGGTCCCGGCCGCCGGGGTGCCGTTCCTCACCCACCAGCTGGCGCGGGCCAGGGCGGCGGGCGTCGAGCACATCGTCCTCGCCACCAGCTATCTCGCCGAGGTCTTCGAACCGTACTTCGGCGACGGTTCCGCACTGGGCCTGCACCTGGAGTACGTCACCGAGGAGGAGCCCCTCGGCACGGGCGGCGCCCTCCGCAACGTCGCCTCCCGGCTGCGCTCCGGTCCCGACGACCCGGTCCTGGTCTTCAACGGCGACATCCTCACCGGCCTGGACATCAGGGCCCTCATCGGCACGCACGAGTCGACGGGCGCGGACGTCTCCCTGCACCTGACGAAGGTGACGGACCCGCGCGCCTACGGTCTCGTCCCCACGGACGCGACCGGCCGCGTCGAGGCCTTCCTGGAGAAGCCGCAGACCCCGGAGGAGATCGTCACCGACCAGATCAACGCGGGGGCGTACGTCTTCCGCCGCTCGGTCATCGACGCGATCCCGGCGGGCCGCCCCGTCTCCGTCGAACGCGAGACCTTCCCGGGGCTCCTGGCGGCGGGCGCCCACCTCCAGGGCATGGTCGACTCCACCTACTGGCTGGACCTCGGCACCCCCGCCGCGTTCGTCCGCGGCTCGGCCGACCTGGTCCTCGGCCGCGCGCCGTCCCCCGCCGTCCCCGGCCGTCGCGGCGACCGCCTGATCCTCCCCACGGCCACGGTCGCGCCGGACGCGAAACTGGCCGGCGGCACGGTGGTCGGCGAGGGCGCGTACGTCGCGCCGGGCGCGCGGGTCTTCGGCTCGGCCATCCTGCCCGGCGCCGTCATCGAACCCGGCGCCGTCATCACCGACTCCCTCATCGGCACCCGGGCCCGCGTCGGCGAACGCTCCGTCCTCACCGGCACGGTCATCGGCGACGGCGCCGTCGTGGGCGCCGACAACGAACTGCGCGAGGGGGCACGTGTGTGGTGCGACGCCCGCATCCCCCCAGCCGCCCTCCGCTTCTCCCCCGACCAGTAACAACTCCACCCTGGCCGGCAGTCGCGGGCGCCACCGACACCAGCGGCGGCACGGGTGGGCGCAGCGGCACCCGGCGGCGCCGGCGAGCGTCCACCGCCCGGCGTCCGGCGGCAGTCACCGGAGGGACTGCGCAGTCCCCCTCACAGCGACCCGATGTCCACCCGAGGCATCTTCGGCATCCGCCGCCTCGGCACGCACCCGCTCAGCAGGATCAGCCGGGCCGCCCGATGCCGCTGCCCGGCATACGGCTCCAGGAGCCGCAGCATCACGGCGTCGTCCGCGTCCCGGTCCCCGGCCAGCGCCCATCCCACGATGCCCGGCAGATGCAGATCCCCCACCGTCACCGCGTCCGCGGCCCCGTGACTGCGCTGCACCACCTCGGCCGACGTCCACGGCCCCACCCCGGGCACGACCTCCAGCCGCGCCCGAGCGGCCTCCGCCGGCATCCCGACGGCCTGTTCCAGCCGCGCGGCGACCCGTACGGCCCGCAGGATCGTGGACGCCCGCTTGTCGTCGACCCCGGCCCGGTGCCACTCCCAGGAGGGAATCAGCGCCCACGTCCGCGGCGCCGGCATCACGGACATCGGCCGTTCCCCCGCCCCGGCGGGCCCCGGCGCCGGCTCTCCGAATCGCCGTACGAGCAGCCGCCACGCCCGGTACGCCTCGTCCGTCGTGACCTTCTGTTCCAGCACGGACGGGATCAGCGACTCCAGTACCAGCCCGGTCCGGGTCAGCCGCAGTCCCGGCCGCCGGTGCCGCGCCAGCGCCACCACCCGGTGCCGCGGCACGAACGCGCCGGGATCGTCGGCGGCACCGAGCAGCTCCGGCAGCTGCTCCAGCAGCCACCCGGCACCGGGCCCCCACGCCTCGCCGAGCACCTCACCGCCGTACGCGCGCACCCGCAGCGTGCCCGGACCGGCGGGCGTACGGGCGGTCCGCCACACGGACCCGTCCGCCGTGGCCCGGAACGTCGGGTCGGCGGGCCCGCGCCGGAGCGGTCCGAGGACCAGGCCGAGGTCGACGGGCCCGTCCGGCACCCACCGCCGTACCCGCACCGGTGCGCTCGCCTGCCGCGGCACCCCGGCCCCGGCGCCCGCGGGTACGGCGACATGCCCGCCGCGTACCGTCGCACGCGTGGGGCGCTGGGGGAAACGTCCTGCCACTGGTGGGTCCTAGAGCTGCCGGGGCTGTCCTACGAGACTAGGCGGTGTCCGGAGTGCTCACCGCACCTCGAGGAACGCCCCCGCGTCCCGCTGCGGCCGTGGTCCCGGCTCCCCGGCCGGATGGCCGACCGCCACCGCGCCCATCGGGTCCCAGCCGGCCGGCAGCTCCAGCACCTCGCGCACCACGTCCCGGCAGAACATCGTGGACGACACCCAGGCCGAGCCCAGCCGTTCCCCGGCCAGCGCGACCAGCAGGTTCTGCACGCCCGCGCCCATCGCGACGACGAACATCTCCCGCTCGGCGCCGTCCCGCCGAGCGTCCCCGTAGGTGTGCGAGCCGTCCATGACGAGACACGGCACGACCAGACAGGGCGCGTTGCGGAGCACGTCCCCGCGCCGGATCCGCCGGGCGACGGACTCCTCGCTCCTGCCGTCCCGGCGCAGATCGGCCACCCAGGCGTCCCGCATCGCGTCCAGCAGCCGGGTCCGGGACTCCGCCGACTCCAGCAGCACGAACCGCCACGGCGTGGTGTGGTGCGGGGCGGGCGCGGTGACCGCCGCGGCCACCGCGCGGCGTACCGCGCCGGGGTCGACGGGCTCGTCGGTGAACGCCCGGACCGTGCGCCGCTGGGTCACCGCCTCCCGGATAGCCTCCGAGGTGCCGAGCCGGAACATGTCGTCCCGCGCGGTGCGCACCAGCGCCCGGGCACCCTCCCCGGCACCGTCCGTGTCGTCCCGGGCGGCGGTCACCAGGTGCGGCAGGCCGCGCACCACCGCCACGGGCCGGCCGGCCGTCTTGCCCTTGACCAGGTCACCGGCGGCGGCCAGTTCGTCCGCCGTGGCGACGACGGTCGCGCTGAGCGGGTTGCCGTGCGCGTCCGTGCCGCCGCGCAGGTCGTCCAGCACGCGCACCCCGGCGGCGCCGATGGCCACGTCCGTCAGTCCCGCGCGCCAGGGCCGCCCGAAGGTGTCGGTGACGACGACACCGACGTCGACGCCGAGAGCGTCGCGCAGGCCGGCACGGATCGCTCGCGCGGACGCGTCCGGGTCCTCGGGCAGCAGCAGCACCGTCCCGGCGGGGGTGTTGGAGGCGTCGACCCCGGCGGCGGCCATGACCAGGCCCTGCCGGTTCTCCACGATGCGGAGCATGCCGCGCCGAGCCACGACGCGGACCGTCTCGGCGTCGATCGCGGCCTCCCGGTCGGCCGCCCGGACGACCCGACCCTCGGCCTTGGACACGATCTTGGAGGTGACGAGCAGCACGTCCCCGTCGGCCAGGCACGGCTCGGCCGCGGCGATCAGCTTGGCCAGGTCGTCGCCCGGCTGCACCTCGGGGATGCCCGCCAGGGCCCGGACCGAGTACTCCGGACGCTCCTCGCTCACGCTCCCCGCACCTCCTCGGCCAGCGCCAGCGCCTCCCGTGCCATCTGCGCGGTCGCGTCCGGGCCGGTCATCATCAGCGGCACGGCCCGGCAGCGGATGCCGTCGGCCTCCACCCGCTCCACCACACCGGCGTCCACGGTGTCGACCAGCCAGCCGTCCAGCAGCCCGGAGCCGTAGTGCTCGGCGACCGCGGCGGCCGTGGACTCCACGCCGACCGCGGCGAGCACCTTGTCGGCCATCCCGCGCACGGGCGCGTCGCCGACGATGGGGGACAGGCCGACCACCGGCACGCCCGCGTCGGCGATGGCCTCGCGGATGCCGGGCACGGCCAGGATCGTGCCGATGGACACGACAGGGTTGGACGGCGGGAAGAGGATGACGTCCGCCGCGGCGATGGCCTCCAGGACGCCCGGGGCCGGCTTGGCCTGCTCGGCGCCGACCGGGACGACCGCCTCGGCCGGGACGGAGGCGCGCAGCCGCACCCAGTACTCCTGGAAGTGGATCACCTTGCGTTCACCCTCGTCCGCGGCGGAACCGCTGCCGGGCAGGGTGACGGCCACGTGCGTCTCGACGCGGTCGTCGGTCATCGGGATCAGTTTCACGCCCGGCTGCCAGCGGTCGCACAGCGCTTCGGTGACCGCGCTCAGCGGATAGCCGGCGCCGAGCATCTGCGTCCGCACGATGTGCGTGGCGAAGTCCCGGTCGCCCAGCCCGAACCACTCGGGCCCGACGCCGTAGGCCGCCAGCTCCTCCTTCAGGTGGAAGGTCTCGTCGGCCCGCCCCCACCCCTGTCCCTCGTTGATGCCGCCGCCCAGCGTGTACATCACCGTGTCGAGGTCCGGGCAGACCTTCAGCCCGAAGAGATGGATGTCGTCGCCGGTGTTGCCGATGACCGTGACGTCCGCGTCCGGCACGGCCCGCTTCAGACCACGCAGGAAACGGGCACCACCGATGCCGCCTGCCAGAACCACAATGCGCATGGGGCAAGTCTCGCAGGCGGGTACGACAACGCGTCAGGCAGTCACCGGACGCGGCACCGACGGATTTCGGGCAGCCGGGTTCCGGGCAGCCGGCCCGCGGCCGGGTTTCAGGCGGTCACCGCACGCGGCTCGGTGCGCGCCTCGCAGTGGGGGGAGTCGTGCATCGGCATCTCGGTCAGCCCCGGGAAGTACACGTGCAGGCTGACCGCCGGCTCCAGCGTGTCGTTGACGACCTCGTGGACGTACCCCGGTGCGAACACCCGTCCCCACTCCCCACCGGCCCCGTGCGGCGGCCCGCCCGCCGCACCCGCCGTCAGCGCGCGCGTGCCGTGCTCGGTGCGCTCGGTGAGGGTGCCCTCCAGGACGGTCAGCACACCGGAGGAGCGGCCGTGGTCGTGCGGCCCGCTGCCCTGTCCGGGCACCCAGGACAGCAGCCACACCTCGTAACCGGGGCCGGTGCGCAGCCGGTGGTACCAACGGGTGGTGGCGTCGTAGCGGACGAGGTGCGCCCACTGGGCGCGGTCGGCGGCGATCGAGCGTGCCAGCCCCACGAACTCGGCGACGGTGGCCGGGTGCTGGCGCGGCGGCTGGAGCAGGTGCGGGACTTCGAGGATGTCGCCGGCGATCTGGAGGTCGTTGTCGCTGTTCATCGGGGTGCGGTGGTCCTCGGCGGAAGAGTGGCGGGCCGGAGCTGGGGTGTGGAGCCGGGTGACGCGTGCGGTCCGCCCGGGTCACGGGCGGGCGGGTGCCCTGGTGCGGGATCACGGAGCGTGGAACACGGCCGAGCCGGGATGGACTCGGGGACAGCCGGAGCGGGCTCGGCTCAACAGCTGGGACAGCAACAACAGCTACAGCGCGCGCGGGCGGCACCGAGGGACCCGGCGGTGCGGGTCGAGGCGGGTGCCAAGTTCGCGAGCATGCCCACTAGGACACCGGTTCACTCCCGCACTGTCAACTCGCCGCCCGGTATGTGGGACATGTTTCACCTCATCCGGTTCTTCTGTCAGGTGAAAGGTTTGTTCACCGGGATGCCGGGACACATGGGGCACATCCGAGCGCTCGAGCCTCGCGGAACGCGATCGAACACGGGGACGTCCTTCTCCGTACAGACACGTGTACGGGTTTCGGCCACCCCGTGGGTCCCGCCTGCGTGTCAAGGTTTATGCCGATTTGAACACTTTCCGCACGGCCTTGGTTCCGCAGAGTGAATAACGGGCCCAATAGCAGATCTCGGCTTGACTCGCCCGGAGCAGCACACTTGTAATTTCACTCGTGTCGTTCAGCCGGAATCGGTAACGGCCACGCACGGGGACGTGAAAGACGGACGAGGGGCGCACATGACCGAGCTGGTGCAGCAACTGCTGGTCGACGACGCGGACGAGGAACTCGGCTGGCAGGAGCGCGCGCTGTGCGCCCAGACCGACCCCGAGTCCTTCTTCCCCGAGAAGGGCGGCTCCACCAGAGAGGCCAAAAAGGTCTGTCTCGCCTGCGAGGTCCGCTCCGAGTGCCTCGAGTACGCCCTCGCCAACGACGAGCGCTTCGGTATCTGGGGCGGTCTGTCCGAGCGGGAACGCCGCCGGCTGAAGAAGGCCGCCGTCTGAGCACGACCGCACGTGTACGGCCGCACACGCACAGCCGTACGCGTGAGCGCACACGCACGCGTACCCACGGGAACGTCACGAACGGCCCGTCGCCGGTGGGTTGTCCACAGGCGGCGGGCCGTCGTCATGGCCAGCCGATAGTGTGGTCGCTCGTCCGAGACGCCCCGCCGTCCCCTCGACGCACGAGGAGGCGCGGGCGTCCACCGCAGTCCATCGAACCGGGGCCCGTACCTCGATGTCCGTGCACAGCCATACGGCGGCCCAAGACGGCACCGCCACCCCTGAGTTCCCGCGTCATGTGGTGACCGCGGTCCTCGTCTCCCACGACGGCGCCCGCTGGCTGCCCGACGCGATCGCCGGGCTGCTCGGCCAGGAGCGCCCCGTCCAGTACGCGGTGGCCGCCGACACCGGCAGCGCGGACGGCTCCGCCCAGCTGCTCACCGACGCCCTCGGCGACGCCAACGTGCTGCACCTCGCCCGCCGCACCGGCTTCGGGCAGGCCGTCGAGGAGGCGAGCCGCACCGCGCCCGTCCTCACCCCGGAGGACCTGCCGTACCTCAGGCGCCCCAGCGGCTGGGACCCGGTCACGCGCAGCTGGCGCGACGACGCCTACGACCTCCCCGAACTGCCGCACGGCGAACCCGTCCAGTGGCTGTGGCTCCTGCACGACGACTGCGCCCCCGAACCCGACGCCCTCGCCCAGCTCCTCCGGGTCGTCGACACCGAACTCGAACTCGGCCGCGACGACGTCGCGGTCGTCGGCCCCAAGCTGCGCGGCTGGTACGACCGCCGCCAGCTGCTCGAGGTCGGCGTCACCCTCGCCAACTCCGGCCGCCGCTGGACCGGCCTGGACCGCCGCGAGCAGGACCAGGGCCAGCACGACCACGTCCGCACCGTGCTGTCCGTCTCCACCGCCGGCATGCTCATCCGCCGCGACGTCTACGAACAGCTCGGTGGCTTCGACCGCCGGCTGCCCCTCATGCGCGACGACGTCGACCTGTGCTGGCGCGCGCACGCCGCCGGCCACCGCGTCCTGGTCGCCCCCGACGCGGTCGTCCGGCACGCCGAGGCCGCCTCCCGGGAGCGCCGCACCGTCGACTGCGCGGGCCGCACCACCGCATCCCCGCACAAGGTCGACAAGGCCGGCGCCGTCTACACCCTGCTCGCCAACACCCGTACGACCGCGCTGCCCTGGGTGCTGACGCGGATCGTCATCGGCACCGTCCTGCGGACCCTCGCCTATCTCGTCGGCAAGGTCCCCGGACAGGCCCTCGACGAGATCCGCGGCCTGCTGAGCACCCTGCTGCGCCCCGAGCGGATCATCGCCGCCCGGCGTCGCCGCGGACCCGCACAGATCGACAAGGGCGAACTGCGCGCCCTGTTCCCGCCGCCCGGCGCCACCGTCCGGGCCACCGTGGAACAGCTCGCGGGCCACTTCACCAGCGACTCCGACATCGACACCACCTCGGCCGGCCGGCACGGCGGCGCCGTGGAGTCCGGGCCCGGCGGCGACGACGCCGACTTCCTTGAGGTCGAGCAGTTCGCCCGGCTCAGACGGATCGCCCGCAGACCCGGCCCGGTGCTCTTCCTCGCCCTGCTGCTCGTCTCTCTCGCCGCCTGCCGCGCCCTGCTCGGCGGCGGCGCGCTCGGCGGCGGCGCCCTGCTGCCCGCCCCGGCCGACGCCGGTGACCTGTGGTCCCGCTACCTGGACGCCTGGCACCCGGTCGGCTCCGGCGGCACCCCGTCCGCACCGCCCTACCTGGCCTTCGTCGCGGCCCTCGGCTCCCTGCTGCTGGGCTCCACCGGACTCGCCGTCACCGTCCTGCTGGTCTGCTCGGTGCCGCTCGCCGGATGCACCGCCTACTTCGCCTCCCGCCCCCTGGTCACCTCCCGGCTGCTGCGCGCCTGGGCGGCCATCGGCTACGCCTTCCTGCCCGCCACCACCGGCGCCCTGGCCGGCGGCCGCATCGGCACCGCCGTCCTCGCCGTCCTGCTTCCGCTGATCGCGCGCGCGGGCGTCGCCGCGAGCGGCCTCGCGCACCGCACCGGCGCACCCGGCAGCTGGCGGGCCACCTGGGCCTACGCGCTGCTGCTGAGCATCGCCACCGCCTTCACGCCGATCGTCTGGCCCCTCGCGCTGCTCCTCGGCCTCGGCGTCCTCGCCCTGCGCCGCCGCGACCTCGTCGCCCACGGCCCGCGCTTCCTCGCCCAGCTCGGCACCCCGCTGCTGATCCTCGCGCCCTGGTCGCTGACTCTCCTGCCGACCGGCTTCTTCCGGGAGGCCGGCCTGGAGTACGGCCCCTCGGCGGCCTCCGCGCTGGATCTGCTCGGCTCCAGCCCCGGCGGCCCCGGCACCGTGCACGGCCTGATGCTCCTCGGCATCGTGCTCGCCGCCCTCGCCGCCCTCCTGCGCACCGAGCGGCAGCTCGGCATCCGTACCGCCTGGGCCGTCGCCCTCGTCGGCCTCGTTCTCGCCGTCCTGTCCAACCGCTCCGCCTGGGCGGGACCGGCCACCCTCGTCTACGGCATCGCCCTGCTGGCCGCGGCCGCCCTCGGCGCCGACGGTGCACGCGCGCGCGTGGCCGAGCAGAGCTTCGGCTGGCGCCAGCCCGTCGCCGCCCTGATCGCCTTCGCCTCGGCCGCCGGCCCGCTGCTCGTCGCCGCCGGCTGGATGATCGGCGGCGCCGACGGCCCCCTGGAGCGCCGCGACCCGGCGCAGGTGCCCGCGTTCGTCGCCGAGGACTCCGCCACCGGCGACCAGGCCCGCACCCTGATCCTGGACAGCGACTCCACCACGAGCGTGCGCTACACCCTGGTCCGCGGCTCCGGCGCCCGCATGGGGGACGCCGAGATGGCCGCCGCCGACGGGGAGAACGCCCGCCTGGACAAGGTGGTCGCCAACCTGGTCGCCGGCTCCGGCGGCGACCAGGCCGACGAACTCGGCGGCTTCGCCGTGCGTTACGTCCTCGTGCACCAGGGCGCCCCCCGCGACATCACCCGCGTCCTCGACGCCACTCCCGGCCTGTCCCGGCTCAGCCGGCAGAGCGGCAGCGCACTGTGGCGCGTCGACCAGGAGGTCTCCCGCGCGGCCATCGTGCCCGCCGCCGGTCCGGGCACGGCCCAGCCGGTCACCGCGGGACCGGTGGAGGTCCACACCACGATCCCCGCCGGCCCGGGCAGCCGTGTCCTGCGCCTGGCCGACAGCGCCGCCGACGGCTGGACGGCCACCCTCGACGGCAAGCCGCTCACCCCCACCACGGTCGACGGCTGGGCCCAGGGCTTCCGCCTGCCGTCCACCGGCGGCAGGCTCGACGTCACCTACGACGCACCGCTCGCCCACACCGCCTGGCTGTGGGCCCAGGGCGCGCTCGCCGTCGTCCTGGTCGTCCTCGCCCTCCCCGGCCGCCGCCGCGACGTCGACGACGACCTCCCCGAGGAGCGGCCCGTGCCCGCCCAGGCCACCGCGGGCGAGGGCCGCCGCGCCCGCCGCCTGCGCGCACAGGCCGAGGAACCGGCCGCCGGGAACCCGCCCGCCGCGCCCGCACCGCCCGAGCAGCCCCCGGCGGCCGTACCCCACCAGCAGTCCTACGACGAGTGGGACCCGGCGACCTACGGCGACACCGGATACGGCGGCCACGGCGCGGACCCGTACCGCACCGCGACGGGCTACGACCAGCAGACGTACCAGCAGCCCGACCCCTACCGGACAGCCCCCTACGACCCGTACGCCTACGACGGCGGCGCCGACCAGCCGTCGTACGACCCGGCGGCCTACCAGCAGCAGGGCTACGGCCAGGGTTACGAGCAGGCCTACGACCCCGCCCACGACCCCGCCGGGCAGGGCTACGACCCGGCCCGTCCCCACGGCACCGGCAACGAGCGCCCCGACGGGAGCCAGCAGTGAACCGCACCACCCTGTCCCTGTTCGCCGGCACGGCCGCGCTGGCCGCCGTCACCGCGTTCGCCGCGGTCGCCACGCCGGTGCCGTCCGACGCCGCCGCCCCCGAGACGGCCGCCCGGCTGCCCGTCGAGCGCACCAGCCTGCTGTGCCCGGCACCCAGCGACTCGGACATCGCCGACACCACGTACACGTCGTTCACCCCCGTCACCAAGGGCGCCGCGCGCAACGGCACGGCACGACTCGAGGCGGCCGACGGGGAGGCGACCGAGAGCGGGAAGGGCGAGGGCGGCAAGCGGAAGGCCGGCCGGCCGGTGCTCACCCCGAAGGCGCCGGGCACACCGGTCACCGGTGACACCTCCGGCGCCGCTCCCGCACTGGTCGGCACGGCGGACGGCGGGTTCGCGCCCGGCTGGACCCTCCAGGAGACCACCGAGGTCGCCGCCGGCACCGGCCGCGGCCTCCAGGGCGTCACCTGCACCGGCGCGGACACCGAGTTCTGGTTCCCGGGCGCCGGCACGGCCGCCGGCCGCACCGACTACGTCCACCTGACCAACCCCGACGACTCCGCCGCCGTCGTCGACATCGAGCTGTTCGGGGAAGAGGGGGCGATCAAGTCCCCGCTGGGCGAGAACCTCACCGTCAAGCCGCACACCAGCAAGGCGTTCCTGCTCTCGACGCTCACCGACGAGCGGCAGGCCGACCTGACCGTGCACGTCGGCGTCCGCAGCGGGCGGGTCGGCGCGGCCGTGCAGGCCCTGGACGACAAGGCGGGCGGCGACTGGCTGGCCGCGGCCGCGGACCCGGCCGGCAGCCTGGTCCTGCCCGGCATCCCGAAGGACGCCACCGACGTCCGCCTCATCGCCTTCACGCCCGGCGACGACGACGCCGACCTGAAGATCCGCCTGGCCTCGCCCGACGGCCTGATCACCCCGGCCGGGAACGAGACCCTGCACGTCAAGTCCGGCATGACCGGCGCGGTGGACCTCGGCGACGTCACCCGCGGCGAGGCCGGCTCCCTGGTCCTCACGCCCACCGGCCGGCCGGTCCCGGTCGTCGCGGCGCTCCAGGTCGTCCGGGGCAAGGGCGACAAGAAGGAGACGGCGTTCATCCCGGTCACCGCCGCCGTCGGCACGCGCGCGACGTCGGCCGGCAACCGGGCGAAGGGCACGACCCTCGCCCTGACGGCCCCCACCGCCACGGCCACGGTCAAGGTGACCGCGTCGGCCGGCAGTGCGGGCGGAACCCCGGTCACCAGGACGTACACGGTGAAGTCCGGCACCACCCAGGACATCGCCGCCCCGGTCCCGGCCGGCCTGAAGGGCACGTACGCCCTCACGGTGGAGCCCACGTCCGGCGGCCCCGTCTACGCCGCCCGCACCCTCGCCGCCACCGGCACGGCCCTCCCCGCCTTCACCGTCCAGACCCTGCCGAACGACCACGGCACGGTGGCGGTCCCCCGTACGAAGGAGGACCTGGCGATCCTGCAGAAGTAGGCGGGCGGGCAGGCGAGGAGAGGCAAGCGGGTGACCACAGGCCGAATCGGCCAGGTGGCCGCGGGGGCGATGGCGCGGGAGTGGGCCCTGCCGTTCGGATCGAGCCGCATGTGGAGCGGGGGCCTGATCCGGACGAGAGGGCCTAGTCCTCCCCGTACCGGGGATCCACGGTCTCCGGCGTCAGCCCGAGCAGCTCGGCCACCTGCTCCACCACGATCTCGTGCACCAGCGCGGCCCGCTCGTCGCGCCCCTTGGTCCGGATCTCCACCGGCCGCCGGTACACGACCACCCGGGCCCGCCGCCCCTCCCGCGCGGGCACGGTCCCGCCGAGCGGCACGGCCTCGTCGCTCCAGGCCGCCTGCTCTCCCCGGCCTTCCAGCCGGGGCACCTCCACCACGAGGAAATCGATGTCGGCCAGCTGTGGCCACCGCCGCTCGAGACGGTCCACGGAGTCCTGCACCAGGTCCGCGAACACCTCGGCACGGCTGGCCGCGAGCGGCACCTGCGGCGGTGCGATCGGCCCCCGCATGCCCCGCCCGTGGCGATCACGGCGACGGGGTCCGGGTCCGGCGGCACGGGGCGGTACACGGTTGTCCATCACCGGTGAAGCGTAGTCCCCGCGTCCTCCGCCCGTCCGTCTCCACACGGCAACCGGCGGCGATCACTTGTGTCGCAAGATGACCGTTCCAGCCAAGGTCTGGCTCGTTCTCGTACTCTTCCCGAACCGTCGAACTCGAGCCGATCGACGGTGTTTGTACCGACATATGACCGGCCGTCCCGCGGCCCGGCGCCCGTGGGAAGGCCCTCCGCGCAGGTCAGCAGGGCCCGCCCGGAGCGGGGTGTGGGGCGTTTCACAGCCCGACACGGTGGGGTGACCTGGGGGAGAGTCGTCGCGGCCCGCTCAAGAGTGCGGTACCGTCCAACGTCGTGAGCCCTGTACGTCGCTGTTCGCGCACCGCCTGCGGCCGACCCGCCGTCGCGACGCTGACGTACGTCTACGCCGACTCGACCGCGGTCCTCGGCCCGCTCGCCACCTACGCCGAACCCCACTGCTACGACCTGTGCGCCGAGCACTCCGAGCGCCTCACCGCCCCGCGCGGCTGGGAGGTCGTCCGCCTCCTCGACAGCTCCGCTCCCACGCGGCCCAGCGGAGACGATCTGGAAGCGCTTGCCAACGCCGTACGCGAGGCGGCCCGCCCGCAGCAGCGCGCGGCCGGCGCGGGCGGCGGCGGAGCCCGCTCGGTGGACCCCATGGAGGTGGCCCGCCGCGGTCACCTGAGGGTCCTGCGCTCCCCGGACAACTGAGCGCCACCCCCCGCCACCCGCCAGGCGTGACGGTTCTCCTCCCGCGGTCCTCACCGCCGGGGGGCCCACCGGACGTCCACCCGGTGTCCGCGCACCGCCCCCGCACCCCGGACGGGTAGTTTGTGGGCACCCATAGGATCTCGGAAGGGTTGGCCGTGACTGCTGATCTGTCGCAGCTCGTGAAGGCGTACGACGTGCGCGGTGTGGTCCCGGACCAGTGGGACGAACAACTGGCCGGACTGTTCGGCGCCGCCTTCGCCGAGGTCACGGGAGCGGCGGCCATCGTCGTCGGCCACGACATGCGGCCCTCGTCCCCCGGCCTCTCCCGCGCCTTCGCGCGCGGCGCGGCGGACCGCGGCGTGGACGTCACCGAGATCGGCCTGTGCTCCACGGACCAGCTCTACTACGCCTCGGGCGCGCTGGACCTCCCGGGCGCCATGTTCACCGCCTCCCACAACCCGGCCCGGTACAACGGCATCAAACTGTGCCGCGCGGGCGCCGCCCCCGTCGGCCAGGACACCGGTCTCACGCAGATCCGCGAGCTGGCCGAGCGCTGGCTGGAGGAGGGCGCCCCCGAGCCCGCGGCCCGGCCGGGAACCCTCACCTCGCGCGAGACGCTGGAGGACTACGCGGCGCACCTGCGCTCCCTGGTCGACCTGACCTCCGTCCGCCCCCTGAAGGTCGTGGTCGACGCCGGCAACGGCATGGGCGGCCACACCGTCCCCTCGGTCTTCGCCGGCCTGCCCCTGACCCTCGTCCCGATGTACTTCGAGCTGGACGGCACCTTCCCCAACCACGAGGCCAACCCCCTGGACCCGGCGAACCTCGTGGACCTCCAGAAGCGGGTCCCCGCCGAGGGCGCCGATCTCGGCATCGCCTTCGACGGTGACGCCGACCGCTGCTTCGTCGTGGACGAGAACGGCGACCCCGTCTCCCCGTCCGCGATCACCGCGCTGGTCGCCGCCCGCGAACTCGCCCGCCACGGCGGCACGGGCACGGTCATCCACAACCTGATCACCTCCCGCACGGTCCCGGAGGTCGTACGGGAGAACGGCGGCACCCCCGCCCGTACCCGGGTCGGCCACTCCTTCATCAAGGCCGAGATGGCCCGCACCGGAGCGATCTTCGGCGGCGAGCACTCCGCGCACTACTACTTCAAGGACTTCTGGAACGCGGACACGGGCATGCTGGCCGCCCTGCACGTCCTCGCGGCCCTCGGCGGCCAGGAAGGCCCGTTGTCCGGCCTGGTCGCCCAGTACGACCGCTACGCCGGCTCCGGCGAGATCAACTCCACCGTCGCCGACCAGACCGCCCGCCTCGCCGCGATCCGCACCGCGTACGCGGGCCGCGCCGACGTCACCCTCGACGACCTCGACGGCCTCACCGTCGCCGCGGCCGACTGGTGGTTCAACGTCCGCCCCTCCAACACCGAGCCGCTCCTGCGCCTGAACGCGGAGGCGAAGGACGAGGCCACGATGACGAAGATCAGGGACGAAGCCCTGGCGATCATCAGGAGCTGAGCGGCCTGCCCACCAGCGGTACGCTGACCAGGCATTCACAGACACCCGCACGCCCCCCGAAGGGACACCCCATGGCGCTCGAAGCCGGCCTCCTGGAGATCCTCGCCTGCCCGGCCTGCCACGCCCCCCTCAAGGAGCAGGACACCGAGCTGATCTGCACGAGCCGGGACTGCGGCCTCGCGTACCCCGTGCGCGACGACATCCCGGTCCTCCTGGTGGACGAGGCCCGCCGCCCCGAGTGACGGGCCCCCGCACGCCGTAGCGAGGCCCCCGCACAGCGCGGCCACGAGGCCCTGTTCCCCGTGGTGGCGGCGAGGCGCCTCGCGCCACCCCCCTGCAAAGGCTCTGCCCAGGACCCCCTCGGCGACGGAGGCTGCCGCCCATGCTGGACGAATCGCTGCTCGACACCCCGGAGGGTCTCTCCGAGGCCGACCGCCGAGGCCTGCTCCGCGGCGCCGCGGAGGCCGGCGCCCGCGTCCGCACCGCCGCCCGGCACACCGCCGAGGCCGGAGTCGGCGGCCTCACCCCCGACGGCCGTCCCCGCGCCGTCCTGATCGCGGGCCCGGGCGTCGCCGCCACCCACACCGCCGACCTCCTCGGCACGCTGGCCGGCGCCGGCAGCCCCGTCGTCCGGCTGGCCCCCGTCGGCGTCGCCCCGGCCCCGGGCGCCCTGCGCTGGGAACTGCCCGGCTGGGCCGGCTCCGTGGACCTGCTGCTGATCACCACCCCGGACGGCACCGAGCCGAGTCTCTCCCTCCTCGCCGAGCAGGCCTACCGGCGCGGCTGCTCGGTCGTCGCCGTGGCACCGCAGGGCACCCCGCTCGCCGAGGCCGTCGCCGGCGCCCACGGCCTGTTCGTACCGATGGCGACCGCACCGTACGACCCGCAGGAACCGCTCGCCGGGTCCGCCCCGGGCGTCTTCTGGGCCCTGCTGACCCCGCTGCTGGCCCTCCTGGACCGCGTCGGCCTGCTCGACGCCCCGCCGGACGCCATCGAGAAGATCGCCGACCGCCTGGACCGCATCGCGGAACGCTGCGGCCCCGCCATCGCGACCTACAGCAACCCGGCCAAGACCCTGGCCGCGGAACTCGCCGACGCGCTCCCCGTGATCTGGACGGAAGGCACCTCGGCGGGCCCGGCCGGCCGCCGGTTCGCCGCCGCCCTCGCCGAACTCGCCGGCCGCCCCGCCCTGGTCGCCGAACTGCCCGAGGCGCTCGCCGCGCACACCACCCTGTTGGCCGGCCCGCTGGCCGCCAGCGCCGATCCGGAGGACTTCTTCCGCGACCGCGTGGAGGAACCGCCCGCGCTGCACGCGCGCGTGGTGCTCCTCCGCGACCGCCCGACCGGCGGGCTCACCGCCGCGCCCGCCGCCCGTGACCTGGCCCTCGACCACGACACGCCGATCAGCGAGCTCGAACCGGAGGAAGGCGGCGAACTCGAGACCCTCGCGGAACTGATCGCCGTCACGGATTTCGCCGCCGTTTACCTGGCGCTCGCTTCCCGGGCCTGACCTTTGCTCCGGGCCGGACCAGCCGTGTCCGCACCGGCGCCGCGACCGACGTAGCCACCGGCGCCGGCCGAGCAGCGTACGTACGGAGACAGAGAAGACACATGGACCGCCTCGACAACACCGTCCGCCCCTACGCCTGGGGTTCCCCCACCGCCATCCCGCACCTCCTCGGCACCGAGCCGACCGGGGAACCCCAGGCGGAGATGTGGATGGGCGCGCACCCGGGCGCCCCCTCGCGCACCCCGCGCGGGACGCTCGCCGAGGTCATCGACGCCGACCCGGAGCGCGAACTGGGCTCCCGCGCGGTCGCCAGGTTCGGCCCCCGCCTGCCGTTCCTGCTCAAGATCCTCGCCGCCGGCGCGCCGCTGTCCCTCCAGGTGCACCCCGACCTGGCACAGGCCGGACAGGGGTACGCCGACGAGGAGCGCCGCGGCGTCCCCGTCGACGCCCCGCACCGCAACTACAAGGACGCCAACCACAAGCCCGAACTGATCTGCGCCCTCACCGAGTTCGACGGCCTGTGCGGCTTCCGCGACCCCGCCGAGGCCGCCGGCCTGCTCGACGGCCTCGGCGTCGACTCCCTCAAGCCGTATGCCGACCTGCTGCGCGCGCACCCCGAGGACGCGGCCCTGCGCGAGGTCCTCACCGCCGTCCTCAGCGCCGACCCGCGGGAGATGGCCCACACGGTCGCCGAGGCCACCACCGCCTGCATCCGCCTCGGCGGCGCCTACGCGCCCTACGCCGACATCGCCCACCACTACCCGGGCGACCCCGGCGTCCTGGCCGCCATGCTGCTCAACCACGTCCGCCTGCAACCCGGCGAGGCCCTCTTCCTGGGCGCCGGCATACCGCACGCGTACCTCGACGGCCTCGGCGTCGAGATCATGGCCAACTCCGACAACGTCCTGCGCTGCGGCCTCACCCCCAAGCACGTCGACGTGCCCGAACTCCTGCGGATCGTCCGCTTCGAGCCGAGCGACCCGGGCGTGCTGCGCCCCGAGGCCTCCCCGGACGGCGAGGAGGTCTACGAGACGCCGATCGACGAGTTCCGCCTCTCCCGGTACGTCCTCCCGCAGGCCGGCGGCGCCCACGACCTCACCCGGGACACCCCGCAGATCCTGCTCTGCACGGCGGGTTCCGTCCGGGCCGGGGAACACGAACTGGGCCCAGGTCAGTCGGTCTTCGTCCCGGCCGGCGAGAAGGCGGAGATCTCGGGCGCGGGCACGGTCTTCCGCGCCACTGTGATCGTATGACCGGGGCTGTGGACAGGTGACACGGCGTGGCCCGGCCGAACTGCAAGAATGATTCACCGGCAAAGGTCGGGCAAAGCCGGGCACACGTCCTGACGGCACGGACGTACGAGGGCGACAGAGGCGAAGGGACAACGCGGACACATGAGCGCGTCAGGCGGTACCAGGGCGATCGTGGCGGCACTCGGCGCCAATCTCGCGATCGCGGCATCGAAGTTCGTGGCGTTCGCGTTCAGCGGCTCCTCCTCGATGCTCGCCGAGGGCGTCCACTCGCTCGCCGACTCCGGGAACCAGTTCCTGCTGCTCGTCGGCGGCAAGAAGGCACAGCGCGAGGCGACCCCCCAACACCCCTTCGGTTACGGCCGCGAGCGCTTCATCTACGCCTTCCTCGTCTCGATCGTCCTGTTCTCGGTCGGCGGCATGTTCGCCATCTACGAGGGCTACGAGAAGATCCGCCACCCGCACCAACTGGAGCACTGGTACTGGCCGGTGGGCGTCCTCGCCTTCGCGATCATCGCCGAGGGCTTCTCCTTCCGCACGGCCATCAAGGAATCCAACGAGACACGCGGCAAGCTCTCCTGGCCCCAGTTCATCCGCCGCGCGAAGGCGCCCGAGCTGCCCGTCGTCCTCCTGGAGGACTTCGGCGCGCTCATCGGCCTGGCGCTGGCCCTCGGCGGCGTCGGCCTCGCCCTGCTCACCGGCGACGGCATCTGGGACGGCATCGGCACCGTGTGCATCGGTGTCCTGCTGGTCCTCATCGCCCTCGTCCTGGCCGCCGAGACCAAGTCGCTGCTGCTCGGCGAGGCCGCGGGCCTCGACGACGTCAAGAAGATCGAGGCCGCGATCGTCGACGGCGCCACGGTCACCGGCATCATCCACATGCGCACCCTGCACCTCGGCCCCGAGGAGCTGCTGGTCGCCGCCAAGATCGCCGTCCGGCACGACGACACGGCCACCGAGGTCGCCAACGCCATCAACGCCGCCGAGACCCGCATCCGCACCGCCGTCCCCATCGCCCGCGTCATCTACCTGGAGCCGGACATCTACAGCGAGACCGAGGCCGCCCAGGGCCCGGACCCCGCGGCCACCCCGGGCGGGCCGAACCCTCACGCGACCGGTCACTGAGCCCCGCCGCCGGCGCCCGCCCTCGGACAAACCGTACGGGCCGGGGCGCCGGTCCCCAGCCCGGCACCGGTGAGGACCAGCACCACGTCGAGCACCAGGGCCGCACCCGGCAGGGACAGGACCGCACGGTCGTCCGTCACCCGCCCCGGCACGGCGTCCGACCACACGACTCCTTCAGCGGCCTCCCGTCACGGCGACCCGCTCCTTGCCGGCCACGGCCGCGCAGCAGGCCACGTGGTCACCGCCCACCCCGACCACCCGCTCCTCCATGAGGGGCCCGGCATTCCCGTAGCGCTCCGGCGACGAGAACATCACCACGTCACCGCGCCGCACCTCGCCCCCGCCCGCCCGCTCCCGGACGATCCGGTCACCGCGCTGGTACGTCGGCTGCATGCTCCGGCTCGGCAGGACGCCGGTGCCGTAGGCACGTGCCCGGACAGGTGGCTCCCGCCGGCCGGTACCGGCCCCGGCAGCTCCACCGCCGGCACCGCGATCCCCGGTCCGTCCTCGGTCCCCGCCCGATGCCCCGCCACGACCCGTCCTCCCGCGCGGCCCGTCCACGGCGCGGCGGTATCGGCTCTCCGTGAACTGCGTGCCACCGGGTGCGGAAGGTCACCGCCGCCGGCTCCGGCCGGACCGATCACGTCGATCTCCTCACGCTTCCGGCCGCGCGCGCCGCGTCCCGCACGCCCCGCGAACGGCACCGCACCGATCACCGCCTCCACCTCCACGAGACGGGAAGCCCCAGTTCAGGCCGGTCTGCCGGCCCCGGCCGCACGGCTCACCCACCCCCGCCGGCCGCCGGACCCGGCCCTCGGACCGCCGTCCCCGCGGCCCGAAGTGCGCGAAGACGGACTGGGGCCGACCGGGCCCTCCGGTGTAGCTTGGGACGGAGCCAGACGTCGCTGCTGATGGCGGTCGGGCGGTCCCACGTGGACCGGCCGAGGGAGAGAGGGCCTCCGACGGACTGCGCTGCGCGCACGTGGGCATGCCTGTGTCCTCTTCTCGGGCACCCCTGTGTCCGCCGCCGCGCAGACCAGCCGTACCCACCTCGCCCCGATCCCGAGGAGCAGCTCGCAATGACGACTGTCGACAACCGACAGGACTTCAAGGTCGCCGATCTCTCGCTGGCCGAGTTCGGCCGCAAGGAGATCTCCCTCGCCGAGCACGAGATGCCCGGCCTGATGGCGCTCCGCAAGGAGTACGCCGAGGCGCAGCCGCTGGCCGGCGCCCGCGTCACGGGCTCGCTGCACATGACCGTGCAGACCGCCGTGCTCATCGAGACCCTGGTCGCCCTCGGCGCTCAGGTCCGCTGGGCCTCCTGCAACATCTTCTCCACCCAGGACCACGCGGCCGCCGCCATCGCCGTCGGCCCGAACGGCACGCCGGACAACCCGCAGGGCATCCCGGTCTTCGCCTGGAAGGGCGAGACCCTGGACGAGTACTGGTGGTGCACCGAGCAGGCGCTGACCTGGCCGGACACCCCCACCGGCGGCCCGAACATGATCCTCGACGACGGTGGTGACGCCACCCTCCTCGTCCACAAGGGCGTCGAGTACGAGAAGGACGGCAAGGTCCCGGGCCTGGAGACCGCCGAGTCCGACGAGCACCGCGTCATCCTCCAGCTGCTGCACCGCACCCTGGGCGAGAACCCCCAGAAGTGGACCCAGCTGGCCTCCGAGATCCGTGGTGTCACCGAGGAGACCACCACCGGCGTCCACCGCCTGTACGAGATGCAGCGCGACGGCGCCCTCCTCTTCCCGGCGATCAACGTCAACGACGCCGTCACCAAGTCGAAGTTCGACAACAAGTACGGCTGCCGCCACTCCCTGGTCGACGGCATCAACCGTGCCACCGACGTCCTGATCGGCGGCAAGACCGCGGTCGTGTGCGGTTACGGCGACGTGGGCAAGGGCTGCGCCGAGTCCCTGCGCGGCCAGGGCGCCCGCGTGATCATCACCGAGATCGACCCGATCTGCGCCCTCCAGGCGGCGATGGACGGCTACCAGGTCACCACCCTGGACGAGGTCGTCGAGACCGCCGACATCTTCATCACCACCACCGGTAACAAGGACATCATCCTCGCGTCGGACATGGCGAAGATGAAGCACCAGGCGATCATCGGCAACATCGGCCACTTCGACAACGAGATCGACATGGCCGGCCTCGCCAAGATCCCCGGCATCGTCAAGGACGAGGTCAAGCCGCAGGTCCACACCTGGACCTTCCCGGAGGGCAAGAAGCTCATCGTGCTCTCCGAGGGCCGCCTGCTGAACCTCGGCAACGCCACCGGTCACCCGTCGTTCGTGATGTCCAACTCCTTCGCGGACCAGACCCTGGCCCAGATCGAGCTGTTCACCAAGCCCGACGAGTACCCGACCGGCGTCTACGTGCTGCCCAAGCACCTCGACGAGAAGGTCGCCCGCCTCCACCTGGACGCGCTCGGCGTCAAGCTCACCAAGCTCCGCCCGGAGCAGGCCGCGTACATCGGCGTCGAGGTCGACGGCCCGTTCAAGTCGGACCACTACCGCTACTGAGCCGGTGATCGCGTAGCCCGGCCCGCCGGGGATGGTGCGTCGGCGCGCCGACGCACCATCCCCGGCAGCAGGTCCTTCGAGGCAGGCCCCCGCACCCCCGTGCCGGGGGCCTGCCCCTTTTCAGCCCGTCAAGACCCAGGACCCCCATGCCCCGCGGCCGTTATTCGCTCCACGATCCGCACGATCACACCCCCCTCGCGGAAGAACACTTCCAGTGCGCACCCGGCCCGTCCGGCTGGCGCTACGTCTCTCAGCTGACGACCCCCGCCGGCGACCACCGCGGCTCGGTCGACCTCACCCTGGACGACCTCGGCCGCCCCATCCGCCTCGAACTCCACGCGGGTGGCTGGCAGGTACGCGGCGCCGCCCTCGACGGCGTCACCTGGGTCCGCACCGACCCCACCGGCACCGATGCCACCGAAGGCAATGTGCGCGCCCACGCCTTCACCGGCACGTCCCCCGCGTTCCTCGTCGCGACCGCCCGTCTCCTGCGCCTCACCCCCTTGTCCGCGGCAACCCGCGTACGCCTCGTGGCCCTCACCGACCCGGTCCTCGCCCCCCGCACCGTGGACCAGTCCTGGACCTTGGTGAACAGCGAAGCACACACCACTGACAGCGGCCCCCTGACCGTGGACGAATACCAGGTCACAGCCCTGGACACGGGCGAACGGCACACCGTGCACCTCGCCGGCGACGTCGTCCTGGCCGCGCCGGGCATCGAGCTGGAGGACCTCCAGTCACCGCCGTCGACCTTCCCCTGACCACGGCGCCACGCACCCGGCCACCGCGGCCCCGGTTCCCGAGCGCGCGGCGCTCTACGCCGGCGGCGCGAACCCGGTGGCCGGACGGCCGGGCGCCGGCTCGTCCCGCGCCGGCGCCACGGGCGGAGCGGCGGGAACCTCAGGCTGCCGGGCCCACTCCTGCGGCCCGGCAGCCGGAGGCGAGTACGGCGGGCGGACCACCGAGGGCCGATGAGCGGCCTGCGGCGGACAAGCGGTATTGGGTGAATGAGCGGTACCGGGTGACTGAGCCGTACCGGGCGGACGATCGGCCGGAGGCTGATGAGAGGCCGGAAACGGACGGACGGCCTGCGGCTGATAGCCGACCGGGCCACCGGGCTGTCCCGCCGGCGAGGTGAACCCGCCGCCGAACGCCTTCCTGGCCTCGCGGGACTGCCGCTCGTGCATCACGGCGGCCAGGAACGCGGCCGGAGGAAGATCCGCCGGCGCCGAAGTCCCCGTACGTGCCGCGAGGTCGGCCGCGAGCCGCTGCGCCATCCCCGTCGAGACCTGCGGGTCGAGCTGCGGCATCCGCGTCAGGTACTGCCGTACGGCTAGCCACAGCCCGTCCGGAACCGCCGACAGATCCAGCCCGGCGAAACGCCCCACGAGCCAGGGAGGCGGAGGCGGGACGAACCCGGTCCGTCCGACGGGTATCCGCTCGCGCACGACCAGCGTGCCCGCGAACACGTCCCCGAGCCGCCGCCCCCGCGCCGACACCAGCGAGGCGACACAGGCCACGACCCCGAACGTCGCCAGTATCTCGATCACTCCGACCGCACCCCGCACCAGCGCGTGCCGGAACCGGATCGGCCCGCCGTCGTCACGTACCACCCGGAGGCCGAAGGCCAGCTTTCCGAGCGAACGCCCGTGGCTGAGGGTCTCGACCGCGATCGGCCCGCCGACCAGCACCAGCAGGAACGAGGCGATCGACAGCGCCACCTGTGCCGCCTCATCCATCGAAGCCGTCGACACCGCCAACGCCATGATCACGACGAGGTAGGCGAAGACGGCCACCACCAGGTCGAGCAACACGGCCAGCGCCCTGCTCGGCAGCTTCGCGGGCCGCAGCTCCAGCGCCACCGCCTCGCCCGTCACCAGCTCACTCACGCCCGCCGCCCTTCCCTGGTCCGCCCCCTGAAGTGCAAGTCTGCCAAGCTGTGGGCGCATCGCGTCCAAGTACGACAAGCTGACAACATCCACGACGAGCCGTGGACGATCAGCCGAGGAGCAGGCAGACCCGATGGACCTGGACGTCTTCGTCTCCGTGCACCGAGCCGAATGGGACCGTCTCGATGCTCTCCTGCGCCGCCGGCGCCGTCTCACCGGCGCCGAGGCGGACGAACTCGTCGCCCTCTACCAGCGCACCGCCACCCACCTCTCCCTCATCCGGTCCAGCGCCCCGGACCCGCAACTGACGGGACGGCTCAGCCAGCTCGTGGCACGCGCGCGCAGCGTCGTCACCGGCACCCGCCGCGCCTCATGGCGGGACGTCACGGGCTTCCTGGGCCGCGGCTTCCCCGCGGCCGTCTACCGCGCCCGGCACTGGTGGGTCCCCACGGCACTCGTCTCCACCGCCGTCGCCGTCCTCCTGGGCTGGTGGATCGGCACCCACCCCGACGTGCAGTCCTCCATCGCCGCCCCCAGCCGGCTGCGCGAGCTGACCCGCCCCGGTGGCGAGTACGAGACCTACTACTCCAGCCACCCCGCGACCGCCTTCGCCGCCCAGGTGTGGACCAACAACGCCCAGGCCGCGGCGATGTGCCTGGTCCTGGGAGTCTTCCTGGGCCTGCCGGTCCTCTGGGTCCTTTTCGAGAACATGCTCAATCTGGGCGTCGGCTTCGGTCTCATGTCCTCGGCCGGTCGCCTCGACACCTTCCTCGGACTGGTCCTTCCGCACGGTCTGCTCGAACTGACGGCCGTGTTCGTCGCCGCCGGCACGGGACTGCGGCTCGGCTGGACCCTGGTGGACCCCGGTCCCCGCACCCGGCGCACCGCCCTCGCGGAGGAGGGACGAGCCGCCATCGGCATGGCGATCGGCCTGGCCCTGGTGCTGTTCGTCTCCGGCACCATCGAAGGCTTCGTCACCCCTTCCGGCCTGCCCACATGGGCACGCATCGGCATCGGGATCACGACCGAGCTGGCGTTCCTGGCGTACGTCTACGTCCTGGGCGGCCGAGCGGCACGCGCCGGTGAGACGGGCGACCTCGAAGCGGCGGACCGCAGCGCATCCGTGCCCACGGCCGCGTGATGTGCATCCGACCCGCGCGAGCTGCTAGTCTCCTCTTCGCCCCGCAAGAGCCGTTGACACGGAGGGAGTGGGGAGGTAGATTCAAACAGTTGCCTAGTGGACAGCGTCCGGTGGCAACCGATAGAATCTACTAGCTTCTTCAGAGGCCGTGAGCGGCATTCCGAGAAGCAGCCCCCGATTACTCAGAAATGAGCGGCCGGTCAGACCGGCCAAAAGCTTCTGATAAAGTCGGAACCGCCGGAAAGGGAAACGCGAAAGCGGGAACCTGGAAAGCACCGAGGAAATCGGGTCGAGAAAAGATCTGATAGAGTCGGAAACGCAAGACCGAAGGGAAGCGCCCGGAGGAAAGC
>NZ_JBIBVY010000007.1:0-263596 GCF_043080665.1 Streptomyces sp. NPDC014991
CGCACGTGGGAACCTGCTGGCCCCTCTGGTTGTAATCGGGGGGGGCTGGGGGGCGTTATCCTAACTAAACACCCTCCCCCCCCCCACCCGGCGGGGGGGGGTCGACCATCACTCGACCCGCACCGACTCGGGGAAGAACACCGCGGCGACCCCTGCCCCGGCCGGGTCGGCGGCGCCGAGTGCGGCAGCGGCCGTCATGGCTGCCGGGTCACCAGTTGCACGGCAGTTGTTCGAGCGGCCTGCCGGACACCGGGCGGTCCGCGCTCGACGACGCCTCGGACCATCTCGCCCCCCTGCTCACCGACGCGTTGCGGAACCGGGCACCGGGTGCGGGTCACATACCGGCCGTCGCTCTGCGGCGCGCTTGCTCGAACTCCTGGACCGGGTCGCCGCCGGCCTGCCAGGGCCAGGCGGTGACGGTGCCGTCGAGCGCGTCGAAGACCGCACGGGCCTCCGCCCGCCGGTCGGCGGCCAGCAACGCGTAGGCGAGGGTGTTGAGATCGGCCAGGGCCGCGGCGTGGTTCAGGAATCCCGGCCGTACCCAGGTGGGGGCGACCCGGTCGAGGGCCTGGGCCGCCATCGCCTGGGACCAGTGGTTGCGCGCCACCAGCGCCTCGAACCCTCCCCGGTCGAGCACGGCGTGGTACTGCTGGACCTGGGCCGTGAGTTCCGTCGCCGCGCAGGGTGCGTTCGCGGGCATGCGGGCCCGCAGGGTGTCGACGAACTCCAGGACCTGGATGCGCGATCCGGCCTCCTCCGGGCTCAGGTAGCCCAGCATGCCCAGGTAGGCCTCACGGTTCCAGCGGTCACGCGCGAGCACCTCGTTCCACACCCCGAACACCCGGGGCTGCGCCCAGCGTTCCACGCGTGCCACCGCCAGGAGAGCGACCCAGGGGGTGGGGTCCTCCGGTGCGAGTTCGGCGGCCCGCAGACAGCTGTCCACGGTGCCGGCCGCGTCCTGCAGGCCCCCTTGCCTGCGGGCGTGGGCGACCTCGGTCCAGGCGTGCAGGACGAGTGCGTTCGCGTCGCGCGGCTCGCGCGTGGCCCAGGACCGCGCCAGATGCGATCCGGCGAGGAAGCCGGCCAGCACACCGATGCGGTGCGACCGGCGGTCCCAGTCGCCGGGCTCCTGGCTCAGCAGCCGGGACAGTTGCGCGGTGCACAGGTCCGTCGTCGCGATCGTTCCGGTCCTCGTGGTCGCCAGCAGGGACTTCAGCAGCCTGCCCAGGTCCTGGTCGCCGAGTTCCGGCGCCAGGCGTGCCCCTCGACGGCGACGCGATAGAAAAGCCATGGTCGGAGGCTAGAGGGGCATTCATATTACGCAAGGTGTGCGCCGAGATCGTTATCTGTCACCGGCCGTCGTGTCCCTGCGCGCACGACCACCGGCCTTGAGCAAGCCGCTCCCGACGGGAAGGCCAGCCAGGAGGTCCCGTCCGGGGGCGGTGACAGAGCCACCGGGTACGGCGACCTCGGCCGGGGCAGGCCTGGCGGGGGATCGACGCGCCGCGCCGGCAGGTACTGCCCTGTGCTCACTGCCGGCCCGACACGGCCCTCGGCATCCTCGACCAAGGCGTGGTGAACTCCGCGACGGCTGCGAGCACCGTCTCCGGCGTCTCCAGTTGCGGGAGGTGCCCGGTGCCGGCCAGCGGCCGGAACACGGCGCCGGGGATGGCGGCGGCGTACGCCTCGCCGTAAGCCGGCGGTGCGATCCGGTCGGCGGTGCCCCATGCCACCAGGGTGGGCACGCGCGTCGCCGCCAGCCGCCCGGCCAGCGTCGTGTCGGCCATCTCCCGGCCCGCGTACGCCGACAGCGTCTCGCGGTTGGCGGCCATCGCGGCACGCTGAACGTCGGTGAGCCGGTCGGCGGCGGCGAGCGGGGAGCGGGCCGGGTCGTGGAAGGAGAGCGCGGCCACCTCGTCGGGGCGGAGGGCGAAGAAGTCGGCGAGCGGGTGGCCGGGCACGGTGATTCCGACGCCGTTGAGGATGACGGAGGCAGTGATCCGCACCTCGTCCAGCAGGCCCATCTCGGCGGCGATCCAGCCGCCGATCGAGTTGCCCACCACGGTGACGCCGGTCAGCCCGCGCTCAGCCAGCAGTGCGGTGTACGCGGCGGCCAGCGCACGGATGTCGTCCAGGGCGGTGGGGCGCGGTGTCCCGTCGAAGCCGGGATGGGTGGGGAGCAGCACCCGGGCGGAGTGGCGTTCGGCCAGCAGGGCGGCGAACGGCCGCATGGAGGCGGGCCCGGCGCCGCCGTGCAGCAGCAGGACGGGACGGCCGGAGCCGGTCTCCTCGACGGTGAACGGGACGGGTGCGGTGGTGTTCATGAGGTCTCCCGGGCAGGTGCGGCGACATCTCGACTCGTATGTCAACATGCTTATATAAGCGACCTTAGATCAGCTTCCTGAGTTTGCGCTAGCCTGAATCTGTGACCCGAACCCCGCAGCAGGTCGCGCTCGCCGTGAAGCGCCTCCAGAACCGCCACCACCGCGCGCTGACCTCCGCCCTCGCCCCGCTCGGCGTCTCTCTCGCGCAGTGGGACACCCTCCGCCATCTGCACGCACACCCGGACGCCTCGCTGCACGAGCTGGCCCAGCTCACCTTTCAGACCGACCAGGCGTTCGGCACCCTCGCCGCCCGGATGGCGGCCCGGGGCCTCATCGAACGCGTCCCGAGCCCCGGCCGGGCGGTCCGGCACGCCCTCACCCAGCACGGTGAAGAGATCCGGCGGGAGGGCGAGCGCCGGGTCGCCGCCGAGGTGGAGCGCTCACTCGCCCCCCTCACGAAGTCGCAACTCGACCAGCTCGGCGCACTGCTGGAGCAGGTACTCGCGGCCGGGGAGGGACAGGCCCTCTCGTTCCCGGTGCCGGGGGCGGAGGGCTTCACGGACTGATGTGATCTTCGCCCGAGCCGGTACGGACAACTCCGCGCGGCCCGCGGGGCGGGGCGCGGAGCCGAAGCCAGGGTGCCTCACTCGGGTGGCCCCTCGACACCCGCATACGAGCGGGTCCTGCGAACTCAGCTCGTGTGCGGGTGTCGAGAATGTGGCGCCGGCTCCGTCCTAGGGGTACCAGTGGCCACGACGGCCGGCGCGACGGAGAAGAAGAACCACATGACGCTCCAGCGGATGGACAACGTCGGCGTCGGCGTCGATGACCTGGAAGCCGCCATCGCCTTCTTCACCGAACTCGGCCTGGAGCTGGAAGGCACGGCACAGATCGAGGCCTCTTCGCGGACCGCACCGTCGGACTCGACGGCGTCCGCAGCGTCATCGCGATGATGCGGACCCCGGACGGCCACAGCAAGCTGAAGCTGACGAAGTACCACACCCCCGCGTGGTGGCACAGTACGAGGACAGTTACCGGCTGTGCTACCTCCGGGGCCCCGCGGGCATCATCGTCGCCCTGGCCGCACGGATCAGCTGACGGCCCGTCGCGATCGGCACGCGACCAACCACAACGTTGCTGCTTCCGGGTGGCATCCTCACCTGCTTCGCCTGTCTCGGCACCTGCGCAGCCCGCCGCACGGGCCGAGCCCGCCGCCACGCCTCGGTGGATGCGGTGACGGCCGCCTACCAGCGTGCGTACGGCACCGGCCGGCCGTTGGACGGTGTGGGCCACATCTGGCACCTGCAACGCCCCCTCGCCTCCACCGGCCGGCCCGAGCCACAGTCCGACGGGGCCGCACTCGAGTGGCGCCGCTCCGCTCGTCCTGCCATTCGACCGGGCCGTGGCGTGCGGTGAGTCGGGGACAGAGCGGGTCCCCGGCGCGTGGCGCCGGGGACCCGGATCGAACCTTGAGCGCTCGTGACTACCGCTCCGTCGTCCCGTCGCCCTCGTAGGAACGGCGCACCGCGTCGGCAGCCTTGTCGGTCTGGGCGTCGTACTTGTTGCCCGTACGCTCGTCGACCATGCGCTCAGCGCCCGTGACGCCCTTGTCGGCCTGGTCCGGGTGGCTCTTCGCCATCTCCTTGGCCTTGTTCGCCATGTCGCCCAGCTTGCCCATGGGTACCTCCTGAGAGCTTGCGTGCGTTGTGCCAAGGCGACGGGTACCCGCAGTGTCCGGCCTCTCACCACCTTTGTCTGCCCGGACCACTCAGTGCCGACAAGCTCCGCACGACCGGGGCGCCCCCTCGCCGGCGTCTTCGGCCGGTCCGGGACGTGATCCGGACGAGACGGCCCGCTCGCGGTCGTACGCGTCCGGCAAGAGCGAGGGCCCCTGCGGGCAATTCCGCCGCCACCGCAGGATCCGGGCACTGTGGGACCAGATCTGTTTCCTCTGCGCCGGCGTCCCGTCAGACCGCGGGCAGGACGACCAGCGGCGCGGCGGACGCCGGTTGACTCGCGTTTGGGATTCCGTTCGCTGAGCGTTCAACCGGTCATCCCTGCCAGTGTCGTGTGTGCTTCCTATGGTCCCTAAGACTTTCCGAAAGAAGGGGCTCATGGGCTCACCGCTCGCGATCCGGGCTCGCGGCATCACCAAGTGCTTCGGTGATGTCGTCGCGCTCGACGGCGTCGACCTGGATGTGACGCAGGGACAGATCCACGGCTTGGTCGGCCCGAACGGCGCCGGCAAGACGACGCTGCTCGGCCTCCTGCTCGGCCTGGCCGTGGCCGACAGCGGAAGTCTGGAGATCCTCGGCACGCCGGTGGGCCGGGCCGTCGAAGCGCCCGGCGGTGTCGCCGGTTTCGTGGACGGGCCGGGGCTGTACCCCTCGCTCACCGCCCGGCAGAACCTCGCCGCGCTCGCCGCTCTGCGGGGTGAGGACACACGGTCGGGCGCGATCGACGACGCACTCCGACAGGTGGGGCTCACGGACGTCGCCGACGACCGCACCCGCGGCTTCTCCCTGGGTATGCGCCAACGGCTCGGCCTCGCCGCGGCCCTGCTCACCGAGCCGCGGCTGCTCGTCCTGGACGAGCCCTCCAACGGATTGGACCCGGCGGGAAAGAAGCATGTCCACGGTGTTCTCACCCGGCTCGCGCGGCAGGGAACGAGCGTCGTGATCTCCAGCCACCGCATGGACGACCTGGAGGCCCTGTGTTCCGAAGTCACCATCCTCGCGACCGGGCGGACCGTCTTCTCAGGGCCGCTGGGCGAACTGGCCACCGAGAACCGTGAACTCGACTACCGGCTGACGACGTCCGACCCGCAGCGCGCACGTCGGCTGGCCGCCGACACACCGGGAGTCCGCGCGGTCGACGGCGGAGCGGGACGCCAGGGCGGGGAGGTCCTCGTGGTGCGCGCGTCGGTGCCCGCCGTCGACGCCTTGGTGGTGCGGCTCGTCCACGAGGGCATCGCGCTTCGCGAACTCACCCCGCTCGTGTCTCCGTTGGAGGCGGCGTTCCTGGCTCTGACCGGGCAGCGGGAGAGCGAAGCCCAGCGTCAGGAGGCCGGTCGATGACCGCAACCACAACTCCCGCCCCGACCTCCGTGCCACCTGCTCAAGCGGACACGTCCGCATCGGGCCGCGTCACGGTCGCCCGCAGCTACCGCTTCGAGATCGTCAAGCTCCTCTCCCAGTGGCGGATCCGCCTCCTGCTCCTCGCCTGCTGGCTCGCGCCGGCGTTCTTCGTGGCCGGGGTGAGCGCGCAGAGCACGCTGCCCACGGACACCCTGTTCGGCCGCTGGATGCACGCCACCGGGTGGGCCGGGCCGCTGGTGACGCTAGGTTTCGCCGGCACCTGGGCGCTTCCGCTGCTCACCGCCGTCGTCGCCGGCGACGTGTTCGCCTCCGAGGACCGGCTCGGCACGTGGCGGCACCTTCTCGTCGCCGTCCGTTCGCCCCGGCGGATCTTCGCGGCGAAGGTGCTGGCCGGCCTCACCGTCATCCTGCTGCTCGTGGCCGGGCTGGCCGTCTCCGGCACGGTCGGCGGCCTGGTGGCCGTCGGCAACCGGCCGCTGGTCGGCCTCGACGGCCATCTGCTCGCGCCGGGGGACGCCGCCGGCACGGTCCTGCTCGCCTGGGCCTGTGTGCTCGCCCCGACCCTGGCCCTTGCCTCGATCGGACTCCTCGGGTCGGTCGTACTCGGGCGCTCCCCGATGGGTCTGCTGCTGCCCGCGGTCATCGCGCCGGCGATGCAGCTCGCCCAGATGCTGCCGCTCCCCGTCGCCGCACGTCTCGCCCTGCCCGGCGACGCCTTCCTCACCTGGAACGGCCTGTTCACCAGCCCGGCGCAGGTCACCCCGCTCCTCATCGGCATCGCTGTCAGTCTCCTGTGGGCCGTGGCGGCGACGGCGCTGGCCCGAGTCCTCTTCCTGCGGCGTGATTTCACCAACCCCACCGACGACGGCTCGGCGCGCCGCGCGGTCACCACGGCCGCCCTGCCGCTCGCGGGACTGCTCGGCGTGACGGTCGCGGTCGTGGCGGCGACGACCACGGCCACCGGCTCCGGGATCGAGCAGGCCAAGGTGCAGCACTCGCTCGCCACCGAGTTCGCTCACCTGTACCGCGTACAGACCGACCAGCTTCACCGACCCGCCGTCACCGAGGCGCAGTTGAGGGCTTCGGCGGCGTGCACGAAGGCCGGTGTCCAGGACCGTGACCAGGGCCCGGGCAACGACTGGCGGTGTGTCGTCTCCTGGCATCTGCCGGGCGTCGCGGCCACCGGGTCGGCCGTCTACCAGCTCGACATCACCGCAGACGGGCGGTTCGTCGCCGACGGCGACGGGCCGAAGGAGGTGAACGGCTACTTCCTGGTGCGGACCCCGACCGGAGACGCACCGAACCCGCTGTGGCAGTTCGACGGCGGCATCGACCTGCTCGCCACCTCCCCGGACTCCCCGGCTCCCTGAACTCTTCCTCTCCGGCCACCCCCCGAACTCTCCGAATCACCGAAGGAATGAGGTCATGCAGATAGCACGCCGCCGTCGGCAGGCCGAGAAGAAGTACCACGACCTGCTGGGCAGACGTGTCAGCCACCGGGCCACGCTGGTCACGGCATGCATCACCACGGCCGCCCTGGCCACCGGCACCGCCGTCGCCGAGACCCGCCAGTTCGGCACCGCCCAGGTCGGCCAGGTCACGGACAGCGGCCAGGTCGTCTCCGCCGACCAGTACATCGCCCCCTACGGCGACCGCCTCGTCATCGACGACGGCAAGATCATGTCGTCGGCGGTCAGCCCGGACGGCAACCACCTCGCCGCCGCGGTCACCGACGGCGACGCCACGCTGATCGTCATGGACCTCACGACCGGGCAGGTCAAGCAGCGTGTCGGCACCAGTGCCGCCGACGACCTGCGCATCAGCAGCGGATCCGTCGGCCAGGAAGGCCCGACGTACTCACCCGACGGCAAGCAGCTGTGGCTGGGCCAGGCCGACGGCTACACCAGGTTCACCGTGAACGCGGACGGCACCCTCGCCGACCCGGTGACCGTCAAGGTCCCGGCCGACGGCGGCAAGCAGGCACTGGTCGCCGCGGCGGTGTTCTCCGCCGACGGGTCCACCGTGTACGCCGCGGTCAACGGGCAGAACCGGGTGGTGGCGATCGACGTGGCGACCGGGGCCGTCACCCGGAGCTGGGCGGTGGGCAACGCCCCGCGCGGCATGGCCCGGGTCGGTGACAGGCTCTACGTCAGCAACGAGGGCGGACGGCCCGCGAGGGCCGGGGACTCCACGCTCAACTCCTACGGCACCCAGGTGCCGGCCGACCCCGAGACCGGCGCCACCACCACGGGCACGGTCAGCGTCATCGACCTGGCCGAACCGTCCGCCGCCGTCGCCACCATCGACGTCGGCCTGCACCCGACCGCCGTGTACGCCCGGCGCGGCGCGGTGTTCGTCACCAACACCGCCGACAACAACGTGTCGGTCATCAACACCGCCAACGACAAGGTCGTACAGACCATCTCCACCCAGCCGTGGCCGGAGGCATCCGTCGGCTACGAGCCCGACGCCGTGACCCTCACCGACGACGGCCACCTGCTGGTGACGCTCGGCCGCGCCAACGCCGTCGCCGTCTACCGCTACACCTCCCCGCAGGAGCCGGTCAGCTACATCGGCCTCCTCCCGACGGACTACTTCCCCGCCGAGATCGCCACCGCGGGCAAGAAGGTCGTCGTCTCCCACACCCGCGGCATCGACGCGCGCCGCCCCGACAGCGCCGGCCACGGCACCCACGACACGACCTCCAGCCTGACGCAGTTCACCCTTCCCAGCGACCGTGTCATCCGCTCCCGGACCGCCAAGGTCTTCCGGCAGAACGGCTGGAGGGCCGCCTCCGTCCCGCTGGCCGAGGGCCACCGCCACGCCAGGCCGCAGCCGGTCCCGGCGCGGATCGGCGACCCGTCGACGATCAAACACGTCTTCCTGATCGTCAAGGAGAACCGCACCTACGACCAGGTCCTCGGTGACATCCCCCAGGGCAACGGCGACCCGTCACTGACGCAGTTCGGCGAGAACGTGACGCCGAACCAGCACGCACTGGCCGAGCAGTTCGGGCTGTACGACAACACCTACGACATCGGCACCAACTCCGCCGAGGGCCACAACTGGCTGATGCAGGCCGACAACCCGGAGTACACCGAGTCCTCGGCCGGCGAGTACAAGCGCAGCTACGACACCGAGGACGACGCCCTCGGCCACCAGAAGACCGGCTTCCTCTGGACGGGCGCGCAGGCGGCCGGCAAGAGCGTGCGGAACTTCGGCGAGTTCCAGCAGTTCCTGACCAAGCCGTCCGGCGCCAGCTGGCAGAACCTGTACTGCGACGCCAGGAACATGGACACGACCGGCCAGGCCACCGCCTACCCCCTGAACTCCTCATCACCGATCCCGTCGCTCAACAGCGTGTCGGTGCCCGGCTTCCCGAAGTTCGACACCAGCGTCCCGGACCTGTACCGGTACGAGATCTGGAAGCAGGACTTCGAGAAGAACGGCCCGGCGAACCTGAACATGTTCTGGCTCTCCAGCGACCACACCGGCGGCCCGGCGAGCCCGGCCGCCCAGGTCGCCGACAACGACCTCGCCACCGGCAAGATCATCGACAGGATCTCGCACAGCAAGTACTGGAAGGACTCGGCGATCTTCGTCGTCGAGGACGACTCCCAGGCCGGCCTGGATCACGTCGACGGCCACCGCGCCCCGGTCCAGATCATCAGCCCCTGGGCCCGGCACAACACCGTCGACAGCCACTACTACTCGCAGATCACGATGATCCGCACCATCGAGCAGATCCTCGGGATCCACCCGATGAACCAGAAGGACAGCGCGGCCACCCCCATGCGGGACGCGTTCACCCGCCACGCCGACGACACGCCGTTCACCGCCCTGCCCAACCGCACCTCACTGACCGACGGCCTGAAGACCCCGCCGTCCTGCGGCGTGGACTCCCCCGCCGCACAGGACCCCAAGGCAGCGGCCGTACCGGCGGCGAAGACACCGGCGGACAAGAAGTCCCTCGCCGCAGCGTGGGACGCCTGGAAGTCCAAGCAGCATCTGACCGGCCCCCACGCCATCCCCGACTACGCCAACCCGGCCCAGATGAACCACCTCACCTGGTACCAGACCCACAACTGGACGCGCCCGTACCCCGGCGAAAGCGAGATCCACAGCCCCAGCGACGTACCCGGCGCCTACCTCCCGTCGCCGGAGTCCGACAACTGACACACCGCATCACCCGCTCGGCTCCGCGCAACGGGCTCGCGGTGCGGCCGGCCGTCCGGGCGCGGACGGCAGAACGGCCCGTCGCGGCCAGGCGGCGCCGACCGGGTGCTGCCCGGAGTGCGGCTTGCGCCGGCCAGGAGCAGCGGCCGCACCGGGCCGGGCCGAACGCAGGAGCCGGCGGGAACAGCCAGCGGTGCGCAGTGGCATCGCCGGCGGCCGGTCTCGGCGCCGGGCGGCCCCGCCCACGAGCCGCTGGACGGCTGAGGAAGGGGTTGCCGTCAGTTCAGGTGAGCGACCAGCGGAGTGCACTCGTGGGGTCCTCGGCCCATGCGTACTGGGTGGTGCCGCTGTCCGTGACGGTCATCCCGAAGTCGTACGGGTCAGGGCCGCCCAGCTCCAGCCACATGTCCCAGGCTGCCTCCAACTCGTCGGCCAGCCGCCGGGGGCCGCCCTGGAGGGGGATCGTCCGACCGCCGGCGACAGCAGAGAGCACCGCCCAGGACTGCCCGGAGTCGTGGATCCAGGCGTTGAGTCCGTCAGCGTCCTCAGCGAGGGCGATCCCGAGGTGGGTCAGGGCGACGTGCAGCGCGAACCGCAGATGCACGTCGCCCCGAAGTGGGGTGAGGTCGCGCAAGAACGCGATCGTCACGACCACGGCCTACTTCCTCGCGGGATCCACCCGAGCTGGACAGGACTGCGCCCAGGCGTACGAGGGGCACGCCGGCGCTTGGTAGGGCACCTCGCCTGAGCTCCGAAATGGACGGCCTTTGCTCGTTCTGACCCTGACCTGCTCCGATGCGCCGACTACGGAAAGCACCCGTTTCAGCGTCGATCCGCCTCGTCGGGGCGCCCGGGCAGATCCTGTGAAGTAGCCCGCTGGCAGAGGGGTGGGAAATAGGCTTGGCACCGCGGTCGTCGGGCGCAGATCGGCTGCGCTCGCGCTGTCGCCACAGACGGGAGTGAAGGCCGGCATGGGCTACCTGGACGGTATGGAACCACGCCTCAGGACAGCGTTGAAGCTCCGCAAACTCTCCCTCCACGAGCGGGCGGACCGGAACGACTACTTCGACGTGTACTGGGATGACGGTCTCAAGGAGGCCCCCGACGACCACGGGCTCCCTGTCGGGGTCCTGAACGTGTCCGCCTTCCGCTCCGGCTTCACGCAGCGGAAGACCGAATTCTGGTGCGTCACCGTCTCCAAGCCCGTGGTCCACGAGGTCGCCGGCAGGCTTCCTGACATCAACGAGGCCATCCGCGTGTTCCTTCTCCATCTCCCCCACCGATACTCCTGAACCAACCACGGCGGTGCCCTTGAGTTGGTCGATGCCGGACGGCCGGCCCACGTCGGGCAGCTGCGCGAGCACCTGGCCGACTCCGGCCGCTCCGTGACCGACGTCCGCGCCGTACTCCTGACCCACGGCCACCCCGACCACACCGGCCTGGCCCACACCTTCCGACAGGGCGGCGCCGACGTCCGGGGCCACCGGCAGGACGCCGCGTGCGGATCAAGGTGTCGTGGCCGATGAGTAGAAGTACTCATGACGCCCACCGAACTGTTGGGCAGGATCGGGGGATGACGACGCTGAGGAAGACGAGAGCCCGGCTCGGGTTGCTGCCGTTGACGCTGATGGTCCTGCTGGCGGCGGGGTGCGGAACCCAGCGGGCAGAAGGGACCGCCGACTCGTACCGGCGTTCGCATCCAACGCCGACCGGTATATCGACGCCGAGTACACCAGCGGACTTCCCCTGCCCCGGCGAGAGCCCCGAGCCGACGGCATCCACGGCCGCCACTACCCCCAGCTCAACCGTGCCGCCGACCGACCACTACGCCGAAAACCACGGCTTTGACGTGCCCATCGCGCTCCACGGCAAGAGCCGCTGCGACGGACTCACCGCCGTCGGACGCGTCAAGAGCGCACTCGAACCGCTGCGCCGGCGGGGCGACTTCAGCCCGGACAACGTCCGCGACGCACTTACCGGCCTCGGCTACTCCGCCGGGAAGGTGCAGGCACACCAGGACGGGTCCGGAGGGGTCGGCTTCCTCATCGACATCGGTGTCTCTCCTTGGTGTGTGGAAGGCACGATGAGCAGTGACTCCACCAAGGCGGATGCCTTCGGCGGCTACCCCGACGGCACTGACTGCGAGCCTCCGAGCGGCGGCCACTGACCTCGTTCGACGCCGTCCGCCAGGACGACCTGCCCAGCCTCCACACTTTCGCGGCAGGAATCGACCGAGACCGCGACGCGGTCATCGCCGGACTCCCCCTGCCTGGAACTGTCGGCGGCCGGCTCTTGGTCCCGGTGGGAGAAATGCATTGCCGTGGCATCACGTCGGTCGGCATGCTCACGGCCGTGATCACTGCACACGAATCCACCGATGCCACCGTGGTCGTACCCGTCCGCGTGCGTGACCTGCTGCCCCGGGACCTGCCGGCATGCTCCTGGTCGGGCTCGGCCACCCACCTACGCCATGTGGAGCGGGAATTGGCCCGTGCTGCGGCCGGCGAGGTGGACTACCTGGCTGTATGCACCTCCGTGGATCTGCCGGTGGCGATCGGCGGTGTCGACTATCAGGTCTCCGAGGGAGCCGGAACCTTGTGGCAGCTCGCCGTGCTCCCGGCACTCCAGTCCCTCGGCCTGGGAACGCTGCTGGTGCGAGCGGCCGAGCAGAGGATCAGGAACCGCGGCCTGCACAGGGCCGAACTCGCCGTAGAGGAGAACAACCCTCGGGCTCGCGCCCTGTACGAGCGCCTGGGCTACGTCGCGTACGGTCGCGAGCCCGATGCCTGGGACGAGGAAGGAGCTGACGGGTTGATCCGTCGCCACGAGACGATGTGCATTCTCATGCGAAGGGGCCTGTGAGTGCGCGGCCGGTGTCGATGCCCGAGGGATCGGCCGGGCGGTCAGACACGTGCGCTCCTTGGCCAACTCCGACGCTGGGGCCCCCGGGCGGCAGCCAGGCGTGGGGGAAGTTGCCGTCCCGAACGCGGTTGGTACGCAAAATGTACGCGAAAAGGGCGTGAATGGTCGGGTTCATGGAGTAGAGTGAGGACCGGAGGTGCCCCATGTCCGAGTTGTTCGACGCGGTCGACGCGCTGGTCGCGTCCCGGTCCCCACTGCCGCCACCGGCCGAGCGCAGGCGGCTGCGCCAGGCTCACGCGCTCACTCTGGACGAAGTGGCCGCCGCTCTGGATGTGCGACGGGCGACCGTCGGCGGCTGGGAGTCGGGCAAGACCGAACCGCGGCCGCCGGAGCGGGAGGCGTACGCGCGCCTGCTCAAGCAACTCGCCAAGCTCTACCCCGTCCCCGGGACAACCGATGCCTCTCAGGAGGACACCGCGGTGCCGCAGGCGTCGACCGCTGCGGCACCCTCAGCGCCGGGGCAGCCCGCGGGCGGGGCAGAAGAATCTCCGTCGGCTCCCCCGGCCCCAGTTCGGGCACGTCCGCGTGCGGAGCGGGCGTCGCAAGGCTCGCGCCGTCCGGGTGCCAAGGAGGCCGCCCCGGCCCCGGCGAGGACGCCCGCGCCCGGCGGCGCGTACGCGCACGGTCCGCTGCTCGTCCTCGACGCCGACACCGAGAAGCAGGTGACCGGTTACGGCGTCGGCGGCCTGATCCTGGACGTGCCCGCGAAGTCGCTGCCCGCCCTGATCGAGTGGACGTTGGCCGAGGCGCGGCTCGGGGCGGAGAAGCTGCACGGTTCGGGCAAGGACGCCGACCCGCTGCTGGTGCTCACCGAGGCCGCGTGCGAACGCTACGGAATGCCCGGGCAGTTGTCGGAGTCCGAGCGGCTCGCCGGGCGGCTTCCGGAAGGCCACAAGGTCATCAGGCAGCTTCAGCGTGCGCAGTGGCAGCTCACCAAGCGGGGGCTGGGGCCGTGGGCACGGATCTACCGCCCCGCCCAGGGGGGCCGCCGGCAGTGTGTGCAGCTGTGCATCCCCTCGTGGCGCGCTCTGGAAGACCGCGCGTGGGGCCATGCCGCGCAGTTGGAGCCGGCGGAACTCGCCCGGGTGCTGGGTGTGTACGCGACCCGAGTGGTGACGCCGGTGGGTTCCACCGCGGTGACGGGGCTGCACCTGATGACCGCGCTCAGCCCGCCGACCCGCGCGAGCGAGCCGGACCAGGACGGCCGGCGGCACCGCGAGCACCGGCCCGGTTCGCTGGGTGTGGAGCCGATGGACCCGGCGCCGTGCGAGGCGACCGACGGCCACCCCGTCCTGGCCCACCTGCCCCGCTTCCACGTACGCGGCCCCGGCGAGAGGCTGTTCGAGGAGGCCTACGACTGGGCGCGGGACCTGACCGATGACGAGTGCATGAAGCGCTACCTGGTCGGCCTCGACGTGAACCTGGCGTTCGGCGCGGCCGCCAACGGCGCGGTCGTCGGCCTGGCATCGCCGCCCGAGCACGTCACCAACCCGGTTTTCGACCCAGCGGTGCCCGGCTCCTGGCTGGTCGACCTCTCCCACGTCGACCTGTCCCGGGTGAAGGTCGGCAAGCAGTGGCGCCGGCTGGACGGCGACCTGCTGCCCGGTCCGTTCACGCCCACCGGGGAACGCCCCGAGGGGCCGGCCTGGTACGCCACCCCGACGGTCGCCTACGCCGTGGAACTCGGTTACGACGTCGCCCCGCTGGAGGCCTGGGTACGCCCGGAGAGCGGCCGGTTCCTGGACGGCTGGTACAAGCGGCTGCGCGACGCCTACGTCGCGACCATGGCGGACCTCGGCGTCGCGGAGAAGCTGCCCCCGGCCGAGTTCCTGAAGGCGATGGACGGTTACAAGAGTCGGGACCCGGAACTGGGGATCGTCGTGGACGCGGTCAAGATGACCGTCAAGGGCGGCATCGGCAAGCTGCGGGAGAAGGCGCGCGGCGGCGGCTGGAAGCCCGGGCGGACGTGGCCCGCGCTCGCCCGCCCGACCTGGCGCCCCGACATCCGCGCCATCGTGATCTCACGTGCCCGGATCAACATGCACCGCAAGATGCTGCATCTGGCGGCGGCCACCGGGCAGTATCCGGTCGCGGTCCTGTCCGACTGCGCCGTGTACGCCGCCGACGGACCCAGCCCGTTGGACGTCCTGCCCTACGACAGCGACGGCAAGACCGTGCCGGGCTCGTTCCGGCTCGGTGTCTCCCCGGGGATGGTCAAGCACGAGGGCAGCCAGAGCGTGCTGTGGGGCGCGGACGTCCTCGAACAGCTCAGCGCCGACGGCAAGGTCGCCAACCTCGCCCGCTACATCAAGACCGGCGAGGTCACCGCCATGGACACCGGAGAGTAGGAGAGGTACGGCGATGGTCACGGTCGGGGAAGGGCTCGACAAGGCGGTGCAGGGGACCTTCACCCGGCCCATCCCCAAGTCCGCCGGGGCGCGGATGCGTTACCTGGTCCGAGCGCACCAGCGCAGCACCCGGCGCGTGGCCGAGTTGCTCGGCATCAGCCAGCGCACCGTCGAGCGGTATGTGAAGAACCAGATCAGAAACCCCCGGCCGGAGCTGGCCGACCGGCTGGAGCACGAGGTCCGCACACGCTGGCAGCCGCAGATCCGGGCCAAGGCGAAGCACACCGCGGCCACCACCGGCGGCATCATGATCGATGTTCAGGCCCGGTTCGGCTACACCGCTGCCCCGGGCAGTACCGACGACGCCCGCGTGCGTCATCTGACCCTCGCGCTGCCGCCCCACCAGGCCGCCCGTCTCTTTGCGGCTCACGAGGGCGGCGCCACCGAGGCTCAGCTCCGCCAGGTCGCGGCCGAGGCCCTGGGCGAGGTCTACTTCCGCGACAACGGCCGCCGCGCCCACGGCCTCGAGGTAGAACTCACCGACCTCCTCGACCTGGAATTCGAGTTGTAGGGCGGGGCAACACGGCGACACGACGGGCGGTGAGCAGCAGTGGTGTCTGCGGTGAGGGTCGAGCGGTCACACCCCACGGCCCAGCGGTGCGTCAGCGCCCGCGGGTGCGGATGTCTGCCCCGGCTGCGCAGGCGGGCAGAGCTGTGGCAGCAGGGGCGTCACGGACCGTGCCGCTGGCCGGGGAGCTGACCGCCCAAGGCCGGGCGGCGGGCGCTCGCCGAGCTGCGCGGGGTTGAGCCTGTGGTGCTGGCGCGTGCTTTGCCGGGCTTCACCGGCGAACAGTGCCTGACCGGCCTCAGCTTGGGCTGCTGCTCCACGTAGGCGGCCAGGTTCGCCAGGGAAGAGGCGAGCCCCGCAGCATGGTCCTTCGCGGAGATGCCGTCCGGGACGTCCTCTGCGAAAATGTCGACGCGTGTCCCCGCTTCGGCAGCGGTGACTTCCCAGACCATGGTCATCGTGCCGGCGTAGGCAGCATCGTCGGAGACGAAGTCCACCGCGTGCACGATGCGCACGCAGGGGACGATATCGACGTAGCGAGCCTCTACGATGTCGGCATTCCCGGTCGTCTTGCCGGGCGCGCCGGACGCGTCGGTATAGGTGAGCACCAACCGGTACGACCCGCCCGGCCGGGCATCGAAGCGCTCGAACCTGCCAGTCATCCCGGCGGGAGGGAGCCATGCCAGGAGCGCCTCGCGATCGACGAGTGCGGCCCAGACGCGATCGGGTGGCGCAGCGATCACCCGTGACGCCGTGTCCCTACGTGGCATGGCGTGACCCTAGCACCCTCGCGCGACGCCCGGGCCCGCACAGATGCCCAGCGCAGTGCGGGTTTTCAGTGACTACTGCCGCCATCTGGTCATGCCTGTCGTGACCGGGAGGTGGCGCGCTCTCTTCGCCCGGCCTGACGCCGCAGTGCCACGGTCCCGTTGCCCCCGCAGGCGTCGTTGAGCGGCATCGCATACGTGCACGTCCGCCCTCGCGGAAGGAGAGGTACTCGGCACAGCGGCGGGGTATTGCGGCACGCCTGCCGGTGCCGTCGGCAACGCGGAGAGCAGTACCGGCCGGTCGGCACAGCGGTCAGCAAAGCCTGCGGTAGGGCACTTCGGGGATCATTTGGTGCCACTCCGCTGCCGAAGGGCCACCGTCGGCGCGTGTGCAGACCGTGGCCGCCACCGCCTTCGGTGACGCCTGGTAGGTCTGTGACGGAACATGGTCGCTCGCCGCGTACAGGGTTTCTGCGTCGGGGGCGAACGTCAGGGCCTGTACGGAGTCGCTCGGAGTGAGGAGAGTCGTTCCCAAGGGCTGGTTGGCGGCCACGTCCCACAGCCGCACAGTGCCGTCGTGGCCGCCAACGGCGAGGGTCCCACCTGCCCTGGAGAAGGCCAGGGCGGTGACCGGTGCCGCAGCGTCCTGGTGGTCGCTGGTGAAGAGGCCGGACATGACGCCGAGGCGTCTTCTCAGGTCGCCGTCGAGCAAGGTCACTCGTCCGGAGAGGTCTCCGACTGCCAGGTACTTCCCGTCGCGGCTGAAAGCCAGCGTTCCTATGGACTTCTGTGGCGGGGGGGTCGAGGTGACGCCGCCCGAGGTGACATCGTCCGGCGTGTCGAAGCCGAGTGGAAGTTGCCCGACATGGCCTGTGGACACGTCGGCGTACCGGCCGTTCGAGGCGGCGAGCAGATGTCCGTCGCCGCTCACGGCCATGCGGTCGCCGCCCAGGCCGTTGATCAGCCGAATCCGTGACCGGCTGCGCAGCCCCCAGACCTCGGTCCACTCCGCGCCGTTGTCCGACCGCACCGCGACGAAGAGCTGTCCGGCGTTCGGGCTGAGGGCGATCTGACGGACGACCGCCGGGCGCTTCAGACGCAGGCTGAGCGTGGTGGCCCGCTTGCCGGCCTCGTGCCACAGCACGACATGCTGCCGGGTCGTCGGTTCGTCGATCGGCAGCAGCGCGTAGGCAGCCGTACCCCCGGTCGCGCTGAAAGCCATGGCAGGAAGGCATTCACCATTCAGTTCACCGCCCCGGTCGCCGGGAGAGGCCGCGTCCCCGGGGCAGTCCGCGGCGGGCAGTTGCGCGATGTCCCGGCCGGTGCGCGGGTCCGCGAACCAGAACCGGTCCTCGTCTCCCTCCCGCCGCGCGACGACGAGCCGATCACTGCCTGGGCTGTACCAGGTACCGTCCGACGGCTCGCCGCGCCAGGGCAAGCGGGGCACGTCTCCCAGCGTCATCGTGCGGACCACGACTTCGGACGTGGTGTCCGTTCCGGTGCCGGCGATGTATCTGATGAACCTGCCGCTGGGGTCGAGGCGGAGGTCGTCGGACGAATCGGCGGTGACCGGATAGGTGATCACCGGATCGTCAAGGTGAGGCCGCCGCCAGACATCGATGCTCGTGCTGCCGGACGCGACCAGGAAGCGACCGTCACGGCTGTACCGCAGGTCCGTGTAGCCGTCGGCGGCGAACTGATCGACCTGCCGGCCCGAGGTGGTGTCCCAGGTCGACACGGAGCCGCCGACGGCTGCCGTCACCCGGTGGCCGTCCGGGCTGAAGGCCGCGGCGCATCCGTCCTTCGACCGGACGGCGGGTGTGTCCTCCAGCGTGATGCGCCTCCCGCCCTCGACCCGCCACAGCTGTACCCGGCCCTGCTCGGGGCACAGTGCGATCAAGCGGTCGTCCGGGCTGATCTTCGCGCTGTCGAAGCTCGGGACCGGGTGCTGGAAGAGCGTACGGCGCCTGTTCAGGTTCCACAGCCGCAGCTTGGCGGTGCCCGAAGCGGCTTCCTCGCCGGCCAGCAGTGTGCGGCCACTCGGACCGAACACCGTCACCCCCGGTGCTCCCGGGCCGAGCCGGCTTCCGGCCGGGCGCCCGCGGGCGATGTCCCAGATGACCAGTCCGTCGTCCGTCGACAGGGCGAACCGGCGTGCGTCAGGGCTGAGTGCCGCAACACTCCAGGAGCCGCCACCAAGGCCGGTGAACACTCCTGTCCGTCGATGCCCGGGGACGTCCCACCTGATCACTTTGCTGTCCGAAGCCTGCACCAGGACGTTGCCGTCCGCGCTCAGGAGGAACTGCCCCGCCGGGGACGCCCCGAGTGGTGCGAACCGGTCTTCCTCGCGCTGCATCGCCGCGGCATACAAAGCCGACCGCGTTTCCACGGTGTCCGCCGTGCGCCAGGCCGCCAGGCTCAGCCGCATCGCCGTCAACGGGTCGGAGTAGCGTGTGTTGTCCGCCAAGGCCGCCACCCGTTTGGCGGCGGCCTCGGTACGACGGTGCTCGCTGGCGCGGTTCTGCTGCCAGGCGATGCTGCCGGCCAGCACAGCGAGTACGACGACGAGGCCGAAGGCCCCGCTGCGGGCGCGCCGACGTCGTTGTTCGTAGCGCAGACGGTCCTGGCTGGCGGTCAGGAACTCCGCTTCCTGCTTCGTCAGCGCTGTCCGGCGGTCGACGGCGGGAAAGGCTTCCTCGGCGACGGCCAGCCGGGTGCCTCGGTACAAGGCGCCTGGGTCTCGACCGAGGGCGTGCCAGGTACGGGCGGCTTCGGTGAGCTGGCGGTGGGTGCGCAGCCGTTCGCGGTCCTCCTCGATCCAGGCCCGCAGCCGCGGCCACGAGGAGATCAGGGCTTCGTGGGCCAGGTTGACGGTGTCACCGTCGAGGGTGAGCAGCCGAGCGCGGGTGAGGTGTTCCAGGACGGCGGCGGTGTCATCGGCGTCGCCGAGGTGGAGTTCGGCGCGGACGGTGGGGCGGCCTGTGTCGGGGGTGCCGTCGCCGGGGGTGATCAAGCGGAGCAGGATACGGCGGGCGAGCTCGGCGTGGCCGGGGGCGAGGCTGTTGTAGGCGTCTTCGGCGCTGCGGGCGAGGGCGCCGTGCAGGCCGCCGGCCGCCTCGTAGGCTGCTTCGGTCAGGGCCCGGCCTTTCCGGCGGCGCCAGGTTTCCAGCAGGGCGTGGGACATCAGCGGCAGGCCGCCGGGTTCGCCTTCGACCTCGGCGACGATGCGCGCGGTCAGGGTGCGTTCGACGATGAGTCCGGATGCCCGGGCGGGCCCGACGATCGCCTCCCGCAGTTCCTCGCGGTTCATGGACGAGGTCAACAAGGTGGCGTCGCGCAGGGCGTCGGCCAGCCGGCGATGGCCTGCGAGGTGTCCGAAGAAGTCGGCCCGCACGGCGATCAGCACGCGCAGCCGGTTACTGGGGTCCTGGGCCGCGAGGAGCCGCCCGAGGAACCGCGATCGTTCGTCGGGGTCGGTGCAGAGGGTGTAGAGCTCCTCGAACTGGTCGATCACCAGCCAGGTGTCGCCCTGGTCGGCGTCCTTGGGGGCCAGCCGCTGTTCGTGGGTCCGCAGAGGGCGGTCGCCGGGCGTGAAGATGCGCAGGGCCGCTGGTCGCAGCGCCGGGTCGTCGACGGTCCGCACACGGGGGATGAGACCGGCCCTCAGCAAGGACGACTTACCGCTTCCCGAGGCACCGACGAGGGCTGTGATCCGATGGTGACGTACCAGTTGCAGAAGGTCGTCGATGAGCTGGTCACGGCCGAAGAACAAGGCCGCGTCGTCCAGCTCGAAACGGACCAGGCCCCGGTACGGAGCGGAAGTGTCATCGTCCGTCTGCGGCTCGGCCGCTTCTTCCTCGGCAGCCAGGCGCCAGCGCGCCTCCCACTCCCCTGGGTCCCCGCCGCAGGCCTGCGCGTAGGCGAGGACCACCGGCAGGGTCGGCAACCGCTCCCCGGAAGCCGCCTGCGACAGCGTGCTCGCGCCTTGACCGGTGCGAGCGGCCATCGTCCGGTAGGTGGGGTTGCCGGCCTCAGTCCGTAATCGGCGTAACTCGGACGCCAACCGCTGTGCCGGACCCGCGCCGGGATCCAGTGGCCTCTCGGGACGCCCCGCCATCGGTCATTCCTCTCCCCCGCCGCCCCCCGTGGACGCGGGACCGACGCCGACAAGCTACGCGCGCCGTGCCGCATCGGCAACCTTGGCCATCTCCGCTGTTCAGCCTTGCCCACCCCCGTCTGAACAGGACAGACGGCATTGATCGGACCTGCAGGAGAGGGCTGCCATTCAATGTCGCGGCCGCTGAACTCGATGTCAGGCACCAGCCGGGTCGACGCCGAGAAACGTCGACCACGTCTGGCGTGCAGATGTTCACTCCTCTCGAAAGGAACACGCGTCATGAACGCATCCCGGCGCTTCACGCTCGCCGTCGCAGCCCTCGCCTGCGGTGCGGCTGTCGCCTCCGGGCCGGACGCAGGCGCCATCACCCCCGCGTCGCAGCCCGCCGCGAGCACCGCCGCCCAGCAGCCGGCCTCCTCAGCACACCTCGACGAGGTGACGAAGGACGGGATCGCAGCGCAGGCGTCCCGCCACCGCCAGTGGGGCCCGAGCTGGATCTCCGGCTCGTACCTCACCGCCCACGGCAAGAAGTGGGTGTCGCAGCCCTACCGGTCCAAGGGCAGGACGGCCTACGCCTACCTGCGGTGCTACAACACCAACGCCAAGATGCAGGTCCGCGTCTACAACGTCGAAGCCGGGCGGTACATCGCCAACAGCGGTTGGACGCGGTGCAACCCGAACACCAGCATCAAGACCGGGACCACCAGCTTCCAGCGTCTCGACCACCTTCGCATCGTGGTCAACGGCGACCAGGGCTCCTACGTGTCGGCCTACTACAAGAAGTAAGCCACGGGCGACGCGGGCCGGAGCGGCAACCGGCCCGCGCCGTCCTCCACGCTCCGCGCCATCGACCTGGCCGAAGCCCCACGGGGGTGGGCATCGGCCAGGCTCCGTCCGACCGGCGCCAGCCGGTCGTCCCGGTCACCGGCATGGGCCTGACCCTCAGGACGAACGCCGTCAACCGCGCGACAGGGCGTGCGTCAGCGGCAGCGGCGGCAGGCGGTCCGGCGAGGGCTCAGGGGTGTGTCGAGCCGGTGAAGATCCCCGGAGGCCTCTTCGCCGGTCCGGCCGGGCACCTATGCTGCCGTGAGCATTTCAAGATCACCTGCAGAAAACCCACGGGGACATGAACAAGTACACAGTGACGGCCGTCGGCCTCGTCCTTTCGCTCGGGCTCGTCTCGGGCTGCGGTTCCTCCGACGGCGGCGACTCCACCGCCAAGCCGAAGGACGGCAGCTCGGCCGGCGCGACGCCCAAGGGACCCGCCTACAGAGGGCCGGCGATACCCGGCCTCGCCGCCAAGCCCGCGTGGAGCCTGCCGCCCGCCCACGCCATCGACCTCGGTGACACCCTCCTGTTCGTCAAGGACGCCCAGGGCCAGTACGCCCTCGGCCACGGGTATGCGTGGGAACCGGTCGACGGCTCGGTCGGCACCGTCCACTTCACCGACGACCCAGAGCCGGTCACCCTGGAGTTCCGGGACGTGAAGACCGGCGAGGTACGCAAGAGCCTCAAGGTGACGACCGACCGCGTGGCCGCCACGACCTGGCACGACGGCGTCCGGGGGGTCGCGGTGTTCGCCGGCGCCACCACGGAGTCGGACGGCCTGAGCGAGGAGAGGACCACCACCACGGTCACCGTCTACGGCGGTGACGGCGCGATGCTGGGCAAGGCCACGAGCGAGGCGGAGAAGTTCGACGTCCACGAGGGCTACATCATCGAGCAGGACGGTGACGAGAGCCTGAAGCTCACGCCCATCGCCGGCGGCGCAGCCCGCAAGGTCACCTGCACCGGACAGCTGGCGAGGTGCGCCTTCGACTCGCGCACCAACGAGATCGACGGCGGGCAGGCCCACGCACCCCTGATCACCGGCAAGTACGCCTTCCACGTGGAGAACGCGTCCAACTACGACAACGAGCGCGAACAACTCGTCATGACCGACCTCGCCACCGGCAAGAAGGCCTGGAGCACCGCGGACGTCACCCCGCCGGTGGGCGTGGAGCTGGACGAGGACGGGAAGCGCACCAGCGGTTCCCTCCGGGTCCTCGACGTGCGCGACGGCCGCGTCCTCACCGCCTGGGGGGCGGGCGCCTTCTCTCCCGACACCTGGGTGACGGCGACGTACGACATCGCGAGCGGCGAACAGGTCGGCGGCTCCTCGAAGTACTCGTACGCGGACGACCCCACCGACACCGTCAACACCGAGGGCTCCTCCGTCTTCTCGCCCGACCACACCCTGGCCGCCGCTCGGACGAAGCAGGGCACCGCCGTGTGGCAGCTCGCCGACGGCAAGGAGGTCTGGGCGCAGAAGGAGGGCGAGAAGGCGATGAAGCCGCTGCGCTTCTCCCCGAACGGCGTCCTCTACGGCTCCACGAAGGACGGCTTCAGCGGAACTGTGTTCCTCGCCGTCGACGGCCGCACCAGGAAGGTGCTCGCCAAGAGCCTGCCCGAGCAGGACCTCCCGGTCTTCTCGCAGCCGTCGGGCTACGGCTACATCAGCACGGAGAAGGGCTTCTTCGTGTTCCCGGCCCAGGGCTAGGCCCTCTCGTTCGGATCATGCCGGGCTCGCGGGCCCTGGCACCGCGCCTCGCCGCGTTGTCGTCGGACCAGTCCTCCTGGCGGTCGCGTCGGCGCTGCTCGGTCACGCCTCCGAGCAGCGCCGCCCGCGCCGCGTCGGGCGGGACCTCGGCCGTCGTTCGCCTGTGTGCGTACCGGCACATCGTCCGGAGCCGGTTCCGCCGGCGACGTCGCGACCAAGCAGCCGCCGCCCGACGCTGTCATTGCATGTGACGCGGGCCTTCCCGCGCGGCCGGGCGTCCGGTGGTGCCCAACGGGTCCGCGGCCGCGCGTACGTGCCGAGTTCGCCGGCCATGCGGCAGGTTCCGGGGTCACGGCGAGTGTGACGATCCGCCGCGGTGTCCTGGTGTCGTACTGGTGGTGCTGGAACACCGGCCGCAGGCAGCCGCCGAGCCGGGAAGCACGACGTACGACGTCACGGACGTGACCCGTCCGGGGGCGGCGCCGCGGGCGGGATCGTCTCCACCACGGCAGATCCCGACCGTTTTGACCAGGTCCTGAGGACTCCGTGGCGACTCGCGACGGCGAGCGCGCCGCGTCGTGACCTCAAGGGCGGCTGGACCGGCTCCCTGCCATGGTGCCCTCGTGCGGAACGCAGCGGATGCTCGACACGCACTTGGTGCAGTCCGGCCGACTACGAGCCCGAGGCCACCGCGGAGTTGGTGGCGCCAAGCCCCGGATGCCCGCGCTTGCGGACAGGAACCTTCGACCCGCACACGCGCTGAGACAGCTCCCACAAGCCGACACCCGCGCGACGCGCCGCCGGATCACACGCCGACTCCCGACACTAGGTAGAGCGTTCGTCCTAGAAACGTGCTACGTTTTTTCCCGAGCTTGTTAGAGCGCTCGTTTCACAGTTTTGCCAGCAGACCAACGGAGGTTCCCCGCCCATGAGCAGCAACCAGTCCGTCACCGTCATCGGGCTCGGCCCCATGGGACAGGCGATGGCCGACGCCTTCCTCGACAACGGACACGAGGTCACCCTCTGGAACCGCACCGCGTCCCGGGCCGACGCCCTGGTGGCCCGCGGGGCCGTCCTGGCCAAGAGCGTCGAGGACGCTGTTCAGGCCAACGAGCTGGTGGTCCTCAGCCTGACCGACTACGACGCCATGTACGCCGTCCTGGAACCGGCGGCCGACGTGCTCAAGGGCCACGTCTTCGTGAACCTCAGCTCCGACACCCCGGAGAAGACGCGGGCCGGTTCCCGCTGGATCACCGAGCGTGGCGGCGTGCACCTCACCGGCGGGGTGACGGTCCCGCCCGCGGGCATCGGCAAGCCCGAGTCGAAGACCTTCTACAGCGGCCCCCGCGCCGCCTTCGACCGGCACCGCGGCAGCCTGGAGGTGCTCACCGGTACCGACTTCCGTGGTGAGGAGCCGGGGCTCGCGGCGCTGATGTACCAGATCGGCATGGCCATGTTCTGGCCGTCCATGCTCAGCTACTGGCAGGCGATCGCCCTGGCCGAGGCGAACGGGCTGACGGCGGCGGACATCCTTTCCCACGCCAACGACACGATGCTCGCCATGCCGCACTTCCTCGGCTTCTACGCCGAGCGCATCGACGCCGGCAACCACGAGGGCGACGTCGACCGGCTGGCGATGGGCCTGGCGAGCGTCGAGCACGTCAAGCACACCATCGGCGACGCGGGTGTGGACACCTCGTTCCAGTCCGCGGTGGTGGAGCTGTTCCGCCGCGCGATGGACGCCGGCCACGCGGCAGACAGCTTCTCCAGCATCGTCGAACTGCTGAAGAAGTCCGCGTGACGTCCGGGGAATCCGCCTGACCTCTCCCCTACCGGGCCCTCCTGACCCGGGTGACGGCGAAACTGCCGGCGCCCGGGCCAGGAGGGCCCTGGCGTTGCGGGACGAGCGGGCCTTGCGGGAGGACGGACGAGGGGCGCCGTGCGCACCGCCGCCATGGGCCGTCGGTGTGTACGGCGCCCCTGAGGTCGCCCGGAGCCGTTCGCCTACGGCGCCTTCACCTCCGGCGCCGTCGAGGCGTCGGCCGGCACCAGCCGGACCGCTTCCGTCGGACAGACGTCCAGCACGCCGGACGCGGCCTCGATGTCCCCGAGGTCCGTCAGTTCGGTGCGGCTCACCACCGCGTGTCCCTCGGGGCCCACCCGGAACAGTTCCGGGTGCATCGCCTCGCAGGTCCCGGCGCCGGTGCACACCGTCGCGTCGATCGACAGGAGCATGGGCCCGCCCCGTCTTCCGGTCCCGGGCGGATCGGACACGTCCCGCCCGCTCACAGCTCTACCGGCAGGGACGGCAGGCTGCGCAGCAGCCAGTTCTCCTCGAAGAGGATCTCCTCGCGGGGGACCGCCAGGCGCATCCTGGGGAACCGTTCGAGCAGCGCCGGGACCGCGACACCGGTCTCCAGGCGGGCCAGTGCCGCCCCCATGCAGTTGTGCAGTCCGTGCCCCAGGGCCAGGTGCCGCTGCCCGGCGCGGGTGATGTCCAGCCGCCGGGGATCGGCGTACTTCTCCGGGTCGTTGTTGGCCGACTGCAGACCGGCCACGACGGGGGTGCCGGCGGGTACCGGCACTCCCCCGATCTCCAGGTCCTCCTTCGCCAGCCGGAACAGGCCGACGCAGAAGGCGCCGTCGTAGCGCAGGAACTCCTCGACCGCGGTCGGCACGTGCTCGGGGTGCTCGCGCAGCAGCCGCAGCTGGTCGGGGTGGTCCAGCAGGGCGAGGACCGCCGAGCCGATCAGATTGCGGGTGGTGTCGATCCCCGCCATGATCATGACGGCCACCAGCGAGACGAGTTCGTCCTCCGTCAGCTGGTCCTCACCGTCCCTGGCCTGGACGAAGTGGGAGGTGAGGTCGTCGCCCGGAGCGCGGCGCTTGTCAACGATGAGCTCACGGCCGTAGTCCACGAGCTCCTCGAACGCGGCGGCCACCTCCGCCTCGTGGTCGGGGTTTTCGGGGTCGGCGTGGAACGCGCGCTCGATGGCGTCGAGCATCTCGCCGAACCGTTTGAGCGGGAACCCGAGGATTTCGCCCGTGACGTCGGCGGGTATACGGCCTGCGTAGTCCATGATGTCGGGGGCGTCCGACTTCTCCAGACGGGCCAGGCACTCGCCGACGATCCGGTCGACCGGCTCCTTCCAGGCCGCCACCCGGCGCGGAGTGAACGCGCCCATCGCCAGCCGCCGCACCCGGGTGTGGTCGGGCGGGTCGAGCACGGTGAGGATGCGGCCGATCAGCGTCCCGGCCCCGAAGATCATGCCGGAGCGGCGGAACTCGTCGCTGCCCCATGCCTCCCCGTCGTTGCTGAAGCGCTGGTCGCTCAGCAGGGCCTTCACGTCGTCGTAGCGGGACAGGAACACCATCGGCACGTCGCCGACGGGGAACCGGAACCGGTGGACCGGGTCGTGCACGCGAAGCCAGTCGTACACCGAGTACGGGTCGCGGTAATAGGCGGTGTCGAACAGCGCGGGAGCCTGAGAGGTGGTGCCCATAGTCGGCCTCCAAGGGGCGGCTCAGATGTAGTCGGTGCCGGGTTCCAGATCGAGCAGGACACGGCCGTGAGCCTCGAGGGAGCTGGTGGGCGTCAGTAGTCCGTGCAGGGACAGCGCCGAGATGTCGCGGAACGCGCGCTGGAAGTGGTTGCTGCGCAGGATGGTGGACGCCGAGCTGATGTCGTACAGCATGCGCACCGCCTCCTGGGTGGCCTCCACTACGTAGCCGACCTGTCCGCGGACCGCCACCTTCTCCGCGACGGTCATCTTCTCGCCGCGGTCGGCACGCTCCTGGATGACGCCCAGCCAGTCCCGGGACAGCGCCTCGCAGGCGGCGATCTGGTTCGCCGCGCGCCCCACCGCGATCTGCGTGTAGGGGTGTTCGCGCTGGTCGGTCCAGTTGGTGTAGGTGATGGCCTTACCGGCGATCCGCTCGGCGAACAGGTCGAGAGCGGAGCGGGCGATACCCAGGTACACCGGAGCGCAGGTGGCCAGGACGTAGCTGAGCAGGTTGTAGTTGCGGCCCTTGGTCTCCGCGTTCCAGCGGTCACCGGTGGAGGCGTCGTAGACGGAGGCGTCGACCACGCGGTGCGCGGGGACGAACACGTCCTTCACCGTGGACGTGGCGCTGCCGGTGCCCGCGGCGCCGAACACGTCCCAGTCGTCCGCGATCGTGATGTCCTCGGCCGGTACCAGCGCGAAGAGTTCCTCCTGCCGGCCGTCGGCGTGTTCGGCCATGGCCGCGTGGATGTTCCACTGCGCCCCGGGCACGCCGGTGTTGAACCGCCAGCTGCCGCTGAGCCGGTAGCCGCCCTCCACGGGGGTGAGCGTGCCGGACGGGGTGAAGCCGCCGGAGACGCGCACCGAGCCGCCCGCGAACACCTCCTCCTGGGCGCGGTCGGGGTAGAGGCTGACGATCCAGGCAGTGGAGACCCACACCATGGCCACCCAGCCCGTCGAGGCGCAGCCCCGGGAGATCGCGGCCAGGATGTCCGCCTGTTCTGTCACGGGGAGGTCCAGCCCGCCGAATCGCTCGGGAACCGCGGTGCGGAAAACGCCGGCTTTCTCCAGCAGTTCGATGTTCTCGTCGACGAGCCAGCGCTGCTTCTCGGTTTCCATTGCATTCTGGCGGAGCGTGGGCACCGCTTCCTGCACCGCCTTCAGGATGTTCTGCGCTTCCGTGCCGAGCGGGCTCATTCTGCCTCCATTGGTGGTTCTTGTCTCCGCGGGCGTGAGATCGCCCGTTCGCGGCGCGGCTTCACCGTATTCGTGGCGTGGAATCGGACGCCCATTTCGCGGCAACGGGCCGCCCACCGGCCGGCGCGGGCGGGTGGACGTGCGAGGCCCCCGGGCCGGGAGGGGGAACCGGACCGGGGGCGGCCGACGCGTCCGGGGTCAGTCGGAGACCAGGCCCCCGTCGACGGGCCGGTCGACGGCCATCAGCCACCTGCCGTCCTCGCCTCGGCGCAGCACGTCCGTGCAGCTGCCCTCCAGGTGCATCGGCCGGCCGTCGCCGTCCGTGCCGTCGATGACGAAGCGCACGCCGATCAGCGCCACGTCGCCGGCCACCCAGGAGTGGGTGACCTCCGCCTGCAGCTTGGGCTTGGTGGCGAGGAACTCCTTGAAGAACTTCTTACGGGCCGCTCCGGTGAGGGGCTCTCCCGAGAAGTTGGAGATGGCGTCGGCGCGGTAGAGCTTGTCGAACAGTTCGCCGTCGCCCGAGTTGAACACCTGCAGGAATATCTCGTTCTGCGTGTCGGTGTCGTCGGTGAGGTCCGGCTTGTCGAAGTCGATGTCGACGGTGAAGTTCATGGCTGGGAAACCTCCGGTTGCCTTGGCTGGCCGATGTGCGGGGCGGCACGGCTCACTTCTGGCCGTACGGGTCGTCGATGGCGTACCGCCAGTTGCCGTCCGCTCCGCGGCGCAGTACGTCGAGGCCCACGCCCTCGAGGTGCTCGGGCTTGCCGTCCTCGTCGGTGGTGTCGATGGACCAGTCCACGACGAGCAGGGCGGTGTCGTCCGTGACGAACGACTGTCGCGGCACAGCCGTCATCCGCGGTCCGCGGGCGAGGAATTCACGGACCGAGTCGATACGGTCCTGACCGGTCAGCGGCGTCCCCGGTTCCCAGACGGCGACGGCTTCCTCGGTGTACATGGCATTGACCGCGTCCGCGTCGCCGGCGTTGAACGCCTCGACGTAGAGAGCGGTGTGCTTTTCGACGTCGTGCGTGAGTTGCGCCATGTTCACTGTCTCCTTCTTTCGCGCGATGACCGGGCTTCATCCATTTCCACGGCTCCCGCCAGGAGGGTAACGAGGGGCTGACAACCGGGCGTCAACTGCCAGGTAATCGACGCCTGCGGACGTTCGCATCCCTCTGGATTACCGGCGCGTGATCGGCCGGTCATTAGGCTCGGCAGCCCGGTCCGACGCCAAAAGCTGTACGCGGACCGGCGCGCGGATCGCCGCGCGCGCCGAAGCAAAGGGCGGGAAAGACCGTTCCGTCTCCTGTCCGAACGATGCCGGAACACTCACTTCACCTCGGGGAGCTGAACACCAATGGCGGGCGAGGAAAGACTTCGCGACTACCTCAAGCGAGCCATCGTGGACGCCCGTGAGGCGCGTGAGCGTTTGCGCGAGGTGGAGGACAGACAGCGGGAGCCGATCGCCGTCGTCTCGATGGCGTGCCGCTTCCCGGGCGATGTCGCCTCGCCCGCCGACCTGTGGCGGCTGGTGACCGACGGCGTCGACGCCGTGACGCCGTTCCCGGACAACCGGGGCTGGGACCTCGGCGCGCTCTACGACCCGGACCCGGAGCGGCTGGGGACCAGTTACAGCCGTGAGGGCGGATTCCTGCACGATGCCGACCGCTTCGACCCCGCGTTCTTCGACATGTCGCCCCGCGAGGCGCTGACGACCGATCCGCAGCAGCGCCTGCTGCTGCAGACCGCGTGGGAGGCGCTGGAGCGGGCCGGCATCGCCCCGCGTGACCTCCGCGGCAGTCGTACCGCCGTGTTCACGGGGGTCATGTACAACGACTACGGCTCCCGGCCGGGTCTGCCGGCGCGGAACGCGGAAGGATACCTGTTCAGCGGGAGCGCCGGCAGCATCGCGTCGGGGCGTCTGTCGTACATGTTCGGTCTCGAGGGCCCGGCGGTGACGGTGGACACCGCCTGCTCCTCGTCCCTGGTGGCGATGCACCTGGCCGCCCGCGCACTGCGGGCCGGGGAGTGCTCGCTGGCGTTGGCCGGCGGCGCGACCGTGATGGCGACGCCGGTGGCGTTCACCGAGTTCTCCCGGCTGCGGGGGCTGGCGCCCGACGGACGCATCAAGTCCTTCGCCGCCGCCGCCGACGGCACCTCCTGGTCCGAAGGAGTCGGCCTCCTCGTCCTCGAACGTCTCTCCGACGCCCGGCGCAACGGCCACCCCGTCCTCGCCCTCCTGCGCGGCTCCGCCGTCAACCAGGACGGTGCCAGCAACGGACTGACAGCGCCCAACGGTCCCGCCCAGGAACGCGTCATCCGCCAGGCCCTCGCCGACGCCGGACTCCAGCCCGCCGACATCGACGCCGTCGAGGCCCACGGCACCGGAACCCGCCTCGGCGACCCCATCGAAGCCCAGGCCCTGCTCAACACCTACGGACACCAACGCCCCGCCGACCAACCCCTCCACCTCGGCTCGCTCAAGTCCAACATCGGTCATGCGCAGGCCGCCGCGGGGGTGGGCGGCGTGATCAAGATGGTGGAGGCGATGCGGCACGGCGTGCTCCCCCGCACCCTGCACGTCGACGAGCCCACCCCCATGGCCGACTGGAGCTCCGGCGCCGTCCGCCTCCTCACCGAGCAACGCGACTGGCCCGACACCGGACGCCCCCGCCGCGCCGCCGTGTCGTCGTTCGGCTTCGGCGGAACCAACGCCCACGTCGTCCTGGAACAGGCGCCCGCGGACGGGGACGAGCCCGGCGCGACAGAGGAGCCGACGCCCCGAGGGAAGGCCGCCGGCGCGGCGCCGGCGCCCGCACCTCCCGTCCTGCCCTGGCTGCTGTCCGCGAAGTCCCGGACCGCCCTGCGCGCCCAGGCCGAGCGCCTGCTCACGCACGTCCGGACGCATCCGGCCCGCGACCTCGACCTCGCCCACTCACTCGCCACCACCCGCACCGTCTTCCGGCACCGGGGCGTTGTGCTGGCGGCGGACCGCGACACCCTGGCAGCGGGCGTGCAGGCGCTGGCGGCGGGCCGCACGGCGCCCGGCGTGATCCGGGCGGAGGCGGTCTCCGGCCGCACCGCGCTGCTCTTCACGGGGCAGGGCGCGCAACGCATCGGCATGGGCAGGGAGCTGTACGAGGGCTTCCCCGTATACGCCCGTGCCTTCGACGCCGCGGCGGCCGCGCTCGAACCGCACCTGGGCGATTCCCTCGGCGAGGCCCTGCGCACCGGGCACCGCCTCGACGAGACGGCGGTCACCCAGCCCGCGTTGTTCGCGATCGAGGTCGCCCTCCACCGCCTGCTGGAATCGTTCGGCGTGGCCCCTGACTTCGTGGCCGGCCACTCCGTCGGGGAACTCGCCGCCGCCCATGTCGCGGGGGTCCTCGACCTGGCCGACGCCGCGGCCCTGGTCGCCGCCCGGGGCCGCCTCATGCAGAGCGCCCCGCCCGGCGGCGCGATGATCGCCGTCCAGGCGAGCGAGGACGAGGTCGCCGCTCTCGTCGAGTGCCATGCGCACCGCCTCGCCGTGGCCGCCGTCAACGGGCCCCGTGCCGTGGTCCTGGCCGGGGACACCGAGGCCGCCGAGGAGGTGGCGCGGCTGCTGCGCGCGGCCGGCCACCGGACCACTCGGCTCACCGTCAGCCATGCCTTCCACTCCCCGCACATGGACGGCGTCCTGGACGAGTTCCGCCGGGTCGCCGCCCGGCTGACCTACCGGGAACCGAGCATGGCGGCCGTCTCCACGGTGACCGGACTGGCCGTCGCTCCGGGGCAGTGGTCCTCGCCCGAGTACTGGGTCCAGCAGATCCGCCGGCCCGTCCGCTTCCTCGACGCGGTGCGCACGCTGGAGTCGGCGGGCGTCACCACCTTCCTGGAGGTGGGGCCGGACAACGTCTGCGCCGCCATGGCGGCCGACTGCCTGCGTGAGCCCGAGGGCAGGGCGACGACGGCCTCGCTGCGTCGGGACCGGCCCGAGACGCCGGCCCTGCTGTCCGCTCTGGCCGAGGTGTTCGTCCGGGGGGCCGCGGTGGACTGGGCGGCCCTGTTCGACGGCACCGGGGCGCGGACGGTGGACCTGCCGACGTACGCCTTCGACAGCGAACGCTACTGGCTCGAGCCCGTGACCGGTGGCGAGCCCGCCTCGGCCGGGCCGGTCACGGGCCACCCGCTGCTGGGGCCGGCGACCGCCGTCGCCGGGCTGGACGAGGTCCTGTTCACGCGGCGGGTCTGGGCGGGCACGGCCCCGTCGCCCTACCGGCACGAGGTGTTCGGCGTGGACGTCGTCGCGGCGTCCGCGCTCGTCGAGCTCGCTCTGCGCGTCGCCGACGAGACGGGCTGCGCCGGCGTCGAGGACCTGAACCTGCGGTCACCGCTGGTGCTGCCGGCCGACGGGGCGGTGGAGGTGCAGGTCCGGGCGGGCCGGCCGCGGCAGGACGGCGGGCGCGGCCTGACCGTGCACTCCCGGCCGGCGACCTCGGCGAACGCCGGAGCGGACGACGCGCCGTGGACCCTGCACGCCGAGGGGGTCCTGCTGCCGGACGCGTCCGCTCCGGGGGCGGGGACCGGCGGCGCCACCGGCTCGCCCGGCGGCAGGGAGATCCGGCTGCCCGACGACCGGGCCGAGGAGGCCGAGCGGTACGGGATCCACCCGTATCTGATCGACGCGGCCCTGCGGTCCCTGCCGCAACGGCCCGCCCCGGACCACGTTTCGGCGCCGGTCGCCTGGCAGGGCGTACGGCTGCACGCCGTCGGGGCCACCGTCGTGCACGCCGAAACAGTGCACCGGGACGCGGACACCACGTCCGTCCGGCTCACCGATCCCGCGGGTGCGCTCGTGGCCACGGTGGACGCGGTCCGCTTCGACGACGTACCGGCGCGGGACTTCCGTGCCCCGCTGGAGACGTCACGGCTGCCGGCCGCAGCGGGGGGAACCGGTCCGGTACGGCCCCGGGCCGCCTCGGACGCCGCTCGGTCGCCGGGCGACGGGCTGGCCGCACTGCCGGAGGCGGAGCGGGAACACGGGGCGCTGGAGTTGGTCCGCACCGAGGTGGCCGTGGTCCTCGGCCACCCGTCAGTGGACACGATCGCGCCGGAGCGGCCGTTCCAGGAGCTGGGGTTCGACTCGGTGACCGCGGTCGAGCTGCGCGACCGGCTCAGCGCCGCGGCCGGAATCCCGCTGCCCGCCACCGCCGTCTTCGACTGCCCGACGCCGGCCGCGCTCGCCGCCCGGTTGCTGGAGCTGACGGCGGCGCAGGACGACGGCGCGGCCGTGGCGCTGAAGGCCGGCCTCGACCGGCTGGAGAAGCTGCTCGCCGCACCGCCCGAGGACGCGGCGCGGCGCATGGAGATCGCCGAGCGGCTCCGGGTCCTCGCGGCCGCGCTGCACACCCCCACGGACGATCCGGCCCGCAACGGTGTCCCCCGTTCGTCCGTCCCGGCCGCCGCCGCGGCCGACACGGACGCCTCGGCGGCGATCGGGACCGCCTCCACCGACGAGCTCCTCTCCTTCATCGACTCCGAACTCGGCCGGTCCGCGCACTGACCGCGCCACCGAGCCCACCCCCACGTGCGCCGAGGAGAATCGATCACGCATGTCCCACGAGCCCAGTGAAGACAAACTCGTCGACTATCTCAGGTGGGTCACCGCCGACCTGCACAAGGCCCGACGGCGCATCGCCGAACTGGAGGCGGGTACGGGCGAACCCGTCGCCGTCGTCGGCATGGCCTGCCGCTTCCCCGGTGGCGTCGCCTCCGGGGCCGACCTGTGGCGGCTGGTCGCCGACGGCGTCGACGCCATCTCGCCGTTTCCCACCGACCGGGGCTGGGACCTGGACCGTCTCTGGGACCCCGACCCCGACCGGCCCGGCACCACGTACACGAGGGAAGCCGGGTTCCTGCACGACGCGGCCCTGTTCGACGCGCCCTTCTTCGGCATCTCCCCCCGTGAGGCCCAGGCCATGGACCCGCAGCAGCGACTGCTGCTGGAGACGGCCTGGGAGGCGCTGGAGGACGCCGGCATCGACCCGGCGTCCCTGAAGGGCAGTTCCACCGGGGTGTTCGCCGGCGTGATCGAGCAGAGTTATCTGGGGCTGGAAGGGCCGCAGGAGCTGGAGGGGCATCTGCTCACCGGCAAGCTGTCCAGCGTGGCGTCGGGACGTGTGTCGTACACGTTCGGTCTCGAGGGTCCGGCCGTCTCGGTGGACACCGCCTGCTCCTCGTCCCTGGTGGCGATGCACCTGGCCGCCCGCGCACTGCGGGCCGGGGAGTGCTCGCTGGCGTTGGCCGGCGGCGCGACCGTGACGGCGACCCCGAGCGGGTTCGTCGACTTCTCCCGGCTGCGGGGGCTGGCGCCCGACGGACGCATCAAGTCCTTCGCCGCCGCCGCCGACGGCACCTCCTGGTCCGAAGGAGCCGGCCTCCTCGTCCTCGAACGTCTCTCCGACGCCCGGCGCAACGGCCACCCCGTCCTCGCCCTCCTGCGCGGCTCCGCCGTCAACCAGGACGGTGCCAGCAACGGACTGACCGCACCCAGCGGTCCCGCCCAGGAACGCGTCATCCGCCAGGCCCTCGCCGACGCCGGACTCCAGCCCGCCGACATCGACGCCGTCGAGGCCCACGGCACCGGAACCCGCCTCGGCGACCCCATCGAAGCCCAGGCCCTGCTCAACACCTACGGACACCAACGCCCCGCCGACCAACCCCTCCACCTGGGTTCCCTCAAGTCCAACATCGGGCACACGGTCGCGGCCGCGGGGGTGGGTGGCGTGATCAAGATGGTGGAGGCGATGCGGCACGGCGTGCTCCCCCGCACCCTGCACGTCGACGAGCCCACCCCGATGGTCGACTGGAGCTCCGGAGCCGTCCGCCTCCTCACCGAACAGCGGGACTGGCCCGACACCGGACGCCCGCGCCGCGCCGCCGTGTCGGCGTTCGGGGTGAGCGGGACCAATGCGCACGTGATCCTGGAGCAGGCGCCCGACGCCCCCACGGCGACGACCGCGCCCGGCGACGACGACTCCTCGACGAGCGCACCTCCTCCCGTCCTGCCCTGGCTGCTGTCCGCGAAGTCCTGGACCGCCCTGCGCGCCCAGGCCGAGCGCCTGCTCACGCACGTCCGGACCCGTCCGGCCCGCGACCTCGACCTCGCCCACTCACTCGCCACCACCCGCACCGCCCACGAGCACCGCGCCGCCGTCGTCGGGACCGGACGCGAGGACCTGATGGCCGGTCTGACCGCGCTGGCGTCCGGCGGCCAGGACCCGCGCCTGCACCGGGACAGCCGGGACCACGGCCGACTGGCCTACGTCTTCACCGGCCAGGGAGCCCAGCGGGCCGGCATGGGGCGGCGGCTGTACGAGACCTTCCCCGCGTACGCGACCGCGTTCGACGAGGTGGCCGCCGCCCTGGGGCCGCATCTCGCGCAGCCGGTGACGGAGGTGATCCGCACCGGCCGGGGGCTGACGGAGACGGTCAACGCCCAGCCCGCCCTGTTCGCGGTCGAAGTGGCGCTGTACCGGCTGCTCGAGTCGTTCGGGATACGGCCCGGCCTGGTGGCCGGGCACTCGGTCGGTGAGCTGGCAGCCGCCCATGTCGCGGGCGTCCTCGACCTGGCGGACGCCGCGGCGCTGGTGGCGGCCCGCGGCCGGCTGATGCAGTCCGCGCCGCGCGGCGGCGTCATGGTGGCGGTGCAGGCCGAGGAGGCCGAGGTCGCCGAGCTGCTCGCCGCCCGGCGGGGGCTGGCCGTCGCGGCGGTCAACGGCCCGGCGGCCGTCGTGATCGCCGGGGACGCGGACGCCGCCGCCGAGGTGTGCGCGGTGCTGGCCGAGCGCGGCCGGCGCACCCGCGTCCTGGACGTCAGTCACGCCTTCCACTCCCCGCACATGGACGGCGTCCTGGACGACTTCCACGAGGCGGCCGCCCGCGTGACCTATCACGCCCCGCGCATCCCGGTGGTCTCCACCCTCACCGGCGAGCCGGCCCGCGGCGACGAACTGCGCGGCCCCGGCTACTGGACCGCGCAGCTGCGCGGCACGGTGCGGTACGCCGACGCGGTGGGCGCGCTGCGGGCCGGGGGGGCCGGCACGGTGGTCGAACTGGGCCCGGACGCGGTCCTCGCTCCGCTGGCCGCGCAGACCGAGGACGGCCTGACCGCGCTGGCCCTGCTGCGGCGGGAGCACGACGAGGCGGAGACCGTGATCACGGGCCTGGCCCGGCTCCACAACCGGGGCGTGCCGGTGGACTGGGCGGCGTTGTTCGCCGGCGCCGGCGCGCGGCGGGTGCCGCTGCCGACGTACGCCTTCGAGCGGAGGCGCTACTGGGTGGCGCCGCGGGAGCAGGGGGGACAGGACCCGGTCGGTCTGGGGCTGCGCCCCGGCGAGCACCCGCTGCTGGGCGCCGCGGTGCAGCCGGCCGGCTCCGACGAGGTGCTGTTCACCGGCCGGCTCTCGCCGCACGTGCGGCCGTGGCCGGCACGGCACACCGTGGACGGCCGGGCGGTGCTGCCGTCGTCGGTCCTCGTGGAACTGGCGGTCCGCGCCGGTGACGAGGTGGGCTGCACCGTCCTGGAGGAGTTGGAGACCGGACCGCCGCTGGTGCTCCCCGAGGGGGCCGGACTCCAGGTGCAGGTCCGGGTGGGCGGCGAGCGCTCCGACAGGCGCGAGGTGACCGTGCACGCGCGGCCCGACGGCACCGAGGTGCCGTGGACCCGGTACGCCCACGGCCGGCTGGGCACCCGACTGCTTAGCCCGGCCGAGAGCCCGGCGCAGTGGCCCCCGGCCGGCGCGGAACCCGTCGATCCCGCGGAGGTGCGGGCGCTGCTGGCGCGCGGCGACGAGTGGTACGGGCCGGTGTACCAGGAGGTGACGGCGGCGTGGCGGAGCGCCGACGCGGTGTTCGCCGAGGTGGCCCTGCCGGCGGCGACGGCGGCACAGGCCGCCGAGTACCTTCTGCACCCGGCGCTGCTCGACGCCACCGTGCACGCCGGGCGCGCCGTGGCGAGCGGCGGTGCGGAGGCCGCGCCGCAGACCGTGACGCGGTGGCGGGGGGTACGGCTCCTGGCGCGCGGGGCCGCCGCCGTGCGGGTGCGGCTGGCGGTGGACGGCGACGAGGGGACGACGCTGGCGCTCGCCGACCTGGCCGGGCTGCCCGTCGGCTCGATCGACGCCGTCACGGTGCGCCCGCTGGCGCCGGGCGAGATCGCCGAGGCGGCGGCGAGGCCCGCCGACAGCCTGTCCGCGGTCGACTGGAGCGTCCTGACCGCTGCGCCGCCCCGCCTGCCGGTGCGACGGGGTCTGCTCGGCACGGCTCCCGCCGCGGTCCGGGGGGCCAGGTTCGCCGACGCCGAGGACGCGGCGGCCGCACTCGCCGGCACGCCCCTGGACGCGCTGGTGCTGGTGCATCTGCCGCCGCGCACCGAGGACATGGCGGCGGTACACCGTACGACGGGCGAGGTGCTGGAGACGGTGCAGCGCTATCTCGCCGAGGAGCGGCTGTCCGACGTCCCGCTGGTGGTCGTGACGCGCGCCGCGGTCCGGGCGCGGCCCGAGGACGAGTGCGATCCCGGCGCGGCGGCGGTCTGGGGGCTGCTGCGGTCGGTGCAGTCGGAGGCGCCGGGCCGTGTCGTGCTGGTCGACACCGCCGACGACGACGCCGATCCGACCGCGGCCCTGGAGACGGTGTGGGCCTCGGGCGAGCCGCAGGCGGCGGTGCGGGCGGGACAGGTGTATCTGCCCCGGCTGCGGCCCGCTCCGGCCGTTTCGACCGATGCCGCGCCGAGGATCGGTCCGCACGGCACGGTGCTGATCACCGGCGGCACCGGCGCCCTGGGCGCGCTGTTCGCCCGGCACCTGGTCCGCCGGCACGGGGTGCAGCAGCTCCTGCTGGTCAGCCGGCGCGGCGAGCAGGCCCCCGGCGCGGGGGAACTGACCGCCGAACTCAAGGAGCTCGGGGCGCAGGTCACCGTCGCGGTGTGCGATGTGAGCGACCGGGCCGAGGTGGCAGGGCTGTTGGCCGGCATACCGAAGGAGCATCCGCTGACCGGTGTGATCCATCTGGCCGGCGTCCGCGACGACGGTCTGGTCGGGGCCCAGACCCGGCGGCGGCTGACGGATGTGCTGCGGCCGAAGGCCGACGCGGCCTGGCATCTGCACGAGCTGACCGCCGACATGGACCTCTCCGCGTTCGTGCTGTTCTCCTCGGTCGCGGGCGTCGTCGGCGGTCCCGGACAGTCCACGTACGCGGCGGCCAACTCCTTCCTCGACGGCCTGGCCGAACTGCGGGCGGCCCGCGGGCTGCCCGCCACCTCGATCGCGTGGGGTCTGTGGGCGCGGGACGGTGGAATGTCCGGCGATCTGAGCGAGACGGACCGGCGGCGCATCGCGCGAAGCGGCTTCCTTCCGGTGACCGACGAGTCGGGCCCGGCCGTCCTGGACCTGGCGCTCGGCCTCGGCCGGCCGACCCTGGTCGCCTCACCCCTGGACCTGACCGCCGTACGCGAACGGACGGAGATCCCGCACCTGTTCCGGGAACTGGTCCGCGCCACCCGACGCCGCACCGCCCAGGAGACGGCGGCGGCCGAACCGCTGCCGGCGCGACTGGCCGGACTCGCGGCGGAGGAACAGCTGCGGATCGTCACCGAGGCCGTGAAGGCGGAGGTCGCCGGCGTGCTCGGGCAGGTCGGCACCGAAGGCGTCGCGGTGGACCGCCCCTTCCAGCAGCTGGGGTTCGACTCGCTCACCGCCGTGGAACTGCGCAACCGGATCGGTTCCCTCGCCGGCGTGCGGCTGCCCGCCACCCTGGTCTTCGACCATCCCACCCCGGCGGCGCTGGCCGGCTATCTGCTGGGCGAACTGACAGCGGACGCAGCGGACAGGCCGGCCGGACCGCGCACCCCCGACTTCGCGGCCGAGGCGGTGCTCGCCGAGGACGTGTGCCCGGCACCGGTGGTGGTGCGGTGCGTGACCGACCCGGAGCGGGTGCTGCTGACCGGAGCCACCGGGTTCCTCGGCGCGTTCCTGCTGCGGGATCTGATGCGCACCACCAGGGCCACGGTGCACTGCCTGGTGCGAGCGGCCGACGAGGCCGCCGCACGGGAGCGGCTGCGGGAGAACCTGGAACGGTACGCGGTGTGGGGGGACGTCGATCCCGACCGTCTGGCGGTGGTCGTGGGCGATCTGGCACAGCCCCGGCTGGGCCTGCCCGAGGATGCCTTCGACGCGTTGGCGGCCACGGTGGACGTGGTCTACCACAACGGCGCCCAGGTCCACTGGCTGCACCCCTACGAGGCGTTGCGCGCGGCCAATGTGCGGGGTACCGAGGAGGTGCTGCGGCTGGCCGCGCGCCATCGCAGCGTGCCGGTCCATTACGTGTCGACCGTCGGGGTGTTCGCCGACGCGGCTGAGGACGGCCGGCCGCTCAGGGTGACCGATCCGACCGGACCCGCGGAACGGCTGCCCAGCGGCTATCTGCAGAGCAAGTGGGTCGCGGAGCGGCTGATCGCCGCGGCGGCGGAACGCGGCCTGCCGGTCTCCGTCTACCGGGTCGACGTCGTCTCCGGCGACCAGGTCAACGGAGCCTGCCAGACGAACGACTTCGTGTGGTTGAGCATGAAGGGCCTGCTCCAGGCGGGCGCGGTGCCCGCGGACGTCGATGGCCGGTTCCATCTGCTGCCGGTGGACTACGTGAGTGCCGCGATCGTACGTATGGCGAGCCGGCCGGAGTCGGCGGGTGGCACCTTCCACCTGTTCAACGAGAGTCCGGTGAGTCTGCGCGAGTGCGTCCGCCGGCTGCGGGCGCTGGGTTACACGCTGGAGGAGACGGACTGGGAGGACTGGCGCCGGCGGGTCCAGAAGGACCGCGACAACGCGATGCTGCCGCTGCTGCACGCCTTCGAGATGATGACCGGCGACACCGATCGGTTCTATCCGCCGATGGACACCACGGAGACCGAGGCCGCCCTGGCGGGCAGCGGCATCGTCTGCCCGCCGGTCGACGAGGAGTTGTTCGCCCGGTACGTGCGGTACTTCGTGCGGACGGGGCACTTCCCGGCGGCCTGACCCGAGCGATGTGCAGTGCCCGGCCGGCGCCCTCGGGGCGCCGGCCGCGGCATTTCGCGGGCCTGCCGCGGCATTTCGCCGAGGCGGCCGCGAGGGTGCCGGTGGACTCGCGCCGAAAAGGGAGCCCCCTGTTCCCCGCCAAGGGCGGAGGTAAACCGTCCAATTACCGCCTGGTGACCGATTTCGGCCACCCATCCGGTTAGCTGTTCCCGGCCGAATCAAGCCACATCCCGCTGCTGCACAAGCGGTCGATCCGTGACAAAAGAAGGTTCGACGATGAGTTCACGTCCAGTTTCCGCACCCCGGCACGCCGCCACCGCTTCACCCGGACGCCGTCTGTTCCTCAAGGCGGTGGGCACGACCGCGGTGGCCGGGGCGGTCGGCACGATTCCGTACACCGGCTCCGCCGCCCACGCCGCGGAGGAGGCCTCCCCCGACGTGATCGTGATCGGCGCGGGATACGCCGGCGGCGCCGCCGCCCGCGAACTGGCCGCCCAGGGGATGAAGGTGACCGTCCTGGAGGCGCGCAACCGCATAGGCGGGCGCATATGGACCGACACCATGTCCGGTCAGCGGATCGAGCTGGGAGGCGGCTGGCTGAGCCCCGACCACCAGCTGGTCGCCCAGGAGATGCAGCGCTACGGCCTGACCACCATCGGCGACGTGGCGCCGACCAAATCGCTCATGCCGGCCTCGAACGGCTTCCAGACGCTGAATCCGGCGGACGCCAACGCCTATCTGGGCGGCCTGTTCGAGCATTTCTACGACGGTTCGCAGCAGTACTTCGCCCACCCCAAGGACCCTCTGTACCGGGCGGACCTCCTGCAGCAGCAGGACCAGCTGTCCTTCACCGACCGCATCGCGCAGCTCTCCATGTCCACGCTCGACAAGCAGTGGCTCGCCGGGTACTTCACCGCCTACACCGGCAACGAGAACAGCACCCGGGCCATGACGTCGATGGCGCAGTGGTGGGCCCTGGGCGGCTGGACCATGGAGGGCTGGGAGAAGCAGACCGCCTTCAAACCGACGGGCGGCATGACGGAGCTGCTGCAGAAGATGCTGGCCACACGCGGCATCACCGTGCTGCTGTCCTCGCCGGTCGCCGCGGTGACCAGCACGTCGAGCGGCGTCCAGGTGCGGCTGGCCAGCGGCCAGGTGCTGAAGGCCGGCGCCGTGGTGGTGGCGACGCCGGTGAACGTCTGGCCGACCATCCAGTTCAGCCCGGGCCTGCCGAGCGCGCACACGGCCGCGGCCACGGAGGGCGTGGGCGTCTCCCTGGCCACCAAGCTGTGGATACATCTGAGCGGGAACGTGGAGGCGGTGTACGCGCAGGGCACCGAGAACTCCGCCCTTCCCCTGATGATTCCGCAGCAGGAGCTTCCCGGCGGCGGCCGGCTGATGATCGGGTTCGCCGGCTCGTCCCTGAACGTGGCGGACCAGGCGGCGGTGCAGGCCGCCGTACGGACGTACATACCGGGCGCCACCATCGTCAGGTACCGCGCGCAGCAGTGGGGCGCCGACCGCTGGTCCCGCGGTGGGTGGGGCCTGCGGCGTCCGACCCAGCTGCTGCGCCAGCTGCCGGCACTGCAGCAGCCGTACGGCCGGGTGCTGTTCGCCGGGGCCGACATCGCCTCCGGCTGGAACGGCGCCTTCATCGAGGGCGCGGTGGAAACGGGGCTGCGCGCTGCGCAGCAGGCGGCCGTCCTCGTCTGAGGAGGACGGTCCCGGCCAGGCGGGCGTACGGCCTCCCGGGCGGCGCGGCCACCGGCCGCCCGGAAGCCGGCTCGGACCGCCACGGCTGAGAAGAACGCTCTACGGGTACCATGGGGAGGGTGAAAACGAAGCCACCGGACGACACCAATCGATCGGCAGCCGCCCCGGAGCCCGTGCCCGCGACCCGCGAGCGCATCATCCGGGCGGCATCACGGCTCATGCAGCGACAGGGCTACGACGGCACGGGCATCAAGCAGATCTCGCAGGAGGCCCAGGCCACTCTCGGCTCTGTCTATCACTTCTTCCCGGGCGGCAAGCAGCAGCTCGCCCTCGCGGCCATCAGCCGCGGGGACCAGGAGTTCGTGGAGCAGCTACGGGCCGCCCTGTACAGCGATCCGGATCCCGTCCGCGCGGTCGTGGCCCTCTGCCGGGACCTGGCCGACGGCCTGCGGGGCTCGGACTGGCTCGACGGCTGTCCGATCGCGACCACCGCCCTGGGGACCGTCGGCCGCCTCCCCGACATCCAGTCGGCCGCGGCGGACGCCTTCGCCCGCTGGCGCGGCGTGGTGTTCGACCGGCTCCTGGAGTCCGGCTTCCGTGAGAGCGACGCCCGCGACCTCGCGCACACGGTGATCAGCACGCTGGAGGGCGCCGAACTCGCCGCCCAGGTCTCCCGCAGCAGCCGGCCGCTCGAGGTGGCCGGCCTCCACCTGTCCCGGCTGATCGCCTCGTACCGCTAGGGTCTTTCGTTCGGATCACGCCGGATCCGGGAGCGGGTTCCGGCACCGGGTGCGGTGGGCGTGCGCGCCTTCACGGGTGACGGGCGCCGGCTCTGACGGCAGTCGTGTGGCCGGTCGCGCGGAGGGTTCCGCGCGACCGGCCACACGACGTGTCCGCCCCCGCCGAGTCGGCCCGTACCGGACGACTCCGGGCCGTCAGGCAGCCCGTAGTGGACGGCGCCGGCCGTCAGGCGGCTCGCGGCCGGCGACTGCGGGCCGTCAAGCGGCTCGCGCCGAGCGCCGGGCCGTCCGCAGGGAGCGGCCCAGCTCCCGCACCAGGTCGGCCGGAGGGACCGTCCCCGCCGGGAACCGCCGCCTCTCGCACACCGTCAGTGCCGCGCACTCCAGCAGCAGTGTGCGCACCAGCGCCTCGTGCGCCGAGGCCAGCTCGCTCGGCGCCTCCGGCAGGGGCAGAGGTTCCTGCCGGGCGGCGGCCAGCGCGACGGACACGATCTGCCGCCCGCGCCGCCGCATCACCGCCTGGAGGGCCGCGTCCCGACGATCCGGAGGACCTAGCACGGAGGGCAGCGCCGCGTCGAAGGAGACCAGTACCGCGGTCGCGAACGGGTCGGCGGGCAACCGGGCACCGACCGCCGGACCGGCGGCGCCGACGAGGACCCCCGACGCCTCCCTCGCCCGGGCGAGCCCCGCGTTGAGCGCCTCGACGAACAGGCGTCCCACCACGGTGTCCGTGCTCACGGACCCCTCGCCCAGCCCGGTCACGACCGCTCCGACTCGATCGAGCGGAATCCGCCGTCGAAGAACAGCAGCCCCGAACTTCCCTCGGTGCGCGTGGCGCCGACCACGTCACCGACGAAGATCGAGTGGTCTCCCGACTCGTGGGAGTCCGACAGCTCGCATTCCAGCCAGGCCGTCGCGCCCCGCAGCAGGGGGGCCTTGGTGACGGGGCCCGGAGTCCAGTCGAGACCGTCGAACTGCTCCGGTCCCAGCGGCCGCTTCTTGTCGGCGAAGTAGCGGGCCAGCGCCTCCTGACCGGAGCCCAGTACAGAGACCCCGAAGTGCCGCGCGGACCGGATGGCCTGGTGCATGACCGCGTCGTGCGCGACGCAGCACAGCACCGTCGGCGGGTCGAGCGAGACGGAGCTGAAGGCGTTGGCGGTCATGCCGTGGATGTGCTCGCCGCCGACGCTGAGCACGATCACCCCGGTGGCGAAGCGGGCCATCACCTCGCGCAGCGGATACGGCGCCGGCGCCTGGTCGGCAGTTTCCTGGACGGACAAGGACTGCATGGCGAACCCTTCGGGAGTTGGCGGGGAACGGACGCGGACCGCGCAGGGACCGCATCCGGGTGGTCGTAGCGTCTGAGGAGCCGGCCGGCGTCCTCGCCGGCCGGCCGGGAACGGTCAGTCGAATTCGTCGACCAGGGCGAACAGCTCCTCGTCGGTGGCGGCGTCCAGGTGGGCCTCCTCGTGCGGGGCGGGGTCCCGGCCGGGGTCGCCCGGCACGGCGGTGCCCACGAGGGACAGGAGTTCGCGCAACCGGGCCGTGATCCGCTCGCGGGCGTCGTCGTCCGCTGCCAGGGTCCCGATCGCCGAACCCATCCGGTGCAGTTCGGCCAGCACCGCGTCGCCGCTCGGGGCCGCCTCGCGTTCCACCAGCTCCGCGAGGTGCCGGGCCAGGGCAGTGGGGTTGGGATGGTCGAAGACGAGGGTGGTGGGCAGCCGCAGGCCGATGGCCTGCCCTAGCTGGTTGCGCAGTTCCACCGCGGTGAGCGAGTCGAAGCCCAGGTTGTCGAAGGGCAGTTCCACGGCGACGGCCGCGGGCTCGGCGTGCCCGAGCACCCCGGCGACCTGGCCGCGCACCAGCTCCAGCAGGGCGCTGACGCGTTCCGGCCGGCTCAGCCCGGCCAGTTGCGCGAGCGGTGAGAACGCCGCGCCCGGGTTGTCCTCGGCCGCCGCGGGCGTCCCGCGTCCGGTGGGCCGCGGTACCAGGCCGCGCAGCACCGGCACCGCCCGCTCTCCCTGGCGGCGCAGCACGTCCAGGTCGACGCCGGTCAGGGCCACCACCGGCTGGGTTCCGGACAGGGCGAGATCGAACAGCGAGGTGCCCTCGTCGTCGGACAACGGCCGCAGTCCGATCCGCGCCAGTCGCCGCAGATCCGTCTCGCCGAGGCCGGAACTGATCGTGCTGGTGCCGGCCCACAGGCCCCAGGCCAGCGACGTGCCGGGCAGCCCCAGCGCGTTGCGGTGCTGTGCCAGCGCGTCCAGGAAGGTGTTGGCGGCCGCGTAGTTGGCCTGTCCCGCGGTGCCGAGGAGACCGGCGACGGACGAGTACAGGACGAACGCGGACAGCTTCGCCTCCCGGGTCAGTTCGTGCAGGTTCCACGCCGCGTCGATCTTCGGGCGCAGCACGGCGTCCAGGCGGTCGGGTGTCAGGTCGCCGACCACGGTGTCGTCCACCACGCCCGCGGTGTGCACGACGGCTCGCAGGGGGAAGTCGGGGGAGACGGCCGCGAGCACGTCGGCGAGCGCCGCGCGATCGGCCGCGTCGCAGGCCGCGAACGTCACCTCGGCGCCGAGACGCTCCAGTTCGGCCCGCAGCCCCGCGGCCCCGGGGGCCTGTTCGCCGCGCCGCGACAACAGCAGCAGTCGACGCGCCCCGTGCGCGGTGACCAGGTGGCGTACCAGTATGCCGCCCAGCGTGCCGGTGGCCCCGGTCACGAGCACCGTGCCGTCGTCCCAGCGGGGTGCCTCGGCCGCCGGCTCCGGAGCGGCGGCCCGTGTCAGCCGGGGCGCCAGCAACCGGCCGCCGCGGACCGCGGTCTGCGGCTCCCCCGCGGCGACCGCCGCCCGCAGACCGTCGTCGTCGCAGCCGTCGGCGCCGACGTCGATGAGGGCGAACCGGTCGGGATGCTCGGTCTGGGCGGCCCGCAGCAGTCCCCACAGTGCCGCTCGCTCCAGGTCCTCGACCGGCTCGCCGGGTTCGACGGCGGTCGCGCCCCGGGTGAGGACCACCAGCCGTGTGCCGGCGAACCGGTCGTCGGCGAGGAACGTCCGGAGGACGGTGAGCGCGCCGTTCAGCTGGGCTCGGGCCCGGTCGGGCAGGTCACCGCGGCCTTCGACCGCCGGCGGTTCCCACAGCAGGTTCGTGGGCCGGGCATCGGCCGCCGCCCGCAGGTCGGGGCACGAGCCGACCGACGCCAGGGGGGACGTGCCCAGAGCGCGCCAGCCGGCGGCGTCCACGGTTGCGTCCGGTGCCGGCAGGGGTGACCAGGACAGCGGGAGCAACCCGTCGCGCCCCGCGCCGGCCGCCCGCACGGCGGCGGCGGACAGCGGGCGCAGGGCCAGCGAGCCCACGAAGGCCACGGGCAGGCCGGAGCCGTCGGCCACCGTCAGCTCGGCCTCGAGGGTGCCGGCCGCGGTGTCCCGCGGCAGACGCAGCCGTACACGCAGCGCCGAAGCACCGGTGGCGTGCACGGTCGCGTCGGACCAGGCGAACGGCAGACGGGCCGGGGCCGACCCGTCGGCGACGCCGGGGAGCAGCGGGTGCAGGGCCGCGTCCAGCAGCGCCGGGTGGAGTCCGAACCGCGCCGCCTGGTCCCGCGTTCCCTCGGGCAGGGCCACCTCGGCGAAGAGCTCGTTCTCGCCGCGCCACAGCCGGCGCAGGCCGCGGAAGGCGGGCCCGTAGGCGTAACCGTGCCCGGCGAGCGTCTGGTAGACCCCGTCCAGGCCGATCTCCTCGGCGCCCGCCGGAGGCCACACCAGCAGCCCCTCCGCCCGGCCGGCTCCGGCTGCCAGCGTCCCGTGGGCGTGGAGCGTCCACTCGTCGTCGCCGGCACTGCCGTGGATGTCCAGCGGGCGTTCGCCGTTCGCGTCGGGCGCGCCCACCGACACCTGGATCTGTACGCCGTCGTGCTCGGGCAGTACCAGGGGTGTCGCGAGGTTCAGCTCCGCGACCCGGTCGCAGCCCACCTGGTCGGCTGCGCGGACCGCGAGCTCCAGCAGTGCCGTGGCCGGCAGCAGGACCGATCCCGCCACCGCGTGCTCCGCGAGCCAGGGGTGTGTGCGCAGGGACAGCCGGCCGGTGAACAGCGCCTCGTCCCGGCCGGCTCTGCGCACCGACGCGCCGAGCAGCGGGTGGTCCACGGCGTCCAGGCCGAGCACCGCCGGGTCCCCGGTGGGGCCGGCCGGTGCGTCGAGCCAGTAGCGCCGGCGCTGGAAGGCGTATCCGGGCAGTGGCACCGGGCGGGCGCCGGGCAGCAGTACGGACCAGTCGGGTCCGGCGCCCTGCAGCCGCAGCAGCGCGAGCACCGTGACGGCGGTCTCCTGCTCCGGCCTGCCCCGGCGCAGGGCGGAGGCCAGCACGCCGGGTTCCTCGGTCAGGCCGTCGCCGGCGAGGGCCGTCAGGACGCCGTCCGGGCCGAGCTCGACGAAGTGCGTGACGCCCTCGTCCTGCAGGTGCCGCACGCCGTCGTGGAAGCGCACGGTCCGCCGGATGTGCCGGGCCCAGTAGTCCGGCGAGGTGAGCTGCTCCTCGGTGGCCAGGTCGCCGGTGACGTCGGAGACGACCGGGACGGCGGGCGGCCGGAAGGTCAGCCGCCCCGCCACGGCGCGGAACTCGTCGAGGACCTCGTCCATGTGCGGTGAGTGGAAGGCGTGGCTGACCGTCAGCCGCCGGGTGCGCAGGCCCCGCTCCGACCAGTGGGCGGTCAGTGCGTCGACGGCCTCGGCGTCGCCGGAGACGACTACCGCGCGCGGTCCGTTCACGGCGGCGACGTCGATGCTTCCGGCACTGCCGCCGCGCGTCTCCAGGTCGCGGCGGACCTCCTCCTCGGTGGCCTCGACGGCGGCCATCGCCCCGCCGTCGCGGGCCGACCGCATGAGGCGGCCGCGCTCGACCACCAGCGTCGCGGCGTCGGCCATGTCGAGCACGCCCGCCACGTGCGCGGCGGCCAGTTCGCCGACCGAGTGGCCGAGGACGACGTCGGGCCGTACGCCGTGGTGCTCGTACCAGCGGAACAGCGCCACCTCCACCGCGAACAGTGCCGCCTGGGTGAAGTCGGTGCGGTCCATCAGCGTGGCCTCAGGGGTGCCCTGAGCGGCGAACAGCACGTCCTTGAGCGGGCGTTCGAGGAGGTCGTCGAGGTGCGCGCACAGCTCGTCCAGGGCCTGTGCGAACACGGGCGAGGACTCGTACAGTTCGCGTCCCATGCCCGGACGCTGGCTGCCCTGCCCGGTGAACAGGAAGGCCGTCCGGCCCGGCCGCGGCGCGCGCCCGCGCAGCACGGCCGGGGAGGGCCGGCCCTGCGCAAGGGCCCGCAGGCCGTCCAGGAGGGCGTCGCGACCGCTGCCGACGACGACGGCACCGTGCTCCAGCACGGACCGGCCGGTCGCCAGCGTCAGGGCGACGTCGGCGGGTTCGAGCTCCGGGTGGTCGCTCAGGTGGGCGAGCAGCCGTGCCGCCTGCGCGCGCAGGGCGTCCTCGCCGCGGGCGCTGAGGATCCAGGGGACGGCGCCCGTGACCGGGGCGGGCGCCGGCGCGGGCGCGGGCGGGGCGGGCGGCTGCTCGATGACTACGTGGGCGTTGGTGCCGCTGATGCCGAAGGAGGAGATGGCCGCCCGGCGCGGCCGCCCCTCGCGCGGCCATGCTCGGGCCTCGGTGAGCAGTTCCACCGCCCCGGAGTCCCAGTCGACATGCGGGGTGGGCTCCTGAAGGTGCAGGGACCTGGGCAGCACTCCGTGTTCCATGGCCTTGATCATTTTGATCAGGCCGCCGACGCCTGCCGCCGCCTGGGCGTGCCCGATGTTCGACTTCAGCGAGCCGAGCCACAGGGGGCGGCCGTCCGCCGGCCGCTCCTGCCCGTAGGTGTTGAGCAGGGCGGTCGCCTCGATCGGGTCGCCCAGCGTGGTGCCGGTGCCGTGTGCCTCGACCGCGTCCACGTCCGCGGGGGTGAGGCCCGCGTCGGCCAGGGCCTGGCGGATGACGCGCTCCTGGGACGGGCCGTTCGGCGCCGTCAGCCCGTTGCTCGCGCCGTCCTGGTTGACCGCCGAGCCGCGGACCAGTGCCAGTACGTGGTGTCCTCGGCGGCGGGCGTCGGAGAGCCGTTCCAGGACGAGCACGCCGACGCCTTCGGACCAGCCGGTGCCGTCGGCGTCCGCGGCGAACGACTTGCACCGGCCGTCCGGAGCCAGTCCGCGCTGCCGGGAGAACTCCACGAACGTCGTCGGCTGCGCCATCACGGTCACACCGCCCGCCAGGGCCAGGTCGCACTCGCCTCCGCGCAGCGCGCCGGCCGCCAGGTGCAGCGCGACCAGGGAGGAGGAGCAGGCGGTGTCGACGGTGACGGCCGGGCCCTCGAGGCCGTACGTGTAGGCCACCCGGCCCGACAGGACGCTGGAGAGGTTCCCGGCGAGCAGGAAGCCCTCGAACTCGCCCGCCGCGCCGGCCGCCCGGACGCCGTAGTCGTCGTACATGGCCCCCGCGAACACGCCGGTCGGCGTGGAGCGCAGGGTGGCCGGGTCGATGCCCGCGCTTTCGAAGGCCTCCCAGGCGGTCTCCAGCAGCAGCCGCTGCTGGGGGTCGGTGGCCGTCGCCTCGCGCGGCGGCATCCCGAAGAAGTCGGCGTCGAAGAGGTCGGCGTCGTGCAGGAAGCCGCCGTGCCGGGTGTAGCTCGTGCCGCCCTGCTCCGGGTCGGGGTCGTACAGAGCCGCGAGGTCCCAGCCGCGGTTGGCGGGGAACTCGCTCACCGCGTCCACGCCGTCGGCGACCAGCCGCCACAGGTCCTCCGGGGAGGACACGCCGCCGGGGTAGCGGCACGCCATGCCGACGATCGCGATCGGCTCGTCGGCCGTCGCACGGCTGCGGGCGGACCCGGACGGTGCGGGCCGGTCCCTCGCCGTCACCAGGGTCAGCAGACGGTCGGCGACCGCGCGGGGCGTCGGCTGGTCGAAGACGAGGGTGGCGGGCAGACGTGTGCCGGTGGCCCGGCCGAGCTGGTTGCGCAGTTCCACGGAGGCCATCGAGTCGAGCCCGATGTCCTTGAAGGTGCGTTCGGGTCCGACGGCGCGCGCTCCGCTGTAGCCGAGGACGGCCGCGACCGTGGTGCGGACCAGGTCGAGGACCGCTTCGGCCCGCTTGTCCTCGGGGAGCGCGGCGATCCGCCGCGCCCAGTCGGACCCGCCGTCCGCACGGGTCGCCGCGGTACGCCGGGTCGCGCGCGCCGGCACCAGTTCGCGCAGCAGGGGGTGTGGCCGTACGGTCGCGGCGGCCCGCACCGTGACCGCGGCGAGCAGCGGGCCGCCCGTGGTCAGCGCGGCGTCGAACAGCGCCAGGCCCTGCTCGGCGGTGAGCGGCGGCAGTCCGGCCCGCCGCCAGCGGGCGCGTTCGACGTCCGTGAGGGTGGCGCCCATGCCGCTGCCGGTGTCCCACAAGCCCCAGGCCAGCGACAGGGCGGGCAGTCCGCGGGCGTGGCGGTGGTGCGCGAGGGCGTCCAGGGCGGTGTTGGCAGCCGCGTAGTTGCCCTGGCCGGCCGTGCCGAGGAGTCCGGACACCGAGGAGAACAGGACGAAGGCGGCGAGGTCCGCTCCGGCGGTCAGTTCGTGCAGGTACCAGGCCGCGTCGGCCTTGGGGGCGAGCACGGCGGCGAGGCGCTCGGGGGTGAGGGAGAGCGCGGTGGCGTCGTCCAGGATCCCGGCGGCGTGCACGACGGCCGTCAGCGGACGGTCGTCGGGTACGGAGCCGATCAGTGCCGCGAGGGAGTCGCGGTCGGCGACGTCGACCGCGGCGAGGGTCACCGTCGCCCCCAGGGCGCGCAGTTCTCGGTCGAGTTCCTCGGCGCCCGGCGCGTCGGGGCCGCGGCGGCCGGCGAGCAGCAGGTGCCGTGCGCCGTACCGGGTCACCAGGTGACGGGCGAAGAGGGCCCCGAGTCCGCCGGTGCCGCCGGTGACGAGGACGGTGCCGTCCGGGTCCAGCGCGGGCGGTGCGGCGGCCGGCTCGGGCCGGGCCGGCGTCAGGAGCGGAACCAGCGCCCGGCCTGAGCGGACGGCGGTCTCGGGCTCACCGGCGGCCAGCGCGGTGTCCAGCGCTCCCGCGCCCGTGTCCGCGGGGTCGAGGTCGACGAGCAGCAGCCGGTCCGGGTGCTCGGAGCCCAGGGAGCGGACCAGGCCCCAGACGGCTGCGGCGGCGGGGTCCGCGACGTCCTCGCCGGGCAGGACGGAGAGGGCCCCGTGGGTGACGACGGCCAGGCGGCAGTCACCGAACCGCTCGTCGGACAGGAACGTCTGGACACCGCTCAGCACGCGGGCGGCAGCCGCACTGCCGGCGTCGGGGCCTCCGGTCGCCCGCAGGACGAGGATCTCGGCCGGTTCGGTGTCCGCGAGGTCGTCGTCGGTCTCGGTCCACCCGGGAGGCGGCCCGGACGGCGAGGCGGCGGCCGCCCAGTCGAGCCGGTACAGGGAGCCGGCGGCGGGCGCGGCGAGCCGCTTCTTGGCCACCGGGCGCAGTGTCAGGGACTCGATCTCGGCGACGGGCGCCCCGGCCGGGTCGGTCAGCGACACGCTGACCGTGTCGTCGCCGGCGGGGCTGATCCGGGCCCGCAGTTCCGTGGCGCCGCCCGCGTGCACGGTGACGCCGGACCAGGCGAAGGGCAGGCGGATGACGTCGTCGTCCGAGGGTGTCGCGGAGGCCAGGACCAGCGGGTGGAGCACGGCGTCCAGCAGTGCGGGGTGCACCGCGAACCGGCCGGCGGACTCGCGCAGTTCCTCGGGGAGCCGTACCTCGGCGTACACGTCCGCTCCCTCGTGCCGTACCGACACCAGGTTCTGGAAGGAGGGCCCGTAGGAGTAGCCGAGAGTCTCCAGGCGGGCGTAGGCGTCGTCGTCCGGCGCGGGCCCGGCGGCGGTCGGCGGTGGGTCCAGGGCCGGCCGGGCGGTGGGCGTCTGCGCGGTGAGCGAGCCGGAGGCGTGCCGGGTCCAGGGCCGGGCGGGGGTGTCGTCGGCGTCGGGCGCGGAGTGCACCGTGAACACGCGCCGGCCCGCCTCGTCGGGGGCGCTGACGGCGACCTGGAGGCGTACGGCCCCGGTCTCGGGCAGTGGGAGGGGCGCTTCCAGCGCCAGGTCCTCCACGCCCGGGGCGCCCAGGTGGTCGCCGGCGGTGACGGCCAGTTCGAGGAAGGCCGTGGCGGGCAGCAGTACGGTTCCGGCGATGACGTGGTCGGCCAGCCAGGGCTGGGCGCTCACGGAGATACGGCTGGTCAGTACGGCGTCTCCGCGTTCGGCCAGGTCCACGACCGCGGTGAGCAGGGGGTGGTCGGCGGGGTCCAGACCGAGGCTCCGGGCGCCGGCGGCGGACTGCGGGGCCAGCCAGAAGCGCTGCCGCTGGAAGGCGTAGGTGGGCAGGTCGACCGGCGCGCCGCCGGGAAAGAAGGTGGCCGGGGCGAGCGGTGCGCCGGCGGTGTGGGCGCGGGCGATGCCCTCGGCGACGGTCCCGGCCTCGGGGCGGCCGGCCCGCATGAGGGGTACGGCGGTGAACGGCTCGCCGTCCGCGGCGACACGCGCGAGTGGCGCGAGTACGGCGTCGGGGCCGAGCTCGACGGCCACGGTGGCGCTCTGCCGGGCCAGTTCCCGGGCGGCGTCGAGGAATCTGACGGTCGCGCGGATCTGCCCGGTCCAGTAGTCCGGTGAGGTCAGCGCGTCGGACGTGGCGAGGGCGCCGGTGACGGTGGAGACGACGGGCAGGGCCGGCGGACGGTAGGTGAGCCCGGCGGCCACCGCGCGGAACTCGTCGAGGATGCCGTCCATGTGCGGGGAGTGGAAGGCGTGGCTCACCGCCAGTCGCGTCGTCCTGCGGCCGCGGGCCCGCCACGCGTCGGCGATCTCCTGCGCGGCGGAGGCGTCCCCGGAGACGACCACGGACCGGGGGCCGTTGACGGCGGCGATCGCCACCTCGTGCTCCCGGCCTGCCAGGTCGGCCAGGATCTCCTCCTCGGTGGCCTGTACGGAGATCATCGCGCCGCCGGGGGCGGCGGCCTGCATCAGCCGGGCGCGGGCGGCCACCAGGGCGGCGGCGTCCTCGAGGGAGAACACGCCGGCGGCATGGGCCGCGGCGACCTCGCCGATGGAGTGCCCGGCCAGCAGGTGCGGCGTCATGCCGTGGTGCTCCAGGAGGCGGAACAACGCGGTCTCGACGGCGAACAGCGCGGGCTGGGTGTAGCGGGTCTCGTCGAGTGCCGCGGCGGCCTCGCTGCCCGCCTCGGCGAACATCACCTCGCGCAGCGGCCGGGGAAGCAGTCCGTCGAAGGCGGCCCAGACCTCGTCGAGGGCGGCGGCGAAGACGGGGTGCGCCTCGTACAGCCCGCGGCCCATGCCGGGGCGCTGGGCGCCCTGACCGGTGAAGAGGAACGCGGTGCGGCCCGCTGCGGCGGCGTCACCCGTGATGAGGCGGGGATGCCCGGGTGCGTCCTGGTCGGCGAGCGCGGACAGGGCGGCGAGGCGTTCGGACAGGTCGCCGCCGAGGACCACGGCCCGTCGTTCGAACACGGTCCGGGTCGCGGCCAGGGACCAGCCGACGTCCGTGACGTCGGTGTCGGGTCCGAGGCTCCGCCGCAGACGTTCCGCCTGGGCACGCAGCGCCGCGGTGTCACGCGCGGACAGCACCCAGGGGGTGGGGAACCGCTCGTCGTCCAGGGCGCGTGCCGTCCCGTCCGGGCCCGCGGCGGGCAGCGGGACGGGTCCGGCGTCGGCGGCATGGGCCGCGGGCGCGGACGCCGGGCCCGTGGTGCCCGGATCGGGGTTCTCGCGCGCGGGCAGTCCCGTCTCCGGCCGGCCGGGCTCGTTCGGCGAGGTGGCGCCGGAGCGGACCGAGGGCGTGGGTGACGTGGTGCCGGCGGCGGGCTCGTACTCCAGGACCACGTGGGCGTTGGTGCCGCTGATGCCGAACGAGGAGACCGCTGCGCGGCGCGGTCGGCCTGTCGCGGGCCAGCTCCTGGCCTCGGTCAGCAGTCCGACGGTCCCCGCGGACCAGTCGACGTGCGGGGTCGGCCGGTCCACGTGCAGGGTCCCGGGCAGGATGCCGTGCCGCATGGCCTGCACCATCTTGATGACGCCGCCCACCCCGGCGGCGGCCTGGGCGTGGCCGATGTTGGACTTCAGCGAGCCCAGGTAGACCGGGTCCCGGTCCTCGCGGTCGCTGCCGTAGGTGGCGATGATCGCTTCGGCTTCGATGGGGTCACCCAGCGTGGTGCCGGTGCCGTGCGCCTCGACGGCGTCGACGTCCGCGGGACCGAGGCCGGCGTCGGCGAGCGCCTGGCGGATGACCCGCTGCTGGGCCAGCCCGCTGGGGGCGGTCAGCCCGTTGCTGGCGCCGTCCTGGTTGACCGCGGAACCGCGGATCACCGCCAGCACGCGATGGCCGTTGCGGCGGGCGTCGGAGAGCCGCTCGACGAGCAGCATGCCGACGCCCTCGCCCCAGCCGGTGCCGTCGGCTGACGCGGCGAACGACTTGCACCGGCCGTCCGCGGCCAGACCGCGCTGGCGTGAGAACTCCACGAACATGCCGGGCGACGACATCACGGCGGCGCCGCCCGCCAGGGCCATGCTGGTCTCGCCGGAGCGCAGGGAACGGATCGCCAGGTGCAGCGCGACCAGGGAGGACGAGCAGGCCGTGTCCGCGGTGACCGCGGGTCCGATCAGACCGAGCTGGTAGGCGATGCGGCCGGACATGACGCTCGCCGTGCTGCCGGTCAGCACATGTCCCTGCACGCTCTCGGGCGCGTCCTGCATACGGGGCCCGTACTCGAGGGACGTGGCGCCGACGAAGACGCCGGTACGGGTGCCGCGCAGGTCCTCCGGCAGCAGCCCGGCCCGCTCCACCGCCTCCCAGGACGTCTCCAGCAGCAGCCGCTGCTGCGGGTCCATGCCGAGCGCCTCGCGCGGTGAGATGCCGAAGAAGGCGGCGTCGAACTCACCGGCCCCGGCGAGGAATCCGCCGTGCCGGACCGCGCTCTTGCCCTGCCGTTCCGGATCGGGGTCGTAGAGGTCGTCGTCCCAGCCGCGGTCCTGCGGGAAGGCGGAGACTGCGTCGACGCCCTCGTGCACCACCCGCCAAAGGTCCTCGGGCGAGGCGACGCCGCCCGGATAGCGGCAGGCCATGCCGATGACGGCGATCGGCTCGTCGCCGTCCGCGGCTGCCGGGGCGGGGGCGTCGGACCCGGCGGTGGCGCCGAGCAGTTCCGCCTCGACGAACGCGGCCAGCGCACGGGGTGTCGGGTGGTCGAAGACGAGACCGGTGGGAAGTGGCAGCCCGGTGGCGGTGGCGAGCGCCGCACGCAGTTCCGTGGTCATCAGGGAGCTGAATCCCAGCTCCTGGAACGGTGTGTGCCGGTCGATCGGCTCGTCGCCCGTGTATTGCAGGACCGCGACGACGTGCTCGTCGACCAGCTCGGCCACGGCCCGCCGGCGCTCGGCCGCGGACATCGCCGCCAGCCGCTCGCCCAGCTCGCCGCGCGCCCGCGGGACGGTCGTCTCCTCGGCGGGCGCGGGCGCGGCGTTCGGTGCGCCGGCCGTGGGGTCGCCGGGCACGAGGTGCGTGTGCGGCGCCCTCGCACCGGGATCGTCCAGCCAGTGACGGGTGCGCTGGAAGGCGTAGGTCGGCAGGTCGATGCGGCGCGCGGCGGTCCCTCGCAGGAACCGGCCCCAGTCGACCGGCGCCCCGTGGACGTGTGCGGTGGCCAGCGCGGTGACGAAGGCTTCGGTCTCCCGGCGGTCCTGGCGCAGCAGGGGCACCGCGGTCAGTTCGTCCGCCGTCTGCCGGGCCAGCGGGGCCAGTACCGCGTCGGGGCCGATCTCGACGAGGGCGACGACTCCCCGCGTGTGCAGCGTGCGTACGGCGTCGGCGAACCGGACGGTGCCGCGCAGCTGGCCGGCCCAGTAATCGGCGGTGCGCAGCTCGTCGCCGTGGGCGACGTCCCCGGTGAGCGTCGAGACCACCGGGACGCGGGGCGCGTGGTAGGTGAGCTGCGAGGCGGCCCGGTGGAAGTCCTCCAGGACCGAGTCCATGTGCGGCGAGTGGAAGGCATGGCTGACCGCCAGCTTGCGCACGCGCCGTCCTCGGGCGCGCAGCGCGTCGGCCACCTCGTCGGCCGCGTCGGCGTCGCCGGCGATGACGGTGGCCTGCGGCGCGTTGACCGCGGCCAGCGCCAACTGCGGCCGGTCCGCGAGTAGTTCGGTCACCTCGGCCTCGTCCGCCTGTACGGCGATCATCGCGCCGCCGCGACGCGCGGACTGCATCAGCCGAGCCCGTGCGGCCACCAGCGCGGCGGCGTCGGGCAGGTCGAGGACTCCGGCGACATGGGCGGCGGCGAGTTCGCCGATGGAGTGCCCGGCCACGAAGTCGGGCCGTAGGCCGAACGACTCGGCGAGCCGATGGAGGGCGACCTCCACGGCGAACAGGGCCGGCTGCGTGTTGACGGTGTCGTCGAGCCCCCGGCCGGTGCGGATCACCTCGGCGGGTGAGACGGGCAGGTGGACCGCCAGCGCCTCCGCCACCTCGTCGAACGCGGCGGCGTACGCGGGGAATGCCGCGTGCAGCCGCATGCCCATTCCGATGCGCTGCGCGCCCTGCCCGGTGAAGACGAAGCCGACGGGGCCGGGGCGGGCGGTCCCGGTCACCACGGCCGGGTGGGCACGTCCTGAGGCAAGGGCCTCGGTCCCGGCGAGCAGCCCGCGCGCGTCCGGGGCCAGGACGACAGCGCGGTGCCGGAGGGCGGCGCGGGTGGTGGCCAGGGACCAGGCCACGTCCGCCGGCGAGGGCTCCGTGCCGGTGGCGAACGCGTGCAGCCGTTCCGCCTGGGCGTGCAGCGCGGCCCGCCCGGCGCCGGAGATCACCCACGGCAGGAGATCCGGTTCGCCCCTGTCGGCGTCGGCCGTCCCGAGGTCTGCGTCCGCTGCGTCGGCTGTCCGCGCGGCCGGCGGACTCACGGGGGCCTGCGCGAGCACGACGTGGCAGTTGGTGCCGCCCATGCCGAAGGAACTGACGCCCGCCACCAGCGGCCGGCCGGGGTGCGGCCAGGGCCCGGTCTCCGTGCGCACGGTCAGTCCCAGCTCGGGCAGCGGGATGGCGGGGTTGGGCGTGGCGAAGTTCAGACTCGGGGGCAGCAGTCGGTGGTGGATGGCGAGCAGCGTCTTGATGAGGCCGGCGATGCCCGCCGCGCCCTCCAGGTGGCCGATGTTGGTCTTGACCGAGCCGACGTGCAGCGCGGCGTCGCGCGAGCGTCCCGCGCCGAGTTCCGCACCCAGGGCCGCCGCCTCTATGGGGTCTCCGACCGGGGTGCCGGTGCCGTGCAGTTCCACGTACTGCACCTCGTCGGCGCCCACTCCGGCGCGGGTGCGGGCGGCGCGCAGCACCTGCCGCTGCGCCTCCTCGCTGGGGACGGTCAGGCCGGGGGTCGCGCCGTCGTTGTTGACGGCGCTGCCCAGGATGACGCCGTAGACGCGGTCCCCGTCCGCCACCGCGCTGCTCAGCGGCTTGAGGACGACCACGCCGGCGCCCTCGCCGGGCACGAACCCGTTGGCGCGCGCGTCGAAGACGTAACTGACGCCGTCCGGCGAAAGGGCGCCGAACCGCTCCTCGGTCAGGGTGTGCTCGGCGAGCAGGTTGAGGTTGACGCCGGCGGCCAGGGCGGCGGTGGACTCGCCGGTGCGCAGGCTCTCGCAGGCCAGGTGCACCGCGACCAGCGACGAGGACTGGGCGGCGTCCACGGTGAGGCTCGGGCCGCGCAGCCCGAGGTGGTGGGAGACGCGGTTGGCGATGACGCCCCGGTTGACGCCGGTCATGGTGTGCTGGGTGATCGCCGCGCCGCCCCGCTGGTAGAGGAGGGACGTGTAGTCGTCGCGCAGGGTGCCGACGAACATCGCGGTCCGGCTGTCGCGCAGGGACGCGGGGACGATGCCGGCGTCCTCCAACGCCTCCCAGGACAGTTCCAGGACGAGCCGTTGCTGGGGGTCCATGGCAGCCGCCTCGCGCGGCGAGACGCCGAAGAAGGCGGCGTCGAAGGCGTCCACGGCGTCGAGGAAGCCGCCGCGCCGCACGGCGGCCCGGGCGGGCGGCGCGAAACGGCCGGCGGGCACGTCCGTCACGGCGCTGGACCCGCTGGCCAGCAGCTCCCAGAAGGCCGAGGGGCCGGCCGCGCCCGGCAGCCTGCAGGCGAGACCCACCACGGCGATCGGTTCGGTGCGGTGGTGGCCGGTCGCGACGCCCGCCGGAGCGTGCTCACTCATCATGACGTCCGCTGCCCTTTCGTAGCTGAATTCCCCAGAAGGTGAAGTGCGCGAGGCCGCACCGGCGCCGTGCGGTCGGGTTCCGTTCCCCGCCGGGCCGTTTTCCGTTTCTCCGGCCGTACCACGGCCGCCGGTCGATCCGGCCTTCCGGTGCGTTCTCCCCCGGTCGGCCGCTTGCCGTTTCCCCGTCGGACCTCTCGCGTCCGCGCGGTACGGCCGGATGTTGCGCGTGGTGCCGGTCCAGCGGCCTCAGGCCGGAACGGCGAGCCGGTCCGCGGCCTGGTCGCGGACGATCAGGCACACGTCGGTCAGTGCCCGCTCCAGGCAGCCGATCTCGTCGTCGGTGAGGAGGACGGAGGGCTCGAACCGCAGGGTGTGCACGGCACTCGCCGTCGGGAAGGTGCGGATGCCGTGGGCGTGCAGCAGGTGCCCGGCGACGACGTACCCGAACATGCCGGAGCGAGCGGCCTCGGCGAGCTGCGGGCTGCGCGCCTCGCTCTGGTCGTGGAACTCGAAGCCCTGCATCAGGCCCCGGCCGCGCACCTCCTTCACGACGTCCGGGAACTCGGCGGCGACCCGTCGGAGCATCGCGGCGAGGGCCTCTCCACGCTCGGACGCCTGCCGGTAGAGACGGCCGTCGTCCGCCTCCAGCAGTTCCAGCACCTTCAGCGCGACATGGCACGAGAAGCTGTCCTTGGCGAAGGTGGAGCTGTGCACCAGCTCGAACTCCGGCCGGTAGCGGGCCTCCCGTACGAGCATGACGGAGGTCTTGGCGATGCCGCCGCCCAGGGACTTGGCGAGGGCGTAGTAATCGCCGCGCACGCCCAGCGCGGCGCTGGCCAGCAGGGCGCCGGTGCGGCCCATACCGCTCTGCACCTCGTCGATGACGAGCGGACAGCCGGCCTCGCGGCCGAACTCCTGGATCTCCTGGGCGAACTTGCGGGACAGCGGCCGGATGCCGCCCTCGCCCTGGACGGGTTCGAGCAGGAACGCGCAGTAGCCGGGGTGGTCACGCTCGGCCAGTTCGAGGCGGCCGTCACGGTGGTGGATCTCGTACAGGGCGCCGCGTTCCTGCTCCAGGACCTCCTTCAGCGCGTCGGGACGGTCCATCGGCACGAAGCGCGTCCGCACGCCGAGTGCCGCGAAGGGGGCCCGGTAGCCCTCGTTGTGGGTCAGCTGGACGCTTCCCATCAGTTTGCCGTGGAAGCCGCCCTCCAGGGCGAGCAGCACCGGCGCCCGCCCGGCGACCTCGGCGTTGCGCCTGCTCGCCTCGGCGATCAGCAGATCGACGCCGTCCTCGTCCCGCTCCGGACGCGGCACCCCGAGCCGCTCGTAGACGGGGGCGGGCACGGTCGCCCGGCCGGCCAGGACTGCCGCGCGCGCGTCCTCGGCGCTCGCCCCGATCTCCCGCAGGACGGTGGACAGCCGTGCGCCGCGGTCCAGTTCGGCGTGTTTCACCGCGGCCTCGATCGCCTCCGCCCCGCTGTTGGCGAACGTGGCGTAGTAGGGCTCCTCGACGCCGGTCTCGCGGTGGATGACGCGATTGAGCTCGGCGGCCAGGCGGTTGGCGTACGGGTGGGAGGAGAACTGGGCGTGCACGGGTGAGTGCGCGTCGAGGAGTTCCCGGGCCCGGGCGACGATCTCGGGGTGGTTGTGCCCGAGGATCAGGGATCCGTAGCCGCCGGCGAAGTCGAGGACGGGCGTCGGTGAACCGTCCGCGGCGCGGCGGTAGAGGGTGTTGCCCCGCGCGGACACGTACTCGACGTCGAGTCCGGCGGTGCCCAGCAGTCGGCGCAGATTGGGCTCGGCGAGTTCGGGTCCTGCTGTTTCCGCATTCATGTCGCTCCTTGTCGTCGTGCCATCCTGTGCTTGCGGAATCCAGCGCGCAGTCATGGGCAGGTCATCGGGAGGACCGGGCGGCCGATTACCGGGCAATGGGCTCCGATCGCCGGTGCGGCGCATATCCGGGAGATGCCGTTCCGACGGCCGGGGGCGGTCGTCACGGGGTGCGCCGAAGCCGTCGGTACGGACGTCGGACGAGGCCGCCGGGGCGGCGGGGCGGCGGGGCAGTGGCGCCGGGGGTCCGGCGCGCGGGGCCGGCTGCGTCAGGGCACGCCTCGGCTCGGGCCGCCGAGGACGGTCGGCCCGAGCCGGGGAAGCGAGAGGTGCGGCTGTCAGCTGCCGGCCGAGGAGTCGAGGACCTTCCCCAGGTGTCCGGTGCCGACACTCTCGAGCAGGTCCAGGGTCACCGTGGTCACGTGGTGCTTCCCGCCGCCCCACGACGGCCGGCGCAGCAGCAGCTCGGGGCCCGCGGCAGCGACGACGAACAGCTGGCACGGGACGGGCGACCCGGCACAAGCCTCGACGGCCTCCAGTACGTGGCCGCAGGCGCGGTGGAGGTCGTCGACGGCGAGCACGACGGGCCTGCGGCGCGCCACCTCCTGGAAGAAGGTGCGCCAGGCGTGGAGGGTGCCGGCCAGGCGATCGTCCCCGCTGTCGGGGCCGGCCGGTCGCGACGTGCTGCTGACGAGCGGCGCGAGCCGGGACACCAGCCGGTCGGCCGTCCGCTCCGACGCGAACAGAGAGCGCACCCTGTGCTCCAGGACGCTCGTGCCGTCCTCCCCCGGACGGATCCCGCAGTAGGCGGCCAGCATCTCCGCCTGCGCCTGGAGCGGGTCGTCGTCGGGGGCCGAAGGAGTGCGTCCGGTCAGGAACAGCACCGCGTCGGACTGGTGCGCGGTCCACCGGCGGAAATCCTCCAGCAACTGGCTCCTGCCGCTCTCCGCCTCGCCCAGGACGGTGACCAGGTGCGGCACCGACCGGAGCCAGGTACGCCGTACCAGGCCGCTCAGCACGTCGAGTTCGCATGTCTGCCGTGCGCCCGCGCCGTCCGTCCGGCCCGCGGCGAACTCCCGCCGCCCCGTCACCCGCCACAGGTGCGGCGCGTCCTCGAGCTTCCTGTAGGAGATGGTGCTCGCGGTGGCCCGGCGCACCTCGTCGCGTACCCACACCTCTCCGCCGGGCACTTCGGAGAGCAGCGCGTGGGACTCGTCCAGGGCGGCGCCGACGACGGTGGGCGCGTCACCGGGGTCCCCCTGGCGCAGCAGTACGTCGCCCACGGTCACGGCGGCGCGCGTCGTCAACCGGCCGGCGTCGGTGGCGACGTCGAGGATGTCGCGGACGGAGAGCGCGGCGAGCACCGCCCGGCTCACGTCCTCCTCTGCGGGGTCCTCCAGGCCGAACAGGGCCAGACACACCGATCCGATGGAGGCCGTGACCTTCCCTCCGAACCGCTCGATCTGTTCCCGCACCATCAGGGTCGTTCCGTCCAGGAGGTCGTCGAGGTTCTCGCGGACGCCGCCGCCCGGTGCGGGAGTGAGCCGGGTGGAGACGGACAGGATGCCCACCCTGCGGCGGGCGGCGTCGGGGAAGCGTGCCGGCGCGTCGTCCGGGGGCGGGGGCGTCGCGGCGGCGGCCGTGGCCTCGGTGCGTACGATCCCGTAGGCAGCGTCGCGCGGCGAGCCGTCGCCGGTGCGGTCCGGCAGCGGTCCGCCCACGCCCGGGGAGAGCGAGATGTCCTGGATGAGGATCGCCTGCTGGAGGGCCTGTAGTTCCCGGGCGGGCTCCAGCCCCAGGTTCTCGACGAGCTGGGCCCGTAACCGGGTGTAGGCGTTGAGCGCGTCGGCCTGCCTGCCACATCGGTACAGGGCCAGCATCAGCTGTCCGCAGGAACGTTCGCGCAGCGGCTCGGCCTGAACCATGGTCTCCAGTTCCGGCAGGACTTCGTAGTGGCGTGCGCAGGCCAGCTGGGCGTCGAAGTAGTCCTCCATGACGTCCAGTCGCGTCTTCTCCAGCGCCGCGAGCTCGGGCCAGTCGATCCCGGCCTCCACCAGGTCGGCGAGGGCGGGGCCGCGCCACAGGCCGAGCGCCTCGCGCAGCAGCACCGCCGCCTGTTCCGGCGCTCCCTGCGCGCGTTGTTCCCGCCCCTGGGCGACCCGGCGGTGGAACTGGTGCACGTCCACGTGCTCGGGCGTCACCCGCATCATGTAGCCCGCGGGTTGGGTGAGCAGCGCCGGGCCCGTCTGCGCGAAGGTGTCGGGCTGCAAGGAGGCGGCCCGGGGGGAAAGCAGTCCGCGAATGCCGTACACCGCGTTCTGCAGTATCTTGCGCGCCGTCGTGGGCGCTTCGTCGACACCCCACAGGGCGTTGAGCAACTGGCTCACGGGCACGACCCGGTTCGCCCGGAGCAACAGGAACCCGAGCGTGGCACGTTGCTTGGTGCCGCGCAGCACCACCGGTCTGTTCTGATCGACTACCTCGAGCGGACCCAGTACGCAGAACTGCATTGCTTCCCCCTTCAATGCGGCATGTGTTCCACACGACGGCTCGGTCCCGGGAAGGGTGGTCGAGGAACAGCCGGGCCCATGGACGGAATCCGGATGTCATGGCGGACCGCCCGGTCCGAGCCGGCGCAGAAGGACGCACAGGGCAAACGCGGATGCGGTCGGGCATCGCGACGCCGCCGTCTGCCGTCCTTGGTGTGCACCGTCCCGTGGCGCCGTTGCCATGAACGGTTTCCGTCGGTAACGGATGGCGCACGTTCTTCAGGCGGCCCGACGCTCCGGCTGAGCGAAGGCCGTGGCCGCGGGCGGCTCCAGGATCTCAGCGTGCAGGCGTTTCAGTTCGGCCGAGGGTTCCAGGCCCAGTTCGGCTCTGAGCAGGACGTAGAGGTCCTGGTAGGCCTGCAGGGCCTCGCCCCGTCGGCCCACCCGGTGCAGCGCCTGGATGAGCCGGCCGTGGAACCATTCGTGCAAGGGGTACTCGTCGACCAGCGCGCGCAGGTCGGGCAGCATGTGCCGGAGCCGGCCGCTTGCGCCCGCGATCTCGACGCGCAGTTCCAGGGCGCGCAGCCTCAGTTCCTCCAGACAGGCGGTACGGCCCGCGAGGACCGGGCCGACCGGCATGTTGCTCAGGAGGGGCCCTCGCCACAGGCCGAGAGCGCGGGTGACGTGGTGGGAGGCGGCGTCCAGGAGGCGGGCGTCCAGCTCCGCCTGGGCGCGGCGGACCAGGAGTTCGAAGGCGCGGACGTCGACGTCCTCGTCGTCCACCTCGAGCCGGTAGCCCGGCCCCTTGGCCGCCAGCAGTTCGTGGCCGGGTGGGCAGGCCCGTATGCCGGCCAGCATTCGGCGGGCGTGGTACACGTGGGTCCGAAGGGTGCGCAGGGCACCGGCCGGGGGGTTCTCCCCCCACAGTTCCCGGATCAGGGTGTCGGTGGCGACCGTCGTGCGCGGCTGGAGCGCCAGGACGGCCAGGAGCCGGGAGACCTTGGGAGCTCTGTGCGCATGAACCTTTCCGTCTTCGGTGACGATTTCGAAGGAACCGCTCAGCCTTAGTTCCACAACGTACTCTCCTGTTCCGGTGCGACCAGTGCTCGTTTCGGGGACTCGACGGGGTTCCACCAGGCGGGACAGCGGGACGGACGCCGTAGCGGCGCCGCGTTCCGGGGACGGGTCCGGGGGCCCGTCCGGACGGCCGCCGGGCCGTGTCATGCGGCGTGTGGGTGGGGCGGACTGTCGGCCGCTCTGTGCAGAACGACGAGCAGCTGAGCGACGGAGACGAGGGTGAGGTGGTGGTGACAGCCGCGGTAGGACCGCCCCGCGTAGTCGCACAGGCCGAGGCGTTCGGAGACTCCGGCTACTTCGTGTCTCACGCGGCTGGGCAGCCGGGCGAGCCGCATCAGCGCCGGCAGGGGCAGGGAACGGATGTTCGTCATCCACAGGGATCTTGGCTCCCGTCCGCCCTCCCACTGCCCGAGCAGGAGCAACGCGGGCGGGTCTTCGTGCGTGGACCCGCCTTCGACGGCGACCGGGATGGAGGCCGCCGTGCCGTACAGGTCGAGGGGGCGTCGCAGCTCCGTCAGCGCGCCGGCGAACCCGGCCGCCGTGCCCTGCCGCGCGTCGTACCCCGGGAGCCGGGCCCGGTCGATCCGCAGGGGTGTTCCGGGTGCGACGCGGACGACGAACTCGTCGCCCCGCCGCAGGAGTCCGTGGACCACTTCGACCGCGTCGGTTCCGTCGGCGTCGGCCACGACGGGACGCCGCCAAGGACGCAGCAGGCGGGCGGCGTCCACCGCGGTCTCGAGGACGTGCGTGCCTGGCGCGTCGACCGTCGTACGGTCCCGGCTCCCGCTACCGGGACGGCTGCCGGCCGCACCGCCGAGCTGCGGCAGCGGCATCAGGTGCCAGTCCACGGGAACGGATCCCGCCGCCGACACCAGCCAGGCCCCCAGGGCCTGCGGGGCCGCCTCGGCCGACGTCCGCCGGCGGGCGGCAAAACGGTCGGCCCCGGTCGGGCGGAGCGCCGCCCCCATGACGACGGCGGGCGTGACCACCAGGGCCTCGGGCGACAGCGCCTGCTGCGCGTACCGGGCGAGGGCCCGGCGCACCGGCCGCCAGTCCCACGGAGACGCGGCGATGAAGTGATGCACGCTCTGGCCGGCCGCTGCTCCTCCCCACTGCGCGCCGATGGTCTTGAGGGTCTTGCGTCCCGGTATGTCGAGCAGGGCCCGCACGTACTGCTCGGCCTTGAGCCGGTACCCACTGCGCACCAGGGAGGCGAAGACGCGGCTGCTCGCTTCGGCGACCAGCGATGCCGGTACGGATGGCCCGTGTGCCGCACCAGCACACGGTCCTGCAGACCACATCGCGAAGCCCCCCACTGCGTCACACAACGTCTGACTAGAACGAACGCCTTTTACAGGAGGCGCTGTTCACGCCCTCAAAGAAATCATCCGTTCGGTCCTTTGTACAGCCTGAAGTGATCTTTAAATCGGTATATAAGCGGTTCAATGCGGCCAATATGCTTTGACATATGCCCGGGAGAATGCCTATGAGGGTCAAGATCCAGTCAAAGGTCGAGAAAGGATCGACTGACCGACTAGAGCGACCGTCCGAGTGGCAGATGTCGAGCGCGGCCCAGCAGAACCAGGGGGTTCGAGCGTGTGGTGCCAGTCGGGAGACGCCGTCCGGCGTTGGGGGCTGAGAGGCTGGTGGCGCGGGTGGCGGGAGCGGTCTCGCATCCCGGCCTCACCGTCCAGCCGGTACCGGCTCGCCCAGCCGGTGGTGATGTGGCTGACCCGGAACCGCTCGGCCGCCCGGCGCAGCGGTCATCCCTCCCCGACGACGCGGCAAGCGGGACGCAGGTGTCCCGTCGCAGTCAGCGGGCCGTCGCCTTGGGACACGAGTCCCTCCTGCGGTCGGCGTGCGAATGTCGCGATCCAGCCCGGAAGGCCCTCCCCTTCCCCGAGAGCCCAGCACGCGTGTCACCGGCGTCCCGGGACGACACCCCTAGGGGATTTCCAGGACGGCGCAGCCGACGCCGCGTTCGTCGCCGCCGACCAGCACGACGGTGTCCCCGCGCCGGGACCGGCCGTCCTCCAACAGCCGGGCCAGCTCGGCGATGTGCCCACCGGGCGCCTGGCCGCCACCGCCCGTCCGGGTGAGGACGAAGCACGCGACGTCGTCCACGGCCCGACCGCACTCCGCCAGCGCCGGCACCACCGCCTCGCGCTCCCGCTCACTGAGCTGGACGCCGTGTCCGGACGGGACGCCGTGTCCCGCGGTCTCCTCGGCAGGGCGCCGGCCACGCCGCCTCCCCCACGACCACGACCACGGCACACGTTGTGACAGCCGCCCCCGGGTCCGTGGTGGCGTACCGGGCGCGGGCACGCGCCAGGGGAGATCGGTGCGGAGCAGGGCGCCATGCGGCGGTTCGCCGAGCGCGGCGGTCGAGAGCAGGCGGGCCATACCGGCCGTCGTCGTGAGGACCAGTCCGGCCGCTTCGTCCGTACACATCCGGCCGGGTGGCTCCCGTCGGCGGTCCGCGTACTCCGACGCGCTGTCCATGGTGGTGACGAGGGCGGTCAACGGCGTCTCGGGCCGGCCCGACACATACTGCGCCGCCAGATGCAGGGCGAGCACCCCGCCGTCCGCGGGACGCCACACCTCCCAGGCGGTGGCCGCGGGACAGCCGAGTCCGCGCAGCACCCGAGCGGCCGTGCCGTCCCCGGCGCCGGGTCCTCCGGACGCGGCGTGGACGACGAGGTCCACTCCGCCGTCCGGCACCCCCGACCGCCGCCGCGCGGTCCTCGCCGCGCGCAGCACCACGTCCGCCGGGTCGTTCCTGTCGGCCGGCACGGCCCGGCGATGCTCCCGAGCGCCCCGACGGAGCGCGCGGCGCTCCTCCCCCACGGCGCGAGGGGCGTCGTACGACCGTTCGGAAGTGGTGGCGGCGGCGCCGACCCAGACGTCGGTCCAGCGGTTCACCTCCATGCGGCACCCGGCCCGACCCACTGCTCGCCCGACGACGCCGTCGTCACGCCCTCCATGCCCGCTCCCGTGCCGGCTCCCGTGTGCATCGGGCCGCGGGCCGGTTCGGCCGGAACGGCGGTGATGATCCGGACGACGGCGTCGAGGCGGTCGTTGCCGTGCAGACAGAGGTGACCGCCGCCGTCGGCACGCAGCGCGAGCATGACCGTCTCCCGCACTTCCGAGTCGCCCAGGAGACCAGCCGCCCTACCGCCCGAACCGGCAGCGGCGGCGAGCAGCTCCGCGTCCGTGCTGAGCCGGTCGTGCACGCAGGGCTCGTCGGCGGACGCTCCCCGGCCGGAGGGGAACAGCCGGCAGGGGGCGCGGCGCCCGTGCAGCCGGCGGGCCGTTCCGCAGGTGACGACCGCTCCCATGCTGTGCCCGACGACGACGTGGCGCCCCGGAACGTGCCGGGTCATCTCACGGGCGAGGGCGTCGGCGAGTCGGCCGACCTCCGGGACCGGCGCCTGACGCCGCCGGTCCTGACGGCCCGGGTACTGCACGCCCAGCACCTCGCAGCCCGGCGCCAGGAGCCGGGCACGGGTGCCGGCCGCGCCGCCGGCACGCGGGACGCGGGCCGGTCGGACACCGGGGTCGGGAGCACCGGGCCGCGGCCCGGCCGGAGCGTCTCGGAACCACTCGCTGCCCACTTCCACTCCCCTGCCTCGCGCTTCGTCGTGGTGGTCCGCAGACCACGCACCATGATGCGGGCGGTCGCTCAAAGTCCGGACAAGAAGCGCACAAAAGCGACCGAGGACCGGCGGAAAAAGTGACATCGGCAGGCATCACTGTTTGCCGGGCGCGTCGACGGCGGACAACAATCCTGCCGCCAGGGAGAGCTTGCGCCGGGCTCCGGCGCAAGGCCCTCGTCCCTTTCCGGGCCGTCGTCGCAAGGCGTGTCCGCCGACGGAAACCTTCCCCGGGAACCGGCCGGGCCGATGTTCATTCCCCCGTATCATCGGCCCGGCCGGGGCCTACGACGCCCACACGCCAGCCAGCGTGCGTCCGACGGCAGGCACCTTGCCTCGGACGCCGGCGGGAAAGGCCGTAGGCACCGCCCGACACCTGGCAATGAGCGTCAGTGTGGTGGTCCGATCCCACATCCCTGGCCTGCACCGCCTGCGCGGCCCGCGCCGCCTGTGTACGGCGGAGGAGGAGCTGGGGCCGGTGGAAGTCCCCGTGCCCCGGGTCGAGTTCATCGGCCGGGGCGCGAGCGCCCCCCGGCCCCCGGCGGACTTCCGGCCCCCCTGCGAGCCGCACCGGCCACCGTGTGGTGGCACAGGCCGGTGCGGCCGGGGTTCCGTGCGGTCATCTCACGCGGTGTGGAGTCTGAGCCCGAAGCGGTTGAGGATCTCGTTGACCGGCTGGTACCAGGTCTCGCCTCCGCTGCTGCAGTTGCCCCAGCCGCCGGAGGTGACGCCCTGCGCCTGGTCGCCGCTGATGAATGATCCACCGGAGTCGCCCGGCTCGGCGCAGACGCTTGTCTTGGTCATCTCGTGTACGGCTCCTTGGCTGTAGTTGACGGTTTCGTTCTTGGCCAGGACGGTGCCGCAGTGCCAGTGCGAGGTCGAGCCCGAGCGGCAGATGGAGGCGCCGACGGGTGCCTCTGCCGAACCGCGCACGAGCTGGTCGGAGACCGTGCCCCAGCCGAGCACGACCGGCACGGTCCACCAGCCGCTGCCGACGCTGACCCAGGCGTAGTCGTTGTCGGGGAAGGAGGAGCCCTGGAAGTTGCCGATGTAGGTGTGGTCCCAGCCGTTGACCGCGGCGCCGGGCTGGGCGCAGTGTCCGGCGGTGACGAAGCCGCCGGACACGGAGAAGCCTATGGAGCAGCGCACGTTGCCCGTGTAGTAGGGGTCGCCTCCCACGGTGCCTGCCGCGAAGGTGCGAGGAGTGTGGTCGGTCTGGCCCACGGTGACCGGACCCGCCTTGCGGGCGCGGGCGACGAAGGACCGGACATCGTTGTCATCCTTGTGGGAGGCGACCACGTCGACGGTGACGGAATTGGTCTTGGAGTCGACGTGCCAGCCGGCCACCCCGGCGGGGGCGTGCAGGGCGTCGACGCGCTTCATCGTCGCGTTCAGCTGCCGCTCGCTGTGCTTGACGAGTGTCACCCGGGCGCCGGTCGCCTCGACGGCCTTCCGGGCACCGTTGCGGGTGAGAGCCACGACGAGCTTTCCGCTCGCCGAGTCGAACCATGAACCGCCGTACGAGTCGCCTGCCGCGCGTTCGGCGCTGCGCTCGACCTGCCGGGCCGCCCTCTCGGCGGCGAGCCGGGCTGCTGCCTCGGTTCGAGTGATCCCGAGGTCGCGCTCCATAGCCGTCAACAGGCCACCCGACGCGGGGTCCTGGCGGGCAGCGGTGGCAGGGGAAGGCGTGGACGTGCCGTCAGCGACCGCTTCGGTGAGCCCGGCGGTGGTGAGAGTCAGAAGAAGTGCGGCGGACAGTGCTGCGCGAAGAACTGTTGTCTCCTTCAAGGCAGTTGCCTTTCGTCGATCCGAGGGTCGGTGGGGTGCGAAGGCATGTGCTGAGAGCGCTCTCACAGTGGAGCGGCTTCACCGTAGCGCTTCGATTTTGACAGGTCCATACCAGGCGCCACGAAAGACGCCGGAGGCGACGGATCCGTACAGCAGCGGTAGGTGAGTGACGGTCAGGTCCGTCTCCGGCAGCGGACCGGCCCGGGTGCCGACATACTCGGCGGCGACGGCGTCACCATCAGGCTGCTCGCCGAGGGACACGAAACTCTGGAGTGCCTGCGTACGACGGGGCCGGCTGCCGCACCTTGACGACGAGGTCGGGTGCGTGCCGCTGTCGGCGCTGCGGACCGGGCACCGCACTCCCTCACCCACCCAGGCCGCAGCGGCCCACGCGACGCACTCGGTGCCGGGTGCGGGCCGGTAGCCGCACCACCGTGCGGTCGGTGCGCACCTGGTGCGGCCGGTGCGCGTCCACCGGGTTACCGACACGCACCGCCGGTGCAGGCGGCGGGGCTGGAGCGGAGAGCGACGGCCGAGGGTGATCGACGGTGGGGCCGGCGGGGTGGTTCACCCCCGCATGGGCTTCTCGTGTTCTCCGGTTCGTCCGTGAGCAAGGCGTCCAGAGATCTCGCCCAGCCCAGTGTGCGTTCGGTGACCATGTGCTTGTTCCGCGTGTCGTTCATCTGGGCCCTGGACTCCGAGTACCACACCTCGACGACCACGTTGTTGCGCCGGAGTAGACGGAGGTGTCGTTGAACCGGTGTGCGTCCGTGAGGTGTTCGTCCGAGACCGTCTTCTTCGCTTCTTCCGCCCGCTGCCCAACCGCACCACGTATCCCGCCTCCCGCGGTGTGATACCCGCAGCCTCCGCACGGCCCGTTCGCACTCCCGGGCCAGATACGGGTGCGCCGGGCGGGCAGGGCCAGCATCCGGTCCATCCCGGGAATCAGCCCGGAACTGGGACTCCCGCACGGCTTGGCGTCGGTTTTCCGGCGAGAACTACTGGGACCCTCGAACCTCTGGAGCCGGCACTCAGGGCTCAGTGAGAGCGGGCTGCGCCCGGCTGTTCCTCGCCCTTGTCGTCGTTGCCCTTGAAGCAGACGACGAACCATTTGCCGGAGCCTGACTGGGTGAGCGAGCCGGTCGTGCCCGGGACGTCGGAGCACGCGAGGGTGTCGACGACCGCGTTCTCGTCCATCTTCAGGACCTTGTAATCGGCGCGCGGGTCAGTGCAGTCGAGCTTCTTGGCCTTCGCTTCCTTGTCCGTCCCGGTGTTCTGGAAGCAGTCACCGGCCTTGAGCGTCGCGGACTGGTCCTTCGTCTCGTACGGACCCGCGGCCCAGAACGCCACCATGCCCGCGAGGACAAGGATCAGACAGAGGAAGACCAGGCGGTTGCGTCGAATCTGCGCTGGGGTATGGGAGGCGTTCAGCCCGCCCAGGGGCGGCATTTGCGACACGGGAGTTCCTCAAGCAGTGGGGACTTGCGAAGACGACCACGAATCTAGCCGCCTGCCCGTACTCGTCGTTCGCCGCCCCCTGTTGGTCCTCCTGTCGGGGTTGTCGAGGGTGGCGGCGAGCCGTGCGAGCCCGACGCGAAAGGCTTCGACCCCGCCGCCATCCGCCGCTGACCGGTCACGCGTGTGAGCGCGAGCAGACCGTGGAGGAGGCAGCGCGGCACGGGGCGTGGTCGTACGCCGCACATCGTGGCACCGCGTGACCGAGCCGGGTGCCGCCGGGGAGGATGCGGGCGGCTGGGTCTGCCTCGATGGTGGGAAGAGCTGAAGCGTTGCCACTCCGATGTGACCAGGGAATGTGATCATGGACAGGTCGCGATTGATCGAGATGACCGCTCGCCGTGCCGCCGAGCGTCCAGGCGGCCGTCAGTTCGCCGCCCAGGACATCGACCAGGTCCTTGAGGCACTGTTCGGCACCCTGGAGCACCCGGGGGCGATCGCTGAGGCGCTCAAGGCCGAGCAGACGGTCACGCTCGGCAGTTTCGGCAGTTTTCACGCCGGCGACGGTGCGGCGGCCTTCCGGCCGGGCAAGGCACTCACCGAGTACCTCCGCGACGAGACCGGCTGAGCCCGTCGGACACCGCGCGTTCCCCACGGTGGCGGCTCGGTGCGCCGTGCGGCAAGGGGCCTTCACGGCGTACCCGCCCCGCGCTGCCTCCTCACGGTCGCGGCGGCCGTGCCGCACCGGCCGGCCACCCGTTCGGAGCAGCAGGCCGCAACGGCCGGGCCGTGCCAGACGCAGCCGCTCGGTACGGCTGATTCAGCGCGCGCGTCTCCGCGACGACGGGCCGGGGTCGGCGCGAGCCCGTACGTCTCCCGTCCGGGGCGGCCTTCGGACCGGGCCCGCCGGCGCCGCCGCGCCGCGGGCCCGGGAGCGCGCCGCCTCCCGTATCCCTCGCGGCGGCAAGCGCTCGAACGGGACATCGTCCCGAACCCTTACCTGGTGTTCCACGACATCGACGCTGCCGGATGCAGCACAGTCGCCCGGGGCCGCGGTCAGGACAGGTGGCAGCTCCTGTCGTGCGGCCGTCGGCACTGGCGGGCGCTGAACGTCCAGGACGCCCGCCGCTCCGCAACGGTCCGGTCCTCGTGCATGGTGATCATCTGTCGTCCCCGCCCGGGCGCGCCGCAGTGGTTCTGTTCACATCGTGGAAGCAGAGTTCCGACAGCGATTCGGTAGGCAGTGCCCGGCGAGGGGTCCGACCGCAGTGCGGTCGGACCCCTCGTGCTCGTCCGGTTCGCTTTCCGCTCACCGCCGGCCGGCGTCCCTGCTGGCCGGGCCCCACCCGTCCGCGCCACCCTTCACCGTGTCCTACCGATGCCGGACGCTGTTCACACCACGACGAGTCCGAGCAGGCGGTGGGTCCTCCGCGGGCAACGGTGTGCTGCCCGGGGCTCCGGCAGAGGGCGCCGCCGGGTACAGGTGCCCCCTGCGGTCGAGGGCAGGGACGAAACCCATGCCCCTCGGAGGGCGTCCGTCGACTTCCCACCCCGGTGCCCTGTCCCGGCCGGGACCGGCTGGGCGGAGCGGTTCCGCCGTCAGCGGGCGCTCGTGGTCTCGATGTCGACGATGTGGTCGTACCGCTCCAGCAGTGCCCTCCTGGGATGCGGGGACGACTCGTGGCGGTCGGCCGACCACCGGGTGCGGCCGACACGGCCCGGAGTCGCGGCCTGTCGGCCGCGGGCGGCAGCGGTTCGGGCCGCCGTTCGGGCTGTCGGCCGACCGGGCGGCGGCCCGTCCCCCTGTTCAGGGTCACCTCGGGCGCGCTGGCGATGTTCGTTCGGACTGGCTGCGGACGAAGCCCAGTTGGTGGGAGGGGACGTTCACCGCGCCGTCGACCATCGACCGCCGGATCTCCGGAACCGTGGTCCCCTCCCGCGCCGGCCACGGCCTGGAGCTGGAGGACGGCATGGCCCGACTCGCCCGCAGCCGGCTCGAGCAGCATTTCGCCGAGGGTGAGAAACGGGGCCGGGGCCAGGCCCCGCCACTGGCTGGTCGACCATCACTGCCCGCGGCCCCGATGCCTCCCGCATGCCGGCACGATCACCGTCTTCTCGCGTGGACGAAGCCACACGGAGCATGAGTCGGCGCGTCACTGCTCATCGAGAGACGCCTGGCGGGCCAGGAACTCCTCGAACGCCGCCTTCTGCTTCGGATCCATGAAGCCTTGGCGGACATTGCGAGCCTTCTCCTGGAGCCAGTGCGCCTCGTCGGGGTCCAGTAGCTCGGCGACCACCACGCCTTCGCGAGCGACCGCCGTGCGCCCTCCTGCACGACGACGAAAGAGGGTGAACTCACCGAACTCCGCGGGGTGGGCCAGTTCCGGCTCCTCCCCCGCAGCCCGGTTCTCGGCCCCAGCGTCACTCGTCGGGTAGGCGGTGGGGGCCCAATGCTCCCAGAGCGCCAGCGTGGCCGCGGGCACCAGCACCGCGCGTTCCGCCTCTTCACGCCCCTCCCACAGGAACGTGACAGTGACGGGCTCGCCTACCGCCTCGGCCAGCCCGAGCACCCTCTCCACCTCATCGTTGATCGGGTAATCCACCACTACGTCGATCTGAATGCCCATGGTGCCTGAGGCTACTGGCCGCGTCCGAACCGGCCGTGGACTCCCTCCGCACGGTCGCGGAGATCAACTAGCAGCGACACAGCGCGGAGCGGAAGACGATGCCACGGTCCCCCGGCCCCTTCCGCGAACTCGGCAGCCTCAAGGGCTACACCCGCTGGGAAGCGCAGCGGTGAGCCGCGGGTACCTCGTACGCTGCGGCCGGCATCTCGACGCGGGTGCGAGGCCGAGCAGGTGACCACCGCAGCGGACAACTGAGAAGCCGTTCTCTTTCCGGACCCTGGGGCCCGTGCAGCGGCCGGGCCGGGCCGGGACCGACCCTTCCTGACCGCCCAGTCCCGGTTGGGAGACCGCAACCCGCAACGGCGTCCGCGAGGAGGGCCGGCGTCAGCCGTCGTCCGACTGGAGCAGGGCCTCGGAAATCATGCGGGACGCGAAGGTGCGGTCGTCGGTGATCCGGTTGATGTGGTCCGCGAGCAGAAAGGCGGTGGCCTCCAGGGGCGTCAGCTCGTGCCGGGTCCAGTACCCGTACTGCCGACGCCAGAGGTTGGGGCTCAGGTCGGTGGCCGCGGCCACGACCAGGCCGACCATGGTGGGAATGACTTCGACGGGGATACTCCTGGGCATTCTGCGCATCGTGGCCACGAGGGTGGGCACCACGTACTCGATGACATCTTCGCCCTGGGCCTCATGGGCCTGCCGCAGCCACTGCATGAACCCGTAGATCAGCGTGCACGCGCCATCGAGCAGGTCGTCAATTCCCTCGGGGGCCAGGGACGCGACGTACTGGTCGGTCAGCCGCTGCTGCTCCGGATCGGGAGTCGGCCCGCCGTCGTAGACGGCCTTGAGTCGGGAATCGATCACCATGAGCGCGGCGCTGACGTCGCCGACGGGAGCGAACTTGGGATCGCAGGGCGATGACACAGGAGTCCTCCTCGAGCGCCCACAGTGAGCGGCAGCGATGCATCGACGATAGGCGAGCGTCGCGACGGGTGTCCGCGGAACACCGTGGAACGACCGGATGACGGCCGTGGCAAGGGTGGACGAGCCGCCAGCTCCTGCCGTCCCGCGGCGCGGAGAGCGCGGTGCCGGCGGCGGAGGCAATGGTGACGAGCGCGGTGAGCGCCGGCTCGGTGCGCTTGGGCCTGGGTGCCGTGTGAGTGAGTACGCGAGTGTGTGAGCGAACAAGTACGCGGAAGGGTGCGTGGATGGCCTGACGCCGCCGACGTCTGATGGTCCGTCCGGCCTTGGCAGGGATGACACCGGGCGCATCGGCGGTCACCCGGTGGCGGGCGCGGCAAGCGGCGGCGGATCCGCGACCATGGGAACCATCCCAGCCCCTCTGACGTGCAGATCCATGGAGTGCCTGGGATGCCGTCCCGGGACGGGGAGGACACGGGAGAACAGTGTCGGCACCACCGGACGACGTCCAGCAATTCGCGGCGCTGCTCACACGCCTGAAGGAACGCACGGATCGCAGCTACGGCCAACTGGCCCGGCGCCTCAACATGAACACCTCCACGCTGCACCGTTACTGCGCCGGTGACACGGTCCCCGTCGACTTCGCCCCGGTCGAACGCCTGGCCGCGCTGTGCCGGGCGACACCGGAGGAGCGGCTGGAACTGCACCGGCTGTGGATCCTGGCGGTGGCGGCACGACAGCGGGCTCGTACGGCGGGTGCGGGTTCCCCTCCGGGTGGGGGCGCTGGTCCGGGCGCCGTCGAGGGTGTCGGTTCCTCCGCGGACGAGAAGCCGGCTCCGCCCGAACCCGATCCGGCACCCCACGATCAGCCGGGACAGCAGGGCCAGGCGCTCCCGGGTGAGGCCCCGAGCCCGGACCCGGTCGCAGCCCCTCCCCGGCGCCCCTGGTACCGCCGCCGGCGGGTCATCGTCGCCGCAGCCGCGGCCTTGGTGCTGGCCGCCGCCCTCGGCGGCCTCCCCGACCTGCCGTCCGACCACCCCGACCGCCCCACGGCACGCGGCACCGCGCACAGTCCGACACCGTCCCGTACGACGACGATGGCGGCGGGCCACGGCCCGGCCACCGCCTCCGTGAGCCCCACGCCCTCGGCGGACCCCACGAAGAAGCCCTCGGCCACGCCCACCGAAACCCCCGACAGCTCATCGCAGGGCAGCCCGTCGAAGCCGCCCGTCTCCGGCATCCCCCTCACCTGGACCGCCAACTCCCAGATCTGGGAGATCGGCTGCAGCCACGACTACGTCATCGCCAAGCCGCCCGGGCAGGTGCCGCCGCCCCCGGCACCGCAGGACGCCGGGGCCTGGGCGGTGACGCAGAACGCGGTGCACGGACGCAACACGCTGGTGGAGATATCGGTGCAGGGGAAAACATCCACGGCCGTCGTTCTGGAAGCGCTCCGCGTACGCGTCGTCGGACGCACGGCGGCCCCGGCCACGGGCAACGTCTACGCCATGGACCGGGGCTGTGGCAGCGAGATGAGCCCGCGCTACTTCGGCGTCGACCTGGACAAGGACCGGCCCGTCGCCCGCCCGGTCCCCGGCAGCGACATGGGCACACCCATCCCTGCCATGCGCCTGCCGTACCGCGTCTCCGCCGCGGACCCGGAGGTGCTGCTGGTCACCGCGGAGACCGCTACCTGCGACTGCCGCTGGTACCTCGAACTGGAGTGGTCATCACAGGGCCGTACCGGCACGGTCCGCATCGACGACCACGGCCGCCCGTTCCGCACGACCGGCATCAAGGGCCTGCCGCACTACATGTACGCGACCTGGAAGCACGAGTGGGCGCCCCTCACCGGCTGACGCGTCCGGTGCCACCGCAGCGGGCCCGGTCCGTGATGACCGGGCCCACCTGAAGGCGTGGAAGATCCTTCGTGCTGCCGTCTGTAGGGCGACGGCGTTCACACCGCAATGCTGCGCATCGCCCGGCTGCCCGACCTCACCCTCACGGGGTAACTCCCGCCCCATACGAGACCAGAGAGTCCCAGGGGAGGCGGCTCCTCGGCTCGGAAGGCTCAGTCAATGCAGAATTCATTGCCCTCGATGTCCAGCATCGGGATGCACGACTCGTTCTCCTCATCGGCATACAGCGTTTGCACGTGGGTGGCGCCGAGCGCGACCAGTCGTGCGCACTCGGCTTCGAGCGTGGCAAGGCGCTCGTCCCCCACAAGTCCGGTGCCGACCCGGACGTCGAGATGCACTCGATTCTTGACGATCTTGCCTTCGGGGACGCGCTGGAAGTACAGGCGTGGGCCCACGCCTGAGGGATCACTGCAGGCGAACCATGAACCCCGTTCCTCAGGAGACAGGGTGCGGTTGAAATCGTCCCAGGTGGCGTACCCCTCCGGTGGCGGCGGTATGACGTACCCCAGCACTTCGCACCAGAAGCGAGCGAGCCGCTCAGGTTCCGCGCAGTCAAAGGTGACCTGGAACTTCTTGATCGCTGACATCGGCGCACCGTACCGCGTACCGGGGAGGCCCCGCCGCTCATTTCCCCAGACGGATCCGCCCGCCACCCGTCGCCCCCTGGGGGCGCCCTGGACACCAGGCGACCAAACCGGACAGTCCGCGAGAACGACGCGACCGTGGCGACAGAGCGGCCCAATGGTCCCCCAGGATCCAGCCCTGACAACCAACCCTCACGCCACGATCAGTTGCCGGACAACCCTTAGTGTCTCGTGATCCTTCCGCCCTCATTCCCCATCGCCACTCCCGTCCGTCCCCCGGCCTGTCTGCGACCGTGGTTGGCGGAAAAGTACGCCACCTGATCGATGAGTTGGGGCGGGTGGCCGATCGCCGCGAGATCGGCGCGAAAGCCGACGAAATCCCTGAGTTCCGGCCCCTGCTTGAGCAGATCGCCGACACCGACTCGACCGGAGCCGTGATCACCGTGGACGCTCCGCACGCACAGTGCGCCCCCGCTCACTACCTGGTCGAACAGCGCGACCTCCACTACCTGTTCACGGTCGAGGCAAACCGGAGGAAGCTCGCCGCGCAGCGGGCCGGCCTACCCTGGCAGTTGCCGCCAGGCAGAGCCCGAGTGGCCACGAATACGATCGCGGCCAGGACCGCGCGGTCGGCGCACCGGCTGCGTCCCCCACCCTGCGGACACGTCGGCAACCTCAGTTGCGGACGCGCTGGAACCCAGCCGCTCAACCGTCCCCATGCTCGGGTGAACGAAGTACTGCCAAGCGATGCAAGGTCTCAATCGTCGGATCCGGGTGCGTTGCGGGCCGTGAATGCCTCCTCCAGCCGATCCTGGAGCCGGGCGTGGCGGAACTGGAATACGGGTCCTACGGTCCGTAGAACGTGGCGCTCGCGGGCATCGGAGAGAAACCTGACCAGGCGGATCGGAGCCTCGTTCCTCATGCGCAGCTGGAGGCTCGCGAGGAATGTGCGCCAGGTCGCCGATCCCACCAGGCTCAGCGCCAGACTGAGCAGGAGGCCGCCTACCGTCACCAGCGCGATCCCGGACAGGAATCCGTCGATGACCCCGAAGATGCGCTCATCCGTCAGTTCGCCGAGCAGTCCCAGGCATGATCCTCCGATGAGACTGCCGGCGAGGCCGCCGGCGATTCCGGCGGTGAGGGTGTACTGGCGGTCCTGTCTCCAGCAGGAGACGGGACCGATGGGGGTGCGGCTGTCGGCACTGCGGTTACTGAGACCCGTGACGAATCCTCCCACCACGCCGGCGATGAGGCCGATCACAAGTCCACCGAAAAGCATGACGATCCGGTGATAGGCGAGGAGGAGGGCGACGCCTATGACGACTCCGAAGCCTCCACCACCTGCAATCCCGAACACGAAGTTCTCGCGGACGACGAAGTCCCTCCACTGCAGACGGCCCAGCAGTTGGGGCGAATCCCCGGCACGCCCGTACGTGAGTGACATGGCCACGGAGAGGCCCACCACCACGCCAGTTCCGAGGCCGGCGGCCGGCCCCACCCAGAGGAAGCCGGCCGCCCCGGCGAGGCATCCCAGGAGGAGGCAACTGGCTGCCGTTCTCGGCCAGGCCGGCCGCCACCGGGGGACCTGCCACCAAGCCAGGTCGCGGCTTCTCTCGTTGTTCATCCGGTGGGCGATGAAACCGAGCCAGCGCTCAGCCTGGTCGAGGCTGTAGCGACTGCGCGGCTGTCCGGGCCGGTCGTCGTCATAGGCGGCGGGCAGGACTCGGTCAAGCAGGTGGTCCTCCACTGCCGACCGGTCCGCGAATCGCTCGGGATCGAAGCGCTGATCCGCGCGATAGGTGTCGCGCATGAGCGTGAGCATCAGTGGCGTGTCGAGTGCTTGAGCCACTGCGCCTGAGGGGTTCGTACGGATGTCCTGCACCAGATTGCGCCAGGCCTCCGGGGGCGGCTGCGCCTGGCAACGCGTCAGATACTCCGCCGCGTCGTGGGCGCTGACCGGAAGCAGTTCGAGCCCGGCGGAGCCCGCGATCGGTTGCTCCGCGGCGACGGCCGTGACAAGCTCCCCCACGCGGCTCAACAGGATCAGGCGGAAGTTCGCCTGCTCGTTCAGCGCACGCAGAGCGGCGGGTCGTACGGCTTCGGGTATCTCGTCCAGCCCGTCGAGGATGGTGGCGACCCGACCGGTGCCGATGAGCCGGGAAACCACACCGCCCGCGTGTTCTTCGGACTTCCTGAACATGTAGTCCGTGGCCAGTCGAGTGGCGAGCCAGTCGTGAAGCCGCTGGTTCAGCGGGTCCCATCCGCTGAGCGTCAGCAGCACTGGTACGGGAACTCTCGCGCGCGCGTCTGGTTCGAGCGCCTCGCGATGGCTGAGGGCGTCGAGCAGCAGCCGAATGGCGGCTCCGCTCTTTCCCGCACCGCCTGCTCCGACGATCACCATCCGCCCGGAGTCCAGCGCACCGTAGAGGCGGAAGAGGTCCTGAACGGCACCCGACTCCAGGTCCGCCGCGGTGAGCGGGGCCAGTCCGGGCAGGGGACGGAACCGCGATGAGCCGGTCCCGATGCCCACCGCGTCGGCCGGCGGACCCGACACGGGAAGACGCGACCACCTCCAGCGCACCGGCACGGGACTGGGATGTATCAGCCGTCGTTCACTCGCCGCGGCACTCCACTGCGCCTTTACCCGTTCAGCCAGGTCGTCCGCGAAGTCGCGCAGTGCCGGTTCGGTGAGTTCGGTCCGCGGCCTTCGTTCCGTCAGCCATAACGCCGCGCTGGCGGCGGGAACCACGATCGCGCCGATCGCCTGGACGAGCGTGGCCGCGGAGTCCCGGTCGTGGGACCGGAAGACGAACCCCAGGACGACGAATACGACGATCGTGATGATCAACAAGCCTACGATGACCATACGTGTCCCCCTCCCGTCATCGCACTTGGAGTGTGCCAGACGGCTATGGGCCATGTCCGTCCATCAGCCCGTGCGGCACGTCGCGCGAGGCAGTCCGTGAGACGGCAGGACGAGGGCGCCGTGCAGCTGCGCCCCGGCCAGGCGACGTTGCGCTTCACCGAGTGGGCCGACGGCGCGCGTATCCGCCCGCCGGCGACCCCGGGCCGGGCCCTGTCCGGGCTCCTCCCGGCCCATCTCCCCCACCACGCAGTGGACTTGGTGGAAGCAGCCGCCCTGCCCCTGAACCGGGTCTCTTCCCGGGACTGCCCTGTATCCCAAGGGTCGGAGATGGTGCCGGTCACGGCCGCGTAGTGCCGACCCCGGACTTCAGGACGCACTCGATGACTCCGCCGGTGCCCTGCTTCCCTCTCCGGACCGCCTCCGCGCACAGCTTCAACTGGTGGCGGGGCGACGTGAATCGCTTGGCCATTGCGGGTGCACGTGAGAGTTGGCGAGGGCGGCGTCGGCGGACACGATCTCATCGCGCCCGCCGATCAGCTTTTCTGGGAGTGTCAGTGTGGTTGCTCAGTGTGCCGACTGGGCGGTGACCGGTGCGTTCCGGTGCCGTACGAAGATCGCTGTGGGGATCGCGACGGCGAGCAGGGCGATGCCCCCGATGAGCAGTCCGAGGTGTACGGCATCGGTGAAGGCGCGTGCGGCGGAGTCGGTGACGCTGTGGGCGAGTGCGGTCGGCGGTTCGGCTGCGGCGTCGCCCTGGACGGCGCCCTCGGTGATGCGCGAGGCGTCCGGGCTCGGTACACCCGCGGAGACCAGTCGCTCCTCCAGGTAACGCGGAAATCGGGTGGTGACGACGGTTCCCAGCACGCTGGGGCCGAGTACGGAGCCGATCTGGCGGAACATGTTGACGGTGGCGCTGGCCATGCCCGCCTGCAGCCGGGGGACGCTGTTGACCGCGGCGGCGGTCGAGGGGGCCGTCAGCAGTGCCGATCCGACGCCTGCGATCAGCAGTCCGGGCCACAGGGCGCTGTAGCCGGTGAAGGGCTCCACGGCCAGCAGGGCGAGTGCTCCGGCGCCCAGGACGACGAGCCCTGCCGTCAGCATGAGGGTGAAGCCGACTTTCTGCACGAGGCGTCCGGCGAGCGCGCTGACCACGATGTAGGTGGCGAACATGGCCAGCAGCCGGACGCCGGTGGCCAGTGCCGACAGCTGCTGCACCCGTTCCATGTACAGGACGGCGAGCAGGGAGGTGCCGACGAAGCCGAACATGGATGCTGCCGCGACGCCCATCACCGCGGCGTAGGACGGGTTGCGGAACAGGCGCAGGTCCAGCATGGGGTCGGGGTGGCGCGCTTCGGTGAGCAGGAACAGCGTGAGTGACACGGCGAAGAGCGCGTACATCGCGATGATCCGGCCGGAGGTGTATCCGGTGCTGCCGCCCTCGATGATCGCGTAGGTCGCCGACGCGATCATGACGGTCCCCAGCAGGACCCCGGCCAGGTCCAGGCGTCGGGTCGGGTGCTTGGACTCGGTCACCAGGAACGGCGTGAGGACCACGGTGAGTGCGCCGATCACGACGTCGATCAGGTACACCGCGTGCCATGTGAAGCTGTTCAGGAGCAGGCCGGCGCCGAGCGGTCCGACGGCCAGGCCGAGACCGGAGCAGCTGGCCCAGGCGCCGATCGCCTTCGTCCGCTGGTGCGGGTCGCTGAAGGAGTGGCTGACGATCGACAGGCTGGCGGGGAGTACGGCCGCGCCTCCGATGCCCATGACTGCCTGCGCGGTGATCAGAAGCCCTGTGCTGTCGGCGGCGAAGGCGAGCAGGCTGCCCGCGGTGAGGACCACTGCGCCGCCGAGGAAGACCGTGCGGCGTCCGACCAGGTCGGCGAGTGTGCCGGCGGACATCACCAGGGAGGCGACGACCAGGGAGTAGGCGCTGGTCACCCAGACCAGCGTGCTCGCGGAGGGGTGCAGGTCCTGCTGGATGGCACCGAGCGCGCCGATCGTGGAGGAGACGTTGACGAACGCCATCATCACGCCGAGGCACACGGTGAGCACGCCCCGCCAGGGGTGGGCGGGTATGCCCGTGGGCCCGGCGGAGGGCACGCCGGCCGCCGGAGCGGCTGGGGCGGGCGGGCGGACGGTGCTCTTCACGGAGAGCTGACTTCTGTTTGGCATAGCCAGGAACGTAACACCCTGACTGTCAAAAATGCTAGCCAGGCTAGAATGGGGTCATGGAACGCGTTGACCTGAACGGCGAAGACACGGTGTTCACACGCACGGGCGAGTTCGCCGACCGGGACGCCTTCACGGCGGCCGGCTGGTGCGCCATGGAACGGTCACTGGAAGTGGTCGGCACCCGCTCGGCGATGATGCTGGTGAGGGAGGCGTTCTACGGCGGTCGCCGTTTCGACGACCTGGTCCGGCGCACCGGCCTCGCGGAGACGGTGGCCTCCAAGCGGCTGCGGCAGCTGGTGGCCGACGGGCTGATGGAGCGGCGGCCCTACCGGGTGCCGGGCGCGCGCACCCGGCACGAGTACGTGCTGACCGACCGGGGCCGGGCCCTGTTCCCGCTGTTCGTCGCGCTGATGCGGTGGGGACAGCCGGCCGACGGCGGGCGCCGCGGGGTCGAACTCGTGCACGCCGGCTGCGGTGAGCCACTCGTCCCGGCCGTGCGGTGCGAGGCCGGACACGACGTGTCCGTCGGGGAGACCGAGGCGCGGCTGGCGCCCCGCTAGCGCCGCGCGGGCGGGGTCGTGCGCCCGCGCGGCGCCAGCGGGTGGGGTCTGGGCCCGTCGGCGGCGGGCGCGCCGGCGGCCCGGTTGTCCAGGTGGTCACGCTCGGCGCCCAGGATGTCACCGCACTACCGGGCGGTGAAGACCGCGAAGGCTGCCTGGCCACAGGCGGCGTCTGGAAGGTGAGCCGGCCCTGGATCACCGCCTGTGGTGGGGCGGCACCGCGGACCGCACTCCGGCTGGGAGGGGAAGGGCCGTGCCGTCGGCTGCCGCGGCACAGCTGATCAGCGGCCGCTGTCCGGGTGGTGGACGCTGAGGTCGCCGTAGGCCGACAGAACGCCGGCCAGGTCACCGTGTTCGTGCCGCAGGGTGGAGTCGAGGAAGGCGAGAGTGTTCGCGGCGACGACGTGCGGGCTCTCGGTGCGGCCCAGGGAGCCGACTGTCGAGGGCACAGGCGGCAGGTACAGGGGGCCGTCCATGAAAGTGAGGTGTGCGGCGCCGGGGACGGTGAGCCGGTAGCTCGTCGCGGTGCTGCGCTTGAGGGCCATGGTGAGGCGGGGTATGTAACGCGGGTCGGTTTCGGGGGTGATGGCCTGGGTGAGCGCGAGCGTCGGCTGGTGGAGGGCGGGAGACGTGGGGCCGTGGGGGTAGCCGTCCAGATCGATGACGGCGTCGAACCGGCGGTCCTGCCGGGCTGCCTGCAGAGCGGCGGCACCACCTATGGAGTGGCCGGTGACCGCGACCCGACTGGTGTCCAGGCGTCCGGTCAGCGGGTCGGTGATCTCATCTCGATCCGGATGGTCCAGCTGGGTGAGGACGAAGCTGAGGTCGGCGGCCCGGACAGCCGTCCAGTCAACCGCCAGCTCGGCGTCCTTGTCCCGGTCTCCGGTGGAGGCGATCTTGGCGCGAATTGTGCGGCCGTCGGCGAGGACGACGGCGGCGGAGTCGTACGGGTGGTCGAGGGCTGCGACCACATAGCCGTGGCTGGCCAGTTCCTCCGCCCAGGCGGTGTTCTGGGTACGCACTCCGCCCGACCCGGGAGAGAACAGCACGACCGGGAACCGTTCGCCCCCACCGGCCACCGGGGCGTCGAAGACCGAATGGGTGTGAGCACGCGGGACGCCGTCGACAAGGAAGCCAGGCAAGCCGACCTCGCGGGCGAGGGCATCGGATACGGTGCGTGCCTCGTGCTCCGTGCGTCCGAGGTACTGGGCCCGCTGCGCGCCTGCGGGGCTCTTCCGCGCGGGGTACCAGAGCTGGACCACGACCATGCGCCGGTCGTGCGGATCGGCGGTGAAGCTCTCGGGGCGGCGTGGGTCGGTCCACTGCACCACGCGGGTGCCGACCGCGAAACGGCCCGACGGCTCGGGGAACACGGGTACGGGAAAGGCCCAGGCGGCCACCGGACCCGTGGCGATCAGGCCGAGGCAGGCCACCGAAGCCGGCAACGCCAGCCACCATCGGGCCCGCCACGCCGGCTGGCCGCTACGGCGTCGCAGCAGGGGCGAGAGGGCGAAAGGCGACGCCACGGCAGCGCCTGCCAGTACCGGCAGCATCTGCCAGCGGATCCCCACCACACTCAGCACGATCGTGGACAGCACGAGAACCGCCCCCGCCGCGATCGTGACGCGTGGGCGGGCAGCAGGGGGAAGCCAGCGCGCCACCACCAGCGCGACGGCACCCAGCGAGGCAAGGAATTCAGGAGGGGACATGTACAGCCCCGCGATGATCTCGGTCACCCGGCCATCCTCAGGGCGGGGCACGCGATGCCACATCGATCCCGGGTCGCCATCGCGTGCAACCGGAGTCGCAATCGAGCACGTCACGTGAACGGCCGCGCTGCGACCGCAGGAGGTAGCGGGACTCCTCCTGCGGTCGTACCTCGGCGCGGTGCCATCAGACGGTGGACTCATGTGCTTCGCGGGCCCGGCGGCCTACCGTGACAGGGCCGCGGTACACGCCGGGGAGCGCGGGGCGTGGACTCCTCGTACCCGACCCGGCTCCGGCTGTACGCGGTGGTGGCCCCGGCCGGGGCCCCCATGACTGACGCTGAGTCGACAGGGACGTGTGATGACCGAGGCGGCCGCAGAGCCCGGCACTGGCCACCCGGCGCGCTACCGGGACCGTGTGCGGCGGACGAACACAGCCGTACGACTGGCGATGTACACCGACCTGGCCTCCATGGGAGCGGCGCGACTGGTGGGAGCCGCCCGGCGCTGGGGCCTCCGGCTGCCGCCCATGGTGTGGGACTCGCTGTTGCCGGCGCTGCTCCTGCTCAACATCATGACCACGCGTGAGCCGCAAGAGCTCCCGGTGGCCGTGGCCCTCACCGCCGCCCTCGCTCTGCCCCTGGTGTGGCGGCGCCGGGCCCCGCTCACGGTGTTCGGCGCCGTGGTGGCCGCGGCCTTCGTCCAGTGGCTGATGGACGTCCAACTGCCGGCGGACATCGCCTTGCTGGTGGCCCTCCACACGGCGGCCGCGAACTCGGGCCGGCGTGGCACGCTTGTCGCCGGTGCCGTCGTGGAGGGCGGGGCCCTGCTGGCCTGCCTGCGCTGGGCGACGGAAGGCGCGTTCCTGACCCCCTTCGTCGCGGTGACCGCGATGGTCGTCGCCGCCACCGTCCTGGGTGTGAACGTGCGGACCACGCGCGCCTATCTCGCGGCCCTGGAGGAACGGGCCGCGCGCCTGGAGCAACAACAGGACCAGCAGGCGCGACTGGCCGTCGCCGAGGAGAGGACACGTATCACCCGGGAGATGCACGACATCGTCACCCACAACCTGTCCGTCATGGTCGCGCTCACCGACGCCGCCGTCTACGCGCAGCACCGGTCGCCCGACAAGGCCACCACCGCGATGCTCCAGATCTCCGAGACGGGCCGGCAGGCCCTGACCGACATGCGGCGCTCGTTGGGCATCCTGCGGACCGACGAACCGGACGCGGAGCGCCACCCGTTGCCCGGCATCGCGCAACTGGAGACCCTCGCCGACCAGATGTGCGCCGCCGGGCTGCCGACCCGCGTCGAGATCCGGGGCGGCCACACCCACATACCGGCCACCGCACAACTGACCGTCTACCGCCTGGTACAGGAAGCCTTGACCAACACTCTCAAGCACACACCCACCGGCACGCACGCGAAGGTCCGGATACGGTGCTCAACCGAGACCGTCACAGTGGACGTCGCCGACAGCGGCCCCTGCCCGCCACTTCCGGGCGCCACACCATCCGGCCACGGCATCCCCGGCATGCGCGAGCGCTCGGCCGCCTACGGGGGGAAGTTGCAGGCCGGACCGCTTCCGGGCGGCGGCTGGGGAGTCCATACCCGCCTCCTCCTCGACAGCGGCGGATCGGCGTCCGCATGACGATCCGCATCCTGATCGCCGACGACGAAGCGCTGCTCCGTATGGCCTTCAGCACGGTTCTGGAGGCCCAGCCCGACATGGCACCGGTCGGCGAAGCCGGGGACGGTATCCAGGCCATACGCCTCGCCCGGGAGCTGCGCCCCGATGTCGTCCTCATGGACGTCCGGATGCCCGGGACCGACGGGATCGAGGCGACCCGGCAGATCACCCGGATCTCCCCGCGGAGCAGAGTGCTGATCCTCACCACCTTCGACCTGGATGAATACGCCTTCGCCGGACTCCACGCCGGAGCCTCGGGCTTCCTGCCGAAAAACACCAGGCCCGAGGAACTGCTCACGGCGATACGCAGCGTGGCCGCGGGCGACGCGGTGGTCTCCCCGCGGATCACCCGCCGCCTCCTGGAGACCCTCCGCCCGCACATCCCTGACCCCAGCAGCGCCGACCGCGACGAGCGGCTGAGCCGGCTCAGCCCCCGTGAGCGCGAGGTGCTCATCCAGGTGGGCCGCGGTCTGTCCAACACCGAGATCGCGGCCACCCTGTACCTCGCGGAGGCGACCGTGAAGTCCCATCTGGGGCGAGTCCTGCAGAAGCTCGAACTCCGCGACCGGATACAGGCCGTGATCTACGCCTACGAAAGCCGCCTCGTCCACCCGGCATGACGCCGCCGCCCGGAGCCGGCGGCGCTGCCCTCAGCCCCGGGCGTCCACAGGGCTATGCGATGGTCCGACGCAGCTGTCACGGGAAGTGGGGCGGAACCGATCGGCGGCCTTCTCCTGAAGTGCCCTTTCCAGCCGGTCGCGGGCCTCGGTCTGGGCGGCGATCCGTTCGTTGAGGACCGCCAGCCGTTCCAGCGCGACCCGCAGGCCCCTGTCCGAAGGCGGTGCGGCAGCCACATCGCCGTCCAGGCATGGCAGGAACACGCGCACGTCGTCCAGGGTGAGCCCGGCGTCCAGCAGGCAGCGGATGTTGCGGACCCGCACCACGGCCGGCCCGTCGTAGATGCGGTAGCCGTTGGAGGCCCGCTTCGAGGAGATCAGCCCGGCCTGCTCGTAGTGCCGCAACGCACGAGCGGTCGTCCCAGTCGCCCTGGCCAGTTCGCCGATCCGCACGGCATCCACCTCCCGGACCGATCCTGTCACGCCACGACCGCTCCGCCGTCGACCGGGAGTACCACTCCGGTGACGAACGACGCAGCCGGCGCGGCAAGTTGGGTGATCGCCCAGGCCACCTCCTCGGGGCGGCCGATCCGCGCCAGTGGGGTGTGCGCCAGTTGCCACTCCCGCACTGCCGCCATCCGCTCCGGTGTCAGGCCCTGGTGCTCGCCGATGGGGGTGTCGATCGCGCCGGGGGCCACTGCCACCACCCGGATCCGGCGGGGTGCCAGCTCGACCGCCCAGCTGCGGGTCAGCAGTTCCAGGGCGGTCTTGGTCGCGGCGTAGACCGAGTTGCCGGTCCAGGCCCGCTGTCCCACCGACGTGCTGACGTTGACGATCACCCCGCCCGAGGCCTCCAGGAGCGGCAGCATCGCCTGGGTCAAGAGGATCGGGGCGACGAGGTTGGTGGCGATCTGAGGCGCGATCAGCTGCGGGGTGAGAGTGCCGAGGGCGCCGCTGCGCACGATGCCGGCGTTGTTGACCAGCACGTCCAAGCGGCCGTATGTCTCCGACACGGCTCGGACGATCTGTTCGGGCCCGTCCTCGGCGGTGATGTCGACGGACAGTGGCGTGATCCGGTCGTGCCCGGCAGCGGTGTCCCCGAGTGGTTCGCTCCGCCGTCCGATCGCGACCACGTGGGCGCCCTCGGCGGCGAAGGCGCGGGCGGTGGCCCGGCCGATGCCGGTGCCGGCTCCGGTGACGGCGACGATCCTGCTGCTCTGCGGTGCTGTGCTGTTCATGCCGGTCATCGTGCAACCCTGCCGCCAGCGGCAAGGTCAACGCCTCCACCCAGTGGCAGAAGACGTCGTCTTCGGTGCCGGCGAGGGTTCCACCGTCGCCACGAGGGAGCCGTCCGCGCGGCCCGATGCCCGGCCCCGGCCGCCCGGTCACCCCGATCGCGAGCCGCTGGGCGCCTTCCCGGGCACGCATCCCGGCACCAGTGTCAGCGGCGCCGGGCCATGGGCGGCTGGATAGGCTGGCGGCCGTGAATACGGCCTCGAACAGCAGCGGGACAGCTGAGCCGGTCATCCTGGACGCGATGGAGCTGATGTCTGATCCAGCCCGTGGAGCCGGGTTCGCGGAGTCGGCCCACGAGATCCTGGCGGACCTGGTACGCGGAGGTGCCGCGCTCGGCTGGGTCGAACCACCCCCACGCCATGAGGTGGCGGAACTCTTCGGCCGCATCGTCAGTGCGGTGCACGCGGGGGATGGGGCCCTGCGTACCGCTTACCTCGACCGTCGGCTGGTCGGGCTGGGGTACTGGCTGCGTTACGCCCGACCGACTCACCGGCCGCATGCCGACCTGGAGAAGATCGCGGTGGATGCTGCCGCCCATGGGCGTGGTGTCGGCCGGGCGCTGACCGCTGCCTTGATCGCTGACGCCCGGCGGGCGGGGATCGAGGTCCTCACCCTTGACGCTCGTGGTGACAACAGCAGTGCCCTGCACCTCTACCGGTCGCTGGGCTTCACCGAATACGGCCGTCTGCCCGACTTCGTCGCTGTCGGCGAACGCCGCTATGACAAGGTCTTCTGCATGTTGGACCTCCGCCGGCAGAACTGAGACCGCGCATGGCGGCATGGAGAGCACCCCCTTCCGGTTGATGATCATCCGCGCGGGATGATTTCGGTGTGCGCGCTGGAGGCGGGCTGCTCGCGGTCGAGCCGGCGGGGAAGAAGCGGACACAGGCAGGCGGTCGACGCGGCGCGGCAGCGGGTGCCTGCCTGCACCCACTGCCGGCCCGACGCGGGCCCCCGGCGTCCTCGACCAGCACCGGACAGTGACCGGCTGCCGGGTGGCTCCACGCTGTCCGCCCGGCCACCTGTGGCGGCGCGGAAGGCATCACCGCATGACGTGTTCCTTGCCCGTCCCGGTGCTGACCGTGGCCGTGGAGAGCCCAACGCAGTCCCCGGGGTGGGCAGCGGAGCCGAAGTGCTGGACAGTGTTCGGGGCTGTCCGTTCGCCCGGCTCGGTGTAATGCGGGCCTAGAAGGGTTCGGCGGCCCGGAGGAGCCGCTGGGGCAGGTAGGGGGACTCGACCCGGATGTCCCAGCCCCGGCGGCGGGCGTGGCAGGCCAGTGCGAGGACGTTGAGGTTGATCGTGGCGTCGGGGTCCTCGGCGCGGTCGCCGACCTGGTAGTAGTCACGGTGGGCTTCGAGTGCGTCGGCCAACGCCAGGTTGAAGCTCTCCTCGTCGCCCTCCACGAGCTGCGACAGCAGGACCGCCGGTGGCGGGAGGAAGCCCCAGTCCTTGGCCTTCTCCGCCTCGAGCACGGCCCGCTCCGCCGCTGACTCCGGGTCCCCGGCCTTCAGGTAGGCGTGCAGGGCCTCCCGGTAGGCGGCGAAGGCAGAGCCGTCCTTGCCGGCCACCGTGGGGCCGGTGAGGACCAGGGGTGCGAGGTCGTCGCGTACGCCGGTGATCAGGGCGAAGGCGGTGGCGTGCTCCCAGGCGGCGGGGCCCGCTTCCTCGGCCCGGACGGCCGGGTAGCGGAGGTTCTGTCCGTCGATGGTCACCTCGGCCTCGGTGCCCGGCTCCGCCAGGGCGACGCGGAACAGGGCCGCCCCCATCTGGGAGGCAAGGCGCAGGTTCTCCAGCTGGGCGTCGGTGACGTCGGCGGAGTTTCCGGCACGCCACTTGAAGAGCAGCTCCTGGTAGCGGAAGGCGCTCCCGAGCCGCCATAGGGCGAGGGATTCTCCGTCCTCCTGGGTGAGGGCCTCCCGGGTGTATTCGTCGAACTGGGCCTCGGTGTCCGGGTGCACGGTGCGTTCGGACGCCGGCCGCTCCACCACCAGCGGGCCGGCCTCCAGCGCTGTGACGGCGTCCGGACGCCGGTTGCGGCCGAAGCCCCCGACCCTCGGGCCCCCGGTTGCGAAACCCGTGACCAGGGCGTGCGGGAGGTAGTCGGTGTGGAGGGCCGGCAGCCAGCCCAGCGTCCGGTACGCGAACGCGGCCAGGCCGAGCGGCAGCAGGGGAAGGAGACCCCGCGCGCAGGCGCCGGGGTCGTGCTTGGCGGTGTGCGGGAGCAGGAGGGCGGCCAGGCCCGCGTCGTAGGCCTCCCGGTCCTCGGCGGCCACGGCGCGCAGCGTTGTCAGTGCCACGCTGTCCGGCCGGTCGAGGAGGCTCTCGCCGCTCTCCTCCGCGCGACTGCGGAGGCGGGCCAGCGCGGCGTCGAGGGCGGCCAACTTCGCCTGCGCAGTCGGCGGGTACGCGTCCTCGTCGTTTCCGGTGTCGCCGAGGACCTGCGCCATGAATCCCGTGGCGAGCTCTCCGGTGGGGGTGCCCTGGGCCTTCTCGGCGAACTTCTCGCGAGCGAAGTGGAAGGCCTCGCCGTGCGACGTGGTCTTGTCGGTGAGGATGGCGAGGCAGAACGCGTCGATCCATTCGCCGGGCGTGACGCTCTCCTCCGTACCCTCTGCGCCGTCCTCGTCGCGGGGGTCGTAGCCCATGCCGAAGTTCACGTAGTCGAGAAAGACCTGGAACGTGCAGTGCGGGTGGTACGCCGCGTAGGCGACCGCGCCGGCGGCGGCCTCGGCGGCGTTCCTGAGGGCGGCCTCGGCCTCCGGGGTGTCGAGGCTGGGTTTCTCGGCGGAGAGGGCGCCCAGGTAGTCGAGGAACTCGTCGGTGATGGCCTGCCACTCGTACGTGCCCATCCGGCCGGCCTTCGACATGGACCGGACCTGTCGGCCGATCCGGTTCGCGAAGTCCTCGCGCGCCGCCGAGATGACTGCCTCGGCTACCTGGTGTCGCTCTGTCCGCACTGCACTGCTCCTTGATGCCGGTCCCCGTGCGGACAGCCTAGGCGCGGAGTCTGACAGACCGTGCGGATGGGCGTCGGCGGGAACCGGAGGCTTGGAAGGCGCGTACGGCAGGGCTGGAAGGCGAGCCTGGACGTACGGGCAGGGACTGCGCGTTGTCGCGCGACTCCGGTTCGTGATCATGATCACGTGAGTCCGAGGAGGGCGAGCGGTCGGCCGGCGTCGCGGGCGTTGTGCCGGAGACCGGCGGCGATGCCGCTCTCCCCGGCGAGGCGAAGGGCGCCGATGGCGAGGTTGCGCCAGGTCGCCATGGCGCGGGATGCGGAGCCGGTTCGCAGCTGGGAGGCATCCTCAGCGAAACGTCAAGTCCCGGACGTCGCGCAGGGCCTCGACCTCTCGACGCGGCCCGGCAGGCGCCGCACGGTCGCCTCCGACGGCATCTCCTCGGGCACCGCCCCGGGATGCTCGCGGAGTTGGTCGACGGCAGGCGGGAATCGGCGATGATGCGTCGGCACGCACGGTCTTCCACATAGGCGCGTCATTCGCCTGCGGCGTCCTCGGGCTCCCAGCGCAGCAGGTCGCCCGGCTGGCACTTGAGCACCTCGCAGAGCGCGCCGAGCGTCGCGAAGCGCACCGCCTTGGCGCGGCCGTTCTTGAGTACCGCCAGGTTGGCGGGAGTGATCCCTACGCGGTCCGCGAGCTCGCCCACGGACATCTTCCGCCTGGCCAGCATCACGTCGATGTCGACGGCGATCGGCATCAGATCACCTCGTCCAACTCCGCCTGCATCTGCGCCGCTTCGACGTCGCGCGCGACGGCCTGGGCAAGCAGCATACGCAGCACGAGCACGATGAGCGCGACCCCCAGGACGGCCACGCCGACCCCGCCCATGATGACGGTGACGCCCGGGTCGTCCCGCTGACCCGGAGCATTGACGACCGTGACCGCGAACCACACGAGGGCAGCCGCCACGATGGCGCCGATCACGCCGTCCACGTATCGGAAGGCGGCGTGGGAGAACACGGTTCCGCGTCGCACCATCGTCACCAGCCGCCACACGCAGACCAGGGCGACCTGGACCGACACCATGCCCAGGACCGTGATCAGGCGCAGCGCGGTCAGCGGGAGCGACCCGTCCTCCGGGTCGCTCCCGCTGACCAATGTCCACACCATCAACGCCTGCACGAACACGGTGCCGGCGAGAACCACCACGAGCACGGCGCGCAGCGCACGCACGGTCAGCTTTCCCATGACCCGTCCCTCCATCGACTCACGATGGAAATCTATCGAGATTCGATAGGTGAAGCAAGGACGGGACGGAGGGTGGGCGGCAGTTTCGCCGTACGGGACCCGCGGGGCCGGCCCGCGGTGTCATCAGGAAGTCGGACGCGCCGTTCGCAGTCGAACGGCGCTGCCGCAGCCGCTTGAGACGGTGGAAGATCGTGGGCTGCGACGAGCTCGGAGAAGGCGATCCTGGCGCGGGGCGGGGGCCGTGCGGCTGTCGGGGCAGCGGCTCTCAGCCGCCACGGCGCACCAGGGCCGCCTTTCGGGCCTCGGCGAGCTTGCGGGCCTGGTCGCCCTTTCGGGACTTCCCGCCGGTACCGCGGGAGGCGTCCTTGCTGGTGCCCAGGCCACGGAAGGGGGCATTGGTGTTCTTGGGCCGAGGCGCGGGGGGCCCGCCGTCGAGGGGGGTGCCGGACGGTGCCTTGGCCCCGGTGATCCGGCTCAGCACCGCCTCGCCCGAGCGCACCTTGGAGACGGTCGGCTCGATGCCGGCCTCGGCCATCAGCCGGCTCATCTCGCGGCGCTGGCCCGACAGCACCAACGTGACGACGCTGCCGGACTCACCCGCCCGGGCGGTACGGCCCGCGCGGTGCACATAGTCCTTGGGGTCGGTGGGCGGGTCGACGTTGACCACGAGATCGAGGTCGTCGACGTGCAGGCCACGAGCCGCGACATTGGTAGCCACCAGGACGCTGATCTGGCCGCTCCTGAACTGTCCGAGGGTCCGGGTGCGTTGCGGCTGGGACTTGCCGCTGTGCAGGGCAGCGGCGTGCACTCCGCTGGCCCGCAGATGCCGGGTGAGCAGGTCGACCGCGTGCTTGGTGTCCAGGAACAGCAGTACGCGGCCGTCGCGGGCGGCGATCTCCGTGGTGACGGCGTACCGGTCGGGGCCGTGGACGACCAGGACATGGTGGTCCATCGTCGCCACGGCGCCCGCGGACGGGTCGACCGAGTGGACGACGGGGTCGTGGAGGTAGCGGCGGACCAGGTCGTCGACATCGCGGTCGAGCGTGGCCGAGAACAGCATGCGCTGGCCGTCGGGGTGCACCTGGTCGAGCACCTCGGTGACCTGCGGCAGAAAGCCCATGTCGCACATCTGGTCGGCCTCGTCGAGGACGGTGATCCGCACCCCTCCCAGGCGGCAGGCCTTGCGCTCGATGAGGTCGTGCAGACGGCCGGGGGTGGCGACGACGACCTCGGCTCCTTGGCGCAGCTCGGCGACTTGTCGGCCGATCGACATGCCGCCGACGACGGCGGCCATCCGCAGCCTGAGTGCGTCGGCGTACGGCACAAGCGCCTCGGTGACCTGTTGGGCAAGCTCCCGGGTAGGCACCAGGATGAGAGCGAGCGGCTGCTTCGGTTCCGCGCGCCGCCCGGCCGTCCGGGCGAGGAGAGGCAGGCCGAAGGCGAGGGTCTTGCCTGATCCGGTGCGCCCACGCCCGAGGACGTCGCGTCCCCTGAGAGCGTCCGGCACTGTGGCTGCTTGGATCGGGAACGGCTCGCGCACGCCGAGTTCGGTGAGCGTTCGCAGCACCTCGGCCGGCAGGTCCAGGTCGGCGAAGGAAGCGGCCGGGGGTACCGTCGGGGCGGTGGTCACCGGCTGGGCAGGGTCGCCGTGCGAGGTGCCGGGTCGGTCGGGGTCGTTCATGAAGAGCCTTCCGCGTGGGAACGTACCGAGGAAGGCCCGGCAGGAACGAGCAGCCGACGAACGATGGGAACCGAACGGGCAGAAGCGCAGGCCGCCACGAGGACGCAAACACGTGAGACTAACACAAAGTGACGGCCGGCGTCGTGATGCATTGCTCCGCATGGTCACGGCCAAGCACAGGGAGCCGGCGCCACCGAGGACCAGCTCCGCACGCGCGGCCCGGGCCGAACGGCGGGAACCGGATGTACTCCCTGATGAACCGCGGTACCGCCGACCAGCCGTAGGTGAGCGTGACCTCGGTCTCCGACTCCACCCGGTGGCGCAAGGTCGTGACGTCAGATCCGGCCGCCGAACTCCAGATGACCCCGGGCCTCCCGCAGGCATGCCTACCCTGCTGAGACCCGGCGGGCGGTCCTCACCGTCGAGGTCGGGCGTGGGTGGCGCCGGCAGGCGGGCAGCGGTGATCTGCCGTGGTCGGGCCGGTGGCCGGGGCTGTGGTCAGGGCGTGTCGCCGCAGTGGTAGAAGCGGCAGGCCAGGCCCGGGCCCGGTGCGCGGGGTTCGCCGGGCCGTGGGTCGTACAGCGACCGCCCGCCGGGAAACCGTCCCAGCTCGGTGGGCAGGGCCGCGCCGGCGTCGACTTCCTCCGGCCGCCAGCCCGTGATGTCCAGCAGCAGCCCGTCCAGCGGGCCGCCTGTGAGCACGGCGTACGTCCGGTGCGCACGCGGGCCCGGGTCCTGGTCCTCGTGGTCGCGGCCGTACACCCGGCCGCGCAGCAGTTGCTCGTCTCCGTTCACCCGTCCAGAGTTCCAGCCGCCACTGACAACGAGGGGCCGGAGACGGTGACAGGTCCGGCTCCCGCCCGGACGTCATCGTGCCCACGGCACGTGCACAGGACGTCCCGCTCGCCGGGCCGGGAGTGCCGGCGGAGCAGCCGCCGACGGCCCTGCGCGCACTTGCCCCCCGCAGCGCGTGCGCACCTGCCGCCGAGCGTCTCGTTTCCGCGGCCTCGTGCTCCGCCTGGCGTCGCCAGGCCTGCTCGCGCTGCACGGCGTACGGCCGGTGGCCGACCGGGGCGTCGCAGGGGCCGTGTCCGCCGCTCCTCGGACACGTCGGACGGCACCGCGACCTGGCCGGGCGGCAGGAACCGCGGCGGCGGCACGCTCGGCTCGACGCCGGATCGGCCGCCGGGGAGACGAGAATCTGCGGCAGGCCGCCGGGTCGCCAACGTAAACCGCGCCTGTCTCGAGACTCCAGATCGCCGACGGCCCGCACCGCCCCGACGTCGACATCGCCCGCGACAGCACGGTGCGGAGGCGGCACCCGGCTGGACGCACCGCCTCCGCACAGATGTCGACGTCGGCAGGAACCCCTGTTCGACGAGGACGCCATCTCCGTCACGCAGGTGTTCCGGCGCCTGGATCCGCGCTTACGGGCCTACTGCTTCTTGAAGGAGCGGATCTGGTAGCTGCCCTGGAGGTTGCCCCCGTGGCCGGCAGGCGTCGATCCGACGCGCGCGTGGTAGTTGGTCTGCGTGTAGTACTGCACGCGGTGACCGGTTCCGTTCCACACGGACAGCACCTTCTTGCCGTTGCGGATGAAGGAGCACAGGTCGGCGGTGTTCGCAACCTTCTCCGACGTCCACTGGCAGCGGTTGCCGCCGCCGTCCCAGCCGCTGTAGATGCAGAAGTGCCCCGGGTCGCAGCGGAAGGCCGCGGCGGCGGCGGTCCCCGGGCCGGCCGGGGCGGAGGCGGCGGACGCGGCGGGGGCGGTGCCGAGGGCCGCCGCGAAGGCGACCGAGGCGATGGCGAGCGAAGTGACATGGCGCATGCTGATCGTCCCTTTACCACTGGTTTCGTCGTCGGTGTCCCCGGAGGACGGTTGCCAGTGTCATACACCGCGAACGGCGGTCACCAGAGCGTGCGCAGGGGCGCGTGAGGCGTCCCCGGCAGCTACTGGCACTGCCTCTCCACCTCGTGAGCCGGGGCCTCCGGCGGAGTCGGGGCGCGCACCGACAGACGGCGTGCGACCCCGAGCCGAGAGGACCGGTTCGGTGCGGGGTGCCGGCGCCGCACCCGGAGACCCGGTCCCACTGGACCGGTCGGACGACGGCGGCGGGGCGGGCGGCAGACACGAAGGTGACCACCGGGGCGGTGGACGACCGGGGAGGGCGTGAGGGCGTCTTTTCCGGGTGACCGCACCGCGCCGGATACATGGTGGCCGCGGTGAGCGCGTCCCCTGGGTCCGTGTGCACATGGGTGGTACGACGATCCGGTGAACGCCCGGCTGCGAGTCGGTCGCGTTGTCCGGGAGGCGGACGGACATGCCGGAACAGCCGAACCTCATGGGTGGGCGACTGATGCGGTTGCCTTCTCCCCGGCCTTCCTCAGCCGGTTGAGTACCTCACTCTCCGCAGGCCGCAAGGGAGGCTCGGACGTCCGGGGAAGGAACGGTCCGGTCAGGCCGGCCAGCAGCGCCTTCGGTCGTAGCACTCGGGTCGGAGTGGCCTTCAGGCTGGTGACGTCCCAGAGCGCGGCCGCCGCGTCGTAGGAACCGGTCGCGGCCTTGGTGAGTCGGCGTGCGTAGCGGGCGGTGACCCGGTCGGCGAGTGTGGGCCCTCCCCCGAGCACACCCGGGTAGAGGATGTCCATGCCGACGGCGGTGGCCCAGGCCGTGTCGACGTGGCGGGCGGCACCACGCAGGACGCGCCGGGACAGACCGGGGGCGGTCAGGCCGTGCTGCCGGAGTTCCCGCGTCAGGACCTGGGCGCCGAGTGCTGCCACCGACATGCCCTGTCCGTAGGCGGGGTTGAAGGTGGTCAGCGCGTCGCCGAGCACGACGAACCGTTCGGGCCACCGCGCGGACTTCTCGAAGTACCGGCGAGCATTGCTCGTGCTGCGGCCACGAGTGACCACGACGTCGGTGAGGGCCTGCGCGCCGGAGATCAGGTGGCCCACGATGGGGTGCGGCAGGTTGAGGGTGTACTCGAGGAAACCCTGCGCGTCCTGCGGAGGTTCACCGCCGCGGGTGCCACCCGCGCTGACCATCCACCGGCCTCCCTCGATCGGGAGCACCATGGCGCTCCGGCCGGGCCGGCCGTTGTAGGGGTTGGCCTGCACCACCGTCAGCGGGAAGTGTTCGGCGCCCTCCGGCGTGCGGTAGATCCGGGTGGCGTTGGTGAGTCCGGAGTCGACCTTCCGTTCTTCGACGCCCGTGATGCCTATGCCGCTGAGCCACTTAAGGCTGCTCGATCCCCGACCGCTCGCGTCGACGACGAAGTCCGCTTCCAGTTCCGGGCCCAGGCCGTGGTCCGCTCCGCTGATCCGGACACCGTGAACACGCTGGGCGTTGCCGATGAACCCCTCCACGGTGGCCCGGTGGATCGCGATGTTGGCGTAGGAGTCGAGCAGGGCCCGGCGGAGGACCCAGTCCAGCAGGGCCCGTGTGCAGGTGATCATGTGCGGGCCGTTCCGCCTCCACCGGCGGAACCACCCACTGTCCGCCGTGAGGGCGAGCATGCCGTGGCCGAGGGCGATCTCGTGCGCCCCTGCGTCCAGGAGACGGTCGCGCACGCTGTCCGGGAAGAGCGTCTCCATGGCGGACAGGCCGCCGGCCATGAGCAGGTGGGCGTGGTGGCCCTGGGGAACGCCACGCCGGTTCTCAGGACCTTCGGGAAGCTCGTCCCTGTCCAGGAGGAGGATCTCCAGCGCGGGCTCGGCGCGGGACAGGGCCGCGGCGGCTACCAGCCCGGCTGTGCCGGCTCCGATCACGACAGCTTTTTGCGACAACTGGTACTCCCTGTAACGATGGTGAGACGGTCTCACTGGATTCTCGCCTGTTCCGGCGCCGCCTCACGGAGGCGGCTCACGGCGTGCGCCAGCTCGACCAGACCGATGGTGACCCGGAACTTCTCCGGCGGATCGGCAGGGCCGTCGTCCTTGCCCGCAGCACGGCGGATACCGTCGATGATCATCGCCCGTTCCGAGGCGTACCGGGCCTGTTCCGGTCGCTCGCCACGCTCCACGGCGGCCGCGTACGCCGCGTGACCGACCCGTTGGTCGAAGTGCGCCGTCAGCTGTAGCAGAGCGTCATGGATATTGGCCTCGAGCAGGTAGAGGCGGCTGCTCGGCATCTGCCACCACAGCTGCCACCACGTCGGTTCCGCGACCGGTGGTGCCGTGACCACGTCCTTCACCGCGGACCACAGCGGTGTCAGCGCACGGTAGGTGGCCAGGCTCTGCTTCTCCGCGGCGGCGGCGGACGCGAGACGTGGAAGGACGAACCCGGCCGAGTAGATCAGAGCGCCGAGCGCGGCGGCCGGCGGGGCGACGGTGGTGGACAGGACGTCCAGGTCGTACCCCAGCCAGCGCGCGACGACAGCGGTGACCTTGGCGAGTGTGAATCCGAGGGCGTCGAGCAGGAGGCCGGCGAGGATCAGCCGGAGGCCGACGCGAAGGAGCCCGGTGACCTCGTCGCGCGCCCATTTCAGGCAGACGGCGCTCAGCACGACGGTGCTCGCCAGATGACCCACGAGGTAGAGACTGATCATCTCCCGCATGTACGGGGTGTTGGCGTAGTACGTGTCCAGGTCGGTGAGCCGCTCCGTGTGAGCGTCCGCGAGGCTGAACAGCAGGACGATGGCGATGATGAGTGTCCCGTAGACGGCGACCGTCATCCGCGTCATGCGCCGTATCCGCTCCCTGGGACCGCCTCTCCAGTGGATCAGCAGGATGATCAGGGAGCAGCTCAGGGCGGAGATCGAGCCGTAGGTCAGCGGGGCGCCCACGTTGGGAATGCCCGTGGCGTGGTTGACCGCGGCGAGCGTCACTGGAGCGGACCAGAAGAAGCAGGTGGCGGCGATGAACGCAGTGGCCCGCGTGGCGTTGGACAGTGGTGAGCGGGGAGTCCTGCGTGGTCGGCGGAGCAGTATGGCGGCCAGAGCCAGCAGGACAGACGCCATATACACGACAAGACTCATCTTTTCGGGGACTCCGTTCAGGTCCGCGGATGTGGGGGGAATCGTGTACTCGGATCCAGGATCAGACCGACCGGGCCCCGACGGTGTCCGGCTCTCGTACCGTCTGCTCGGACCTCTTCACGGCATCGGCGATCCGGACCAGGGACTCGGCGTCCCGCGGGTGGGAGAGCCTGGCCGGCTCGCCCACGGGCCTGAGCACCGGCCGGGTGCTGCGCCGTACGGCCGCGGCGATGGTCGTGGCCCACGCGGCGGAAGTAGCGCTCTCCCAGTCACCCGTCCTGTCGAACTCGGTGTGGAAGGCGTCGTCGTAGAGCCTCTCGTCGAAGTGCGTTTCGAGTGCGAGGAGGCCGTTGTGGATGGTGCTCCAGCGCCAAGTGCCCCACAGGAGCGGCGAACGCGGGCGCTCGACGCGCAGGGCGCGCTCTTTGAGAACCGGGTCCAGTACGGCGTCGAGGGGCGCGAGACGGAAGAAGTCCCGCCACGCCGAAAGGTGGTGGCCCGCCACGGGAAGAAGGACTCCCACCACGGTGAGCAGTGCGCCGAGACCGGCGCAGAGGGGCGGGATGGAGGTGCCGAGGACCGCCCAGTCCCGGCCGGTCCACCGCGCGATGACAGCGACCAGCTTGGAGACGCTGTACCCGGCGCTGATGACCGTACCGGCGCCGATCGTCAGCAGGCTGGCCCGCAGCCAGGGCAGCCTGCGCACCTCCGCCTCGAAGGCCCAGCGCAGTGACCAGACGGCACTGACCGTCACGGCCGTCAGGTGAGCGACCAGGTACAGGACGACCATCTCGGAGATCCAGGGCGCCGTCGCGTAGTACGTGTCGAAGTCGCTGCGACGCTCTTCCGTGGCGTCCCCGAGGATGTAGAGGGCCGCGACAGCGAGAAGAACAGCCGTGTAGCCGTAGAGCCAGCTCCGTGTCGTCCGGCGCGCCGAGGGGCCGCCCCGCCAGCAGGCGATCAGGATGAGAAGCGTCGCGCTGTACGCGGTGATCGAAGCGTAGGTCAAGGGGGCGGCCAGGTTGGGTACGCCGCTGACCCGGTTGATCACCTCCACCGAACTGGGCGCCCCGAGGAGGAAGCACAGCGACGCGAACGCCAACACCCCGTTGATGGCACGGAGCGAGGGCTCGCTCCCGTTCCGGATCAGGCCCGGCAGTTTCACCAGGAGCCCGATCCACAGCAGGCCGCAGCTTATGTAGTTGATCGACCCACTCATCTCCGGTTCCCTCGATAACTGAGAGCGTCTGCGATACGGCGGGCAGTCGCGCCCGTGATCACGTCCCGTTCCATCAGCGCCCGCATTTCCTGCCCGACCCGGATGCCGAACAGTTCGGCCTCCTTCTCGGGGTCCTCGTCGAAGCGCGAACGCGCGGCGGCCGGGTGCGCGCCGTGCGCATGCCCGGACTTCAGCTCGTCCCAGGCCCCGCCCGCCAGCTGCTCGGGTGTGAAGCCGTCCTTCTGCCGCATGTGCCACAGCTCGTGACCGAAGATCTGCGCCTGATGCCAGATGGCCGCGTCCTGCTCGATGATGATGTCGTCACGGTCGACTCGCTCCAGCCACATCCCGGTGGCCTTGAACTCGCGCGGGATGTGAACCTTGTGCACCTCGAGCCGGCGATCGCCGCGCCACTGCCTGGCGGACTCGACCAGAGCGTCGAACAGGGCCTCGGGATCTGCCGGCGCCTCCGTGCCACCGTCCGCGCCGGCGTCGCTCCCCTCCACGCCGGCATCGCTCAGCCTTCCTCGGACCGGAGCGATGAGCGTCTCGGCGAACTGACGCATCTCCCTGTCGCGCGCCCGTAACCGTTGCCACTGGCGGAGCCGGGTCAGAGGAGTCATCGCCTCCCCCGGCAGTTGTGGACAGCGGCCGCGCCACGGACCGTGCCCGGCTCCTGTCGCCCGGCGGGATCACGTCGGGGCCGCGGAAGGCCGGGGGTCCCGCTGCCACCGGCGATCACGACGCGAGTCCTTCTTCGTCTCGGGCACCACCACGGGCACCCGGTGCGACAGGCCGGGTGACGGCCTCCGCCCACTGGGCCATCGCCCGCACCCCGGTGGGCGACAGGAGCCCGCGTGCCGCGAGCCGCAGGATCTCGGGCGTACGAAGCTCAGCGAAAGGATCCGACCTCGACTCCAGTTCCTGAAGGCGCTGTTGCAGCGCTTCGTCGAGTGCCTCCGGCTCGTCCGCGAAGAAGAACCCGGGCGGCAGGGAGAAGAACCGACGGAGCCGGTCGGCGGACTCCAGGCTGGGTATCCCCTTCTTGCGCCACTCGCTCATCGTCTGACGGGTTACGCCGGCGGCTGCGGCGATCTCTTCGAGGGCATACCTCTTCCCGTCGTCACGCCGGCGCGTCTCACGGAGGAAGTCCAGCCGCTGCCGTACGCGCTCCGCCACCGAGATGTCCTCGGCCCGTCCGCCCGCGAGCAGGATCAGCACGACGGCCTCCGGGATCCCCGTCTCGTACGACAGGCCCGCGCTGTCGAGCACCTCGGACAACTCGGCGCGCCCCGAAGCACGTTGGATGCGCTCCAGGGTTCCGGCCAGTCTTGCGTAGGCATCGTCTGCTGCCACCGGGCATTCTCCTGCGCGCGTCGCTGATCAGGGGCGGGACGTACGCGAGCGTATCCGCATCCCCCCAACTGGTCGACACGGTCGGGGAAGCGTGCCTGTGTGTGCGAGGTGGTTGTCATCTTATGGCGTGCGGCAGCACGATCACCGCGGGAGTGATCCGGCGCCGGTGCGCCCGGCCATCGGACGGTCAGGCCTGACGCCGTCCGGAGCGCATCCGGCTCAGTTGCCCGAGTGGGTGGACGCCGTCGAACCGAGCACGGTCCGGGGGCCGGTCGGCCGGTGAGGGCGATGTGAGACGAGCGGTCCAGCCGTCGTCCAGGCACAGGTCCAGAGTCCCCGTGCAGGGGAAGTGCGCGGCGAATCTGGAGGCACCGTGGATCTACGGTTGGACGGCAAGCCGGCACTGGTCACCGGGGCGACCCGCGGCGTCGGCATCGCGACGGCGCGGGCGCTGGCACGAGCCGGTGCCGATGTCGTCGGCTGCCACCACGGCGACGAGCGGACCGCCGACGACGCCTCACGCGCCCTGGCGGAGACGGGCGGCAAGCACCGGATCGTCCGGGCCGACGTGACCCGCCCCGATGACGGAGCCGCCAGATCCGGGATCACCGGCATGACGCGCGCCCTGAGCAAGGAACTGGGGCCGAAGGGCGTACGGGTCAACGCCGTGGCTCCCGGCGTCGTCGACACGGGCCCGGACAGTGGCCTGCCCGCCGAGGTGCGGGCCCGGATGGCCCGGATGTCCGCGCTGGGCCGCCTGGTGACCGCCGAGGAGGTGGCGCAGGGCGTCCTGTTCCTGGCCTGCGACACCGCCCGGTACGTCACCGGCGTCACGCTGAACGTCGACGGTGGACTGTAGCTCAGCATCGTTCTCACCCAACCGCCCCACACCATCAGGAGATTCGCATGGCCACCGCAGCCATCACCTACAAGATCAAGCCCGGGCACGAGGAGGAGATCGCCGAGATCTTCGCCCAGTTCAAACGGGCGGCCTCCCCGATCCTGCGGGACGAGGCCGGCAACGAGACCGGCCGGATCAAGGCGACCGCGCTGTTCATCAAGGACGACCACATGGTGCGCTTCATCCAGTTCGACGGGACGCTGGAGGACGTCGGCCGCCACATGGCGCATCCGGACGGCGTCCGCGAAGCGGAGCGCAGGCTCGCCCCGTACCTCGCCGAGCCGCGCGACACCTCCACCGTCGAGGGGTTCCTCACCTACTTCCGCAACAGTTCGATGCGCTGCCTGTCGGAACTGTCCGTGGACAGCCTGCCGCCCGAGGTCCTCGCCAAGCTGTGACGCCCGGGCGCCACACCCCGCCGTCCACCCGGTCCGCAGCGGCAGGACGCTGCGGACCGTCCTCTCGGGAAGGCCGCGAGAACGGGCAGCGATGCGGATTCACCGCCCGTCCGGCGCGTCCGGCGTCACCGCGGACGTACGCTCCCCCGGCCGTCCGGACAAACGGATGGCCGGGGGCGTGCGTGACGCGGCAGGATGCTCCGCATGACCTTGCCCACCCCTGAGCTGCACACCGCCCGCCTGCGACTGCGGCCCTTCACCGACGCCGACGCGGCGCCTCTCTACGCGCTGCACAGCAGCGCCGACGTGCTGCGCTACTGGAACTCCCCGCCGTGGACCGAACCGGCCCGCGCCCAGCGCTTCATCGCGACCTGCCGGACCATCGAGGAGGAAGGCACGGGAGCGCGGGTGGCCGTCGACCGCCTCTCCGACGGCGCGTTCATCGGCTGGTGCGGCCTGACCAGCTGGAACCCGGACTTCCGGAGCGCGTCCCTGGGCTACGTCTTCGACGCCGCCTCGTGGGGCCACGGCTACGCCACGGAGACCGCGCACGCCGTCCTGCGGTGGGCGTTCGACACCCTTGACCTGAACCGCGTCCAGGCCGAGACCGACACCCGCAACGTGGCGTCCGCCCGGGTCCTGGAGAAGCTCGGCTTCGTCCGCGAAGGCACCCTGCGCGAGGACTGCGTCGTCAACGGCGACGTCTCCGACTCCTGGGTCTTCGGCCTCCTCCGCCGCGAGTGGCACCCGACGGCCGGCCGCTAGCACCGAGACCTGCCCGCCTCTCAGTCCGCTACCCCCCTGGAGGAGCTGCTGTTCCCGTCGATCGCGGATATCGCGGTGCTGTCGATACGGGAGCGGCGGTCAGTGGGGCCCGGGCTCCGGTCGGCGAGCCCAGGGTCGTCGCTGAGGCCTGTCACATACGAGGGTGAGGGCAGCCGTCGCTGAACCTCCGGCTTCTTGTCGGACGCCCGGCTACTGCTCCTGCGCCACCGTCGGACTCCGTCTCGGCGCTCACAGGCATCCGGCGAGGCCGCCCGGGCTCGCCTTCGCGTGGTCGCGGAAGCGGCAGCCGCCCTCGGCGTCGCGGCACCCGACGCGGCCCGGGCCGGCACGGAGCCGTCGGCCGGAGGACCCGGCCGGCTGCCGGCCGCACCCGATTCCCTGGTGCCGGTGTGCGAGGAGGACGAGTGGGTAGGTGGGCCGACCGGATGCTTCCGCCCGCCACCGCAAGGGCTCACATCACGCGATGTTTCCGATCGCGACCCGGAGTGGCGGGCCGGCAAGGAGGAGATCATGAAGTTGACGCGACGGATCGCGGTCGCAGGCGCTTGTGCCGCGATCGCCGGAGGCGCTCTGCTGGCCGGCGGGAGCCCGGCGCTGGCGGCTGCTCCCCGGGCGGCCGGGCACCTCCCGGTCCACGGCACCGCGGGAGGCAGCCGTCACCACACTGCCCAGCAGCCCACGGACCCGTGGATCGCGGACCAGCTGGCCACTTTCTATCCCCCGTCCACCCAGCGGGCAGCCGTGTTCGACCCCTGGGTGAAGGACCAGCTTGCTCTGTTCCCTCCCGCCTCTCAGTGAGTCCAGTCGGACGAGCACGGTGGTCCTCTCATGGCGGTTTGACCTCCAAGCCAGTACGGTGCGTGATGGTCCGGCAGCGCGCCGTACGATGGCGTCCATTCGTGCACGGCTTCGGTGAGTGTCTGAGGCCGCACGGGATACCAGCAGGTCATGACGTTGATTGCCGCAGTACGTGAGATGGATCGTCGTCTGACCAAGCGGGTGGCCGCCTGGCAGGACCCCCGTATTCACCGGACACTCTCGGCGGTGGAGGAAGCCGCGAGCAGCTCCAAGTTGTGGTGCGGTGCCGCCGTGGTGATGGCCTGGACCGGCGGACGTCGTGGCCGGGAGGCCGCGGTGGCCGGTCTGGCGGCTCTCGCCCTGGCGCAGCTGGTGTCGAACGGCGTGTGCAAGCAGGTGGCCGACCGACCCCGGCCGCCGAAGGAGTGGATCCCTCACGACGAGGTCGAGGACCGGCCCGATTCATCGTCGTTCCCGTCCGGGCACACCGCGGCCGCGGTGGCCTTCACCACGGCGCTCGCCCCTTCGTGGCCGCCGGCCGGGGCCGCGTGTGCGGTGCCCGCCGCTCTGGTCGCCGTCGAGCGGGTGCAGTCAGGCGCCCACTACCCCAGCGATGTCGCCGCCGGTGCCGCCATCGGGCTCGCCAGCGCCTGGCTGGTCCGGCACCTTCCCCAGCTGGTGCTGCGCGTCTGGCCGTGACAGGGGGTGGGGGGCTGTGCCGGCGGGCAGCGGTCGGCGGGACCGGCCCGCCGCCGGCCGGGCTTCGGGCATCGGTCAGGAGGTGCCGGTCGGCCGTCGGCCGGTGCCCGGGCCCCGTGACCAGCCCTTCTGCTGAATGCAGCCGAGGCAGCCGAGTCGGCGGCGTCCTGCCGCACCGGCGTCGGCAGCCGTGGTGCTCAGCGCCCGTTCTCGGCCAGCACGGCGGCGAGGAGACCTGGGAAGCGGGCGTCGAGGTCGGCTCGGCGCAGGGTCATCAGACGCGCCTTTCCCACCCGGCGGGTCTGGGTGATCCCGGCCTCGCGCAGGATGCGCCAGTGATTGGACAACGTCGATCGGGGCACTTCCACGCCGTCCGGGCTGCACACGCTCTCGCCGCCTTCGGCCATCCGGCGGACCAGCGCCAGCCGGACAGGATCACCCAAGGCATGGAGCACCGCTGCCAGCTCCTGATCGGCATGTTGGGACTGTCCCACCGGCTCTCCTCGTCCTCATCCGTGTGATATCCGTAGTATGCAGATCAGTTCGACGTTTCGGATAACGCGGAACGATCTAGGAAATGACTGTGCCGGTGCTCGCCGCCTTCGCCCGCGTCTACGTCGACGACCTGGACGCGGCGTTGCCGACCTTCGGCCAGCCCACCGGGGAGCAGCGACCCCTGCGGTTCACCTACCGCGGCCTGGACCTCGCGAGCGTCGGCGGCTACCTGCTTCTCGTCGCCCCCTACCCCGGCACCCACGCCACCACGATCGTCGAGTCGCGCCTCCGCGATGCCGCACGGTCAGGTTGGGGCCGGTGGGGACCTCGTTGGGCGTCGCCCCCCGCCGACCATCGAGTACGTGCAGTTCCACGCCACGCACGTTCCCCGCTCGCGTGAGTCGGCCGGTCGGTCCGGAACGCGGCCACCCGGTGGTGCCGCCGTCCTGGACTGTGCCGAGCGATCGGCTGCCACGGTCGAGTGATCCGGTCCGAGTCCGCTGACGGTCGCGGGCGGCGGGAGGGCCAGGACCGAGTGGGTGCCTTCCGGCGTGCCGGGTGATGTCATGCCGCCGCCGTGCGCGCGCCGCCTCCTAGCCTCGGGGACATGCTGGGGCTTCCTGCTCGTGTCCGTGAATGCCTGTCCGACATCGACGGGGTGCTCGCCCGGACCGCGAACGTACACGCGGCCGCCTGGACGGAGATGTCCGACGGCTGTCTCCGCGAGCGCGCGCGCCGTGAGGGGACCGGGTTCGTGCCCTTCGGCGCGGTTGACGACTACGACGCGTACCTGGACCGGCGCCCACGTGTGGACGGGCGGCGAACCTACGAGGGGCCGGTAGGGGTCGTGGCCGCGGTACGGGAGGCCGGCCTGCGCCGCGCGGTGGTGCCGGCCGGCGCCGGCTGCCGGGACGTCCTGGTTGCGGCAGGGATCGAGGACCTGTCCGGGAATTCGGTCCGCGACCCGGCCGGACTCCTGGAGTCGCGGTGATCACTCATCCCAGCTTCACGGTCGAGCCGTGGTGCCTGCGCGAGACCGAGCTGAGTCTGGACCTGCTCGCCCAGAGCGAGTCGGTGTTCGCGCTGTCCAACGGGCACCTGGGGTGGCGCGGGAACCTCGACGAGGGGGAGCCGCACGGACTGCCCGGCGCGTATCTCAACGGCGTCTACGAGCGGCATCCGCTGCCGTACGCGGAAGCGGGCTACGGCTATCCCGAGTCCGGCCAGACGATGATCAACATTACTGACGGCAAGATCATCCGGCTGCTCGTGGACGACCACCCGTGCGATCTGCGGTACGGCCGGCTGGTGGCGCACGAACGGGTCCTTGACTTCCGCTCCGGTGTGCTCAGCCGCACCGCGCACTGGACCTCGCCCGGTGGCCGCACGGTCCGGATCTCCTCACGCCGGCTCGTCTCCTTCACCCAGCGCGCGGTCGCCGCGATCGTGTACGAGGTGGAGCCCACCGACGGGGCGGCCTCGGTGGCCGTGCAGTCCGAGCTGGTCGCCAACGAACAGCTGCCCCGCTTCTCGGGTGACCCGCGTGTCGCCGCGGTGACCGAGTCACCGCTGGTCCCCGAGGAGGATTTCGCACAGGAGACCCGGCTGCGGCTCGTGCACCGCACCACCCACAGCGGGCTGCGGGTGGCGGCGGCGGCCGACCATCTGGTGGAGGGGCCCGAGAGCACGCGGTGGACGGCGCAGAGCGAGCCCGACGTCAGCCGTCTGACGGTGACCGCCGACCTGCTGCCCGGGCGGCCGCTGCGGCTGGTCAAGTTCGTGGCCTACGGCTGGTCCGGGGAGCGTTCGCTGCCCGCCGTGCACGATCAGGTGGACGCGGCGGTGGCGGCCGCGGTCAGCACCGGGTGGGACGGGCTGGTCGCCGCGCAACGGGCGTACCTGGACCGCTTCTGGGCCGGCGCGGACGTCGAGGTGGAGGGCGACGCCGAGATCCAGCAGGCGGTGCGGTTCGCTCTCTTCCATGTGCTCCAGGCGGCGGCCCGTGGCGAGAACCGGGCGATCCCCGCGAAGGGACTGACCGGCACCGGGTACGACGGGCACTCCTTCTGGGACACCGAGTCCTTCGTGCTGCCGGTCCTGACGTTCACCGCGCCGGATGCCGTCGCGCCGGCGCTGAGATGGCGGCACCGGACACTGCCGGCGGCGCGGGAACGCGCGCGTCAACTGGGGCTGGCCGGGGCGACGTTCCCCTGGCGGACCATCGACGGCGCCGAGTGCTCCGCCTACTGGCCGGCCGGGACCGCCGCCTTCCACGTCAACGCGGACATCGCCATGGCCGTCGTACGGTACGTGACGGTGACCGGGGACGCCGACTTCGAACGTACCGAGGGGCTCGATCTCCTCGTGCACACCGCCCGGTTGTGGCACTCCCTCGGTCACCACGACGCGGAGGGCGTCTTCCACGTCGACGGGGTCACCGGCCCGGACGAGTACAGCGCCTTCTCCCGGGACAACCTGTACACCAACCTGATGGCCCGGCGGAACCTGCTCGACGCGGCGGACGCGGCCGTGCGCCATCCGGACCGGGCCGCGGAACTCGGTGTCGACGAGGAGGAGGCCGCGGCGTGGCGGGACGCCGCCGCCCGCATGGCGGTGCCGTACAACGAGTCTCTCGGTGTGCACGAACAGTCGGCCGGTTTCACCACGTTCCAGCGCTGGAACTTCGAGGCGACACCGCCCGACGCCTATCCCCTGTTGCTGCACTACCCCTACTTCGACCTGTACCGCAAGCAGGTGGTGAAGCAGGCCGACCTGGTGCTGGCGATGATGGAGTGCCCGGACGCCTTCACCGACGAGCAGAAGGCACGCAACTTCGCCTACTACGAGCCGCTAACCGTCCGCGACTCCTCCCTGTCGGCGAGCTGCCAGGCGGTGCTCGCCGCCGAGACCGGGCACCTGCGGCTGGCCTACGCCTACCTGGGCGAGGCCGCGCTGATGGACCTGGACGATCTGGAGCACAACACCCGTGACGGGCTGCACATCGCCTCGCTCGCCGGGACGTGGATCTCCCTGGTCGGTGGTTTCGGGGGCATGCGCCGGTACGCCGGCCAGGACGGGAAGCCGGACCGGCTGGCCTTCACGCCGCGCTTGCCGGAAGCACTGTCCAGGGTGGCGTTCACCGTGCTGGTACGCGGACGCAGGCTGAAGGTCGACATCGGCCGGTCGCACGCGCGGTACCGGCTGGTGGAAGGGGAACCTCTGGTCGTACTGCACCACGGGGAGCCGGTGACCGTGTCCGCCGACGCGCCGGTGGACCGCCGGGTGCCTCCGGTGCCCGCGCGGCCCGAGCCCCAACAGCCGCCGGGACGCCGTCCGATGGGTCTGTCCGCCGGGGACGAGTCCCGGGCGGCGGGGACGCCCGAGTAGGACGGCGGAAAGTGTCACGCCTGCCGCCCAGCGCCCACCGCATCCCGCTTCGCGCCCCACTGCTTCGGGAGGTGACCGGCAGACGGGGCCGGCAGACGAGCACGGACGCCCGCGTGGCGGTGACGACCGGGACCGCACGACTGTGTGCGCCACCCGTGCTTTCCGGTCCCGGCCGGCTCGGGCCGGTCACCCACCACACCGGCGTCCTTCCCGGCCTGCGCCCGGCCGTGCCCGCGTTGCCGGAGGCCGGCGCGCGGCCGGTCGCCCTGTTCGGCTCTCCCCCTGAGAACCCCTGCCGCGTCACCGCGACGTCGCCGGCCCGGCCCCGGAAGGAGCGGACGCACGAGGTGAGGACGGCGCGGACGGCGTCGGCGACCGGGCCGGCGTCGCCGCCGGCGGTGTCCGGGACCGTCGGTGACCTGCGGAGGAAAGGACAGTTTCGTCGATGACTGATCGCACTGACCGCACGCCGGGATCCCCCGCCGGGATCCGTGGCTTTCGCCCGGGCGACGGCCCGCACGTGGTCGAGGCGTGGCGCCGTAGCGTGCCGGCCGATCCCGTCAGCCCCGACCGCTTCCGCTCCCTGGTGCTGCTCGACGCCAACTTCGATCCGGAGGGGCTCCGAGTCGCCGTCGACGGTGACCGTGTCGTCGGCGCCGCCTACGCGGTGCGCCGTATGACGCCGATGACCGGCACCGATCTGGAGCCGGAGCAGGGCTGGATCCCGTTCTTCTTCGTGGCCCCGGCCGCCCGCGGGCGCGGTCTCGGCCGCCGGCTGCTGACCGATGCCCTGGACTGGCTGCACGGCCACGGCCGCACCCGGGTGGACTTCTCCTCTTACACCCCGAACTACCTCCTCCCCGGCCTGGACGCCGAAACGTACCCGGAAGCGGCCGGGCTCCTCGGCTCCCTGGGCTTTCGTACGCTGTACGAGGCGGCGGCGATGGACCGGAGCCTGGTCGGCTATCGCTTCCCCGGGGATGTCGCGGACCGCTTGCACGGGCTGACGGCGCGGGGGTACCGGTTCGCCACCCCGTGCGACGACGACCTGGTGGAACTGCTCGCGCTCGCCGGGAACCACTTCAGCCCGGACTGGGCGCGCGCGATCCGGGAGTGCGTGGCCGCGGGCGCGCCGCTCGACCGGATCGTGGCCGCCCGGGACCCTTCGGGCCGCATGGTCGGCTGGGCGATGCACGGCGCGTACGAGTCGGTGGACGAGCGGTTCGGCCCGTTCGGTGTGCTGGAGGAGATGCGCGGCACCGGGATCGGCAGGGTCCTGCTCCACCTGGTCCTGGAGCGGATGCGGGCTCGCGGTGTGCACGGCGCGTGGTTCCTGTGGACCGGTGAGCAGTCCCCTGCCGGCCACCTGTACCGCGGGACCGGTTTCAGCACGACCCGGGTGTTCCGGGTGATGCGTAGGGAGGCCCCCCGATGAGGCCGGTACGCCGCACGGGCGGCCTGAGCCGGCGCCGCTTCGCGCTCGCGCTGCCCTCGGCGCTGCTGGGCTGCGGGTGCGCCGCCCCCCACCGGGGCACCGGCCGGCCCGGGGACCCGATCGTGCTCACTCTGCTCTCGCACTACGCGAGCGGGGCGCTCAAGGACGCCCTGCAAGGCCCGGTCGACGAGTGGAACGCCACCCACGAACGGGTCAAGGTGCGGACGGAGGCCGTGGAGTTCACCGATCTGCTGACCACGTTGACGGTCCGGCAGGCCGCGGGCCAGGGTGCCGACATCATCCACCCGTACTGCCTGTGGACCGGCCAGCTCGTCCGGGCCGGCGTCCTGCGGCCCGCGCCGCCTGAGCACGCCGGTGAGATCACGCGCGGCTACAGCGCTGCCGCGGTCGGTGCCGCGTCGGTGGGGGGCAAGGTCTACGGCTACCCGACCGAGGTGCAGACGTACGCCCTCTACTACAACAAGCGGCTGCTGCGCGCGGCGGGCGTCGACGGTCCGCCGCGCACCTGGCGGGAGCTGGAGGAGGCGGCCCGCCGCACGACCAGGCGCGACCGGTACGGCAACACGCTGGTGCAGGGCTTCGGGCTGTCGACCATCGACGACTCGACCACGGTCGGGCAGACACTCGCCCTGCTCAACGCCGCCGGCGGGAGGTTCGTCTCCGTGGACGGCAGGAGCACCGCCATCGACTCGCCGGCCGGCCGGGCCGTGTTCGATCTGGAGCGCCGGCTGGTCGCCGCCGGGGCGAGCGCCCCCGGCGTCAACGTCTACAAGGCGTTCCCGTCCGGGCAGGTGGCCATGGTGGTCAGCGCGGGCTGGTGGACCGCGGACCTGAAGACCCTGATGGGCGAGGACTACCGCGATGTCGGTGTCGCACCGCTGCCCCGCCGCGAGGCGCACGACGCGCGCGCCACGCTCTCCACCGGCTTCCTGCTGGGCGTCAACACTGCCAGTGAACACCCGCGCGAGGCATGGGAGTTCCTGCACTGGCTCAACACCGGGAAGGTGCCGGTGACGAGCGCCGGGAAGGGCGCGGCAGCGACCCGGATGAGCGTGCTCCAGGTGTCCGTCGGCTCACTGACCGGCCGCGCCGAGGACATGCGGGCACTCCTGGGCGAGGGCAGCGATTCGAATCTGCGCCCGTTCCGGGACGCGCTCGCGTACGCGGTGCCGGAGCCGAACGTACCGGGGGCGCAGCAGGCCAAGTCGTTGCTCCGCAAGAACATCGAGGCGTTGTGGACGGGTCAGCGGTCGACCGACGAGGCACTGCGCGCGATCCGCCGACAGGTCGATCAGGAGGTGGCGCGCTCGTGGTGAACGCCCTGGCCCCGCAGACGACCGAGCGGACGGCCCGCCCGCGGGCCGCCGGGCCCGCCGGCGACGGAGGTGGACGGACCCGGCGGCTGCGCCGGCGCCAGGCCGCCGTCGCCTACCTCTTCCTGGCGCCGGCACTGCTGTTCTTCGCCGTCTTCCTGGTCCTGCCGCTCGGCTTCGCGCTGCTGCTGTCGACGTCCCGCTGGGCCGGGTTCGACCTCGGTGACATCGATCCGGAGGGCGTGGACAACTTCGCCGCCCTCTTCGCGGACGGTTCGACGTTCCTGGTGCCGATCCTCACCAACACGCTGCTGTTCGCCCTGGGCACGGTGGCCCTCGCGCTCGCCGGGGCCGTGCTCGTCGCGACCTGTATCGACAAGCTGCGGTTCCAGGGGCTGTGGCGCACCCTGTACTTCCTGCCGATCGTCACGACCGTCGTCGCCGTGGGCAACGTGTGGAAGTACATGTACGAACCGGGCGGGCTGGTCAACGGGGTCCTCAACGCCTGCGGGCTGGGTTCGGTGGCGTTCCTCCAGAACCCGGACACCGCGCTGCCCTCGGTCGTGGTCGTACAGGCCTGGGCGTCGGCCGGCTCGGCGATCCTCGTGCTGACCGCCGGGCTGAAGTCCGTTCCCGAGTCGTACTACGAGGCCGCCGCGCTCGACGGCGCCGGGCCGGGCACCGTCTTCCGGCGGATCACCCTGCCGTTGCTGCGGCCGTCCCTGCTGTTCGTGTGCATCACCCAGTTCCTCACCGGCCTGCAGTCGTTCGCGCTGATCATCGTGATGACCAAGGGCGGCCCGGGTGACGCGACGAACGTGGCCGCGCTGGAGATGTACCGGCAGGCCTTCTCGTACGGCGACTGGGGCACGGCGAGCGCCGCGGCCTTCGTCCTGTTCGTGGTGGTCCTCGCCGTCACCCTGGCACAGTTGTGGATCTTCCGGCGCAAGGGGGAGGACGCATGATCCGACGCCGTTTCCCGTGGCTGTCGTATCTGGTGGTCGTCACCGGCGCCGTGCTGACGGTGGTGCCGTTCCTCGACATGGTGATGACGTCCTTCAAGGGGCCCGGTGAGTCCGGCACGCTGCCGTACCGGTTCCTGCCCGAGGCGTTCGACCTGTCCAACTACCGGGCGGCGGTCGACCAGCTGGACCTGCCGGTGCTGTTCCGCAACAGCGTCGTCGCCACCGCCGTGATCACCGGGTCGGTGCTGCTCACGTCGTCACTCGCCGGCTACGCACTGGCCAAACTCCGCTTTCCGGGCCGTGACTTCGTCTTCCGCCTGGTGCTGTCGACGATGATGTTCCCGCCGTTCCTCTTCTTCATCCCGCACTTCCTCATCCTGGTGCACTGGCCGCTGGCAGGCGGCAACGACCTGTTCGGACGCGGTGGCGCGGGGCTGACCGTCAGCATCGTCGCGCTCGCCATGCCGTTCCTCGTCAACGGCTTCGGCATCTTCCTGACGCGTCAGTTCGTGATCTCGATCCCGGACGAGGTGCTGGAGGCCGCGCGCATCGACGGCGCCGGCGAGTTCGCCGTGTGGTGGCGGATCGTGGTGCCGCAGACCACACCGGTTCTGGTGACGCTCGGACTGCTGACCTTCGTCGACGCGTGGAACGAGTACATCTGGGCGCTGCTCGTCTCGACCGCCGACCCGGACGTGATGACCCTGCCCGTCGGCATCCAGCTCCTCCAGGACCACGTCGACCCGGCCCGCACGATGCCCGTCGTCATGGCCGGCCTCGTCCTGAGCATCCTGCCGGTGCTTGTCCTCTTCCTGCTGCTCCAGAAGTACTACATCCGCGGCGTCATGCTCAGCGGCCTGAAGTGACGAGCGGGCGGACGGTCCGGCCGCCTCGCGCACCGCCGTGAGCGCTCGGCACCGCCGTCGCCGGTGGTGTCGCCGGATCCCGTGCGACGGAGGTGGATCAGGCCGCGGTGGCGAGCGCGACGAGGTGCCGGGCCGTGCCGGCGGGATCGACGGTCTGGTGCAGATGTGCGCCGGGCAGGTGAGCCGCACGCCAGCCGCGTGCGCGCGCCTCGGCGGAAGCGTCGTCGTACGGAGGGCCGAACAGCAGGTAGGAGCAGGGATGGTCGTCCCAGCCGGCCGGGACCGGGATGTGCTGCTCGTAGTAGGACAGCGGCAGGGTGGGCTGTTCCTCGATGACTTTCCGCCGCACCGCGGGATCGGCGAACATGGGTGCTACGTCCGCCTCGTCCCACCAGTCGGTCCACCGCGGCAGCCTGCCCTTCACCACCATCGGGCGGAGGAACTCCAGGAACTCGTGCGAGGCGACAGGGGTCTGTCCGGCCCGGGCAGGCAGCGCGGCATCGACGAACACCGAGTGGGTCACCGGATGGTCGAGGCCCGAGCGGATCACCGGGACGAACAAGCCCGCGTTGCTGTGCGCCACCAACATGACCGGGCTGCCGGCCGTGACCTGCCGGAGATCGTCACGGACGGCGTCGACCACGCGCGGCCAGAACGGCGGGGAACCGTCGGCGATGTGCAGCAGGGACGGGACACGTACCCGGTATCCGGCCGCCGTCAGGTGTTCGGCCACCGGGTGCCAGGTCGAGGGGCCCACGGACGGACTGTGCACGAGGACGAAGACCGGATCCATGTGACGATGCTGGCCCCTGCTCCTGCGGCGGCGCGACCGTCTTGGCCGACAGCGGAACGCCGCGCGGCGGGAACATCGCCCGATGTGTCGTCGCACGGATAACGCGGCGACTTCGGGGTAGATCCACTGTGGCTCTTGTTGTCGGGAGCCGGAGCGGGCCCGTCCGGAGGGCTGCTCCCGGGTTTGAACGAAGGATCAACTGATGGCCAGCGGTACCGTGAAGTGGTTCAACGCAGAGAAGGGCTTCGGCTTCATCTCCCAGGACGGAGGAGGCCCGGACGTCTTCGCGCACTACTCCGAGATCCAGGGCAGCGGCTACCGCGAGCTCACCGAAGGGGAACACGTCACCTTCGACATCGGGCAGGGGCAGAAGGGTCCGCAGGCTCAGAACATCGTCCGCGGCTGACCGGGCGTAGCGAGCGGGAACGAGGCGGCTGCCGGTACGGGCGGCCGCCTCGTCATGGCAGTGGCTCATGGCAGTGGGTGGGTCATCCGCGCGGAGCGTGGCACGGGCTTCAGACGCGGTGGCCCTGAGCGGCCAGCCATCTGTGCACGCTCTCCTTGTCCGCCGGTGTGATGCGGGCCGGGCCGTCGACCTCCGGTCCCTCGTCGTCGTTGAAACCGGTGTCGGTGATCCGTGCGGTCACCCACGTGGCCAGGTCCTGCGCGGTGTCCTCGGTCAGCGAACCGCTCTCCCAGGTTTGCCGGACCCGGTGGGCGGCGCCGGGATCATGGCGTTCCATCTCCTCCAGCCAGACCGGCAACAGCCGGTCGACGGTCTGCCGGTCGGACCCGGCGGGGTCCTGTCCCTCATGTGCTGTCATGCGACGCCGGGTTTCCCCGCAGCACCGGGTGACACCTGGCTGCCGTGATCACCGGCGGCGCGCGCCGGTGGCGGACCAGAAGGTGGTCGGCGGCCCGCCCATTCCAGGCCCTGCCTGCTGCCACCGCGGCTCTCAGGGCCGGACCTCGCGCGGCATCTGCCGCGCGCTTGACAGTGACCCCGATCGCCGGCGAGGGCTGCCACCCCTGACAGTGGGGCCACGGCGCCGCCGCGCCCCCCGTCAGCCCGTACCGGCGCACCTAGGGCAGGCCCGTTGGCGGTCGCCGCAGCCATCATTTTCCCGCGTCCGCCCCTGAGCCGTGATCGCGCTTGTACTCTCGGTGCATGGCTGAACGCGACACCGGGGGGCGGCCTGAGCCGGAAGACGGCGAGCCCACACAGGACGACGACGACGCTCCCGCTCCTCGCCCGTCGCCCCCGCCCTCCTGGGCCGAGCTGGGCAGAACCGTGGGGGCGTCCATCACCGTCCTGGCGGCGCTGGGCGGTCTGGTCCTCGGAGTCAGGGCGGAGCAGCGGGCCGACAGGGCCGAGCGGCAGGCGGCCCAGACGGAGCGGAGGTCCTTCGCGGAGCAGGTCGACTTCTACGGGACCTCGTCCGACGTGGTCGTGACGAACGGTAATCCGCACGCGGTGTACGCACGTCTGCTCCTTCCGGAGAGGAAGTTGTGGTGGCAGCTGGGCGGGCTGCCGCCGTGCAGGAAGGTGTCGGTCCCGCGAGCTTCCCTGCGCGCCGGTATGCGGGCTCGGTCGCCGTCCACGCAGGTCACGGACGCGGACCTGTCATCATTGGTGCTGGAGTTCACGGACCCCGACAACAGGTCCTGGATCCGCGGTGGCGGGGGCGCCCTGGGCCCGTCCCAGGAGACACCCGCGGCGCGCGGTCTCAGGATGGTCGACCTTTCAGAGTCCTGGAACAGATCCGCACAGGTCGCGCCCATGTGCGGTGCGCACTGAGCCCCCCTTGCCAACCCGAGCCGCTCGTCAGGACCAAGATCGCCGGCTGAGGGCCGCGTGGTGCTCAGGCCGCGCTCTTCTTGCGGCGGCGCCCGCTGTGGGTGAGGGCGTCGACGAGTTCCTCGCGGCGCATCCTCGACCGGCCGGCAACATCCTGCTCGGTCGCCCGCTGGTACAGCTCGGCCTTGCTCAGCTGCTGCAACTCGCTGCCGGCGCCGCCGCGTCCGCGGGCCCGCGCCGATGCCGCGCCGGCCTTCCTGGGCGGAGCCTTCCGTGAGGGCGTCTTCGCCGTCGTCCTGCCTGACGCGGTGGTGCGGGCAGCCTTGCGCGGAGCGGACCGCTCCTCGCCCCCGGAGTCGGCTCCGGCCTCGGCAGCCGGCTCCGCTGTGTCGCGGCCGGAGCGGGCGGTCCGCAGGCTGCTTTCGAGGACCTTCATCAGGTCGAGAACGTTGGTCGCCTCCGGAGCCTCCTCGGCCGTGGTGATCTCCTGACCCTCGGCCTTGGCCTTGACCAGCTCGCGCACTTTCTCCTGGTAGGTGTCGCGGTAGCGGCCCGGCTCCCAGTCGGTGCTGAGGGCATCGACGAGCTGGAGTGCCATGTCCAGCTGCTTGCCGCGCCCGGCCCTCTCCGAGGCCGACGGCAGCTCGGGCAGTTCCTCACCGGGATCACGGACCTCGTCCGCCCAGTGCAGCGTTTGCAGGACCAGCACGTCGTCCTCCGCCCGCAGTGCGGTCAGGTACTGCTTGTTGCGCATGACGAAGGTGGCGATGCCCACCTTGCCCGCCTCGGCCAGGGCCGCGCGCAGCAGCTCGTAGACCCTGGTGTACTCCTCGCCGCGCGGGGCGACGAAGTAGGTCCGGTCGAAGTACACCGGCTCGATCCGGTCCAGCTCGACGAAGTCGGTGATGTCGATGGTCTTCGAGCGGCCCGGCGCGATGTCGTCCAGCTCATCGGGCTCCACGACGACGTACTCGCCCTCGCCGACCTCGTAGCCCTTGACGATGTCACCGGTGCCGACCTCGTCACCGGTGCGCTCGTTCACCCGCCGGTTGCGGATCCGGTCGGTCGTGCCGCGCTGCAACTGGTGGAAGTGGACGGTGTGGTCCTCGGTGGCGGTGTACAGGCCCACGGGCACGGTGACGAGCCCGAACGTGATCACACCTGTCCAGATGGCCCGCGCCATGACCCTGCTCCGTCCCGTCCGCCCAGCGCCGCGGCTGGATCCGCCCGCTGTGCCTCCACGCTCGCACCGCTGCCGCTCCCCCGCGCGCCGGACCGCTCCGGCAGGCACCCGAACGGCGGGGCGACGCGCGTCGTTCTGCGTCCCTCAGTAGGCGACGGACATCCGCGCGCGGGGGTGCGCGGCGCGTTCGAGTTCGTCGACGAACGCCACGGCGTAGTCCTCGGCGCTGATGGCGCTGTTGCCCTCGGCGTCGGTGATCAGCCGGTCGCCGCCGGTCCGGAAGACGCCGGTGCGCTCGCCGGGCGCGATCACGGCCGCGGGAGAGACGGAGGTCCACTCCAGGTCGGTGACCTCGGCCAGGACGTCGAGGAGGTCGGCGTGCGCGAGGGCCTCGCCCTTGTACTCCGCGGGAAAGCCGGGGGCGTCCATCAGGCGCGTACCGCCGTCCGTGAGCAGCGAGCCCGCGCCGCCGACGACGACCACCCGTCGCACGCCGCCCTCGCGCACCCCCTTGAGGAAGGCCTCGTTCAGCGCCACGAACGGCTTGCGGGGGTCGCTGCCGTCCCTCGGCGGAACCAGCGCGGACACCACCACGTCCGCGCCCCTCACCACATCCGCCACCTGCCCGGGAGAACTCGCGTCCACGGCCGCGTCCGTGAGCAGGGCATGGTTCAGCGGCGCCTCACCGGAGCGGGAGGCGGCCACCACGTGGTGGCCGCGCTGCACGGCCTCGGCGGCGATACGGCGTCCGATCATGCCGGTGGCACCGAACAGAACTATGTTCACGGGGAACTCCTCGTCGGGAAAACGCATGGCCGTCCTCGGCCGACGGCCGGAAGGCCGGGCACCGTCGCGGACACGATCCGGACACGTTTCGGGACCCGGTCGCCGCCCGCACTCGGGCACACGTTCAAGCTATGAGCCGGGACAACGTCGAGCCGGGTACGGTGACGACTGATGATGGTGAAAAACGGACAACATGGGAGCGGAGCCGGAAGAGCGATTCGCGAGGTTCCCTTCACGGCCCCCGCGGGAGTCCCCTCGGGAGTGGAGGTCATGTCCTTCGCGCTGCTGCGGTCGCGTCTGCCGGCGCAGAGCCTGACCGGGCCGCAGCGGCCCTCCTTTCACCACCTGCTCGCCCCCACGCGCGGCGTACTCCGGCACTCGGTCGACTTCACCGGCTATGTGATGAGGCCGGGCACCTGGCTGTGGGTACGCCCCGGCCAGGTCCAGCAATGGCACGCCATGGACGCGACCGAGGGCACGGCCGTGCTGTTCGAGGCCTCGTTCCTCGACGCGGCCACGGCCGCCACCGCCCGCCTGGGCGATCCGTACGCGGCGGTCGGCCTCGAGCCCGGCGAACAGGAGGGCCGCCGGCTGGACATGGCCCGCGACCACCTGAGAGAGGAGTTCGAGGCATTCGGACGCCTGCCTCTCAGCGTGCACACCGCCGCGCTGCGGCATCTGCTCGCGGTCCTCGTACTGCGCCTGTCCCACCTCGGCCCGCCGGCGGGCGGCCCGCAGGCCGAGCCCGACGAGACGTTTCTGCGCTTTCGTGACGCGGTGGAGGAGGACTTCTTCCGCACCCGGCGGGTGGAGGACTACGCCCGCCGCCTCGGTTACTCGGCGCGCACGCTGACCCGTGCCTCCCTGGCCGCCACGGGGGTCGGCGCCAAGGAGTTCATCGACCGGCGCCTCGTGCTGGAGGCCAAGCGCCTCCTGGCCCACGGCGACCAGAGCGCCGTACAGATCTCCCGGCAGCTCGGGTTCTCCAGCGCCACCAACTTCAGCAAGTACTTCCAGGAGCGGACCGGACAGAGCCCCATCGCCTTCCGCACGACCATCCGCGGTCTCCCGCCCAGCAGCGGCTCGTAGATGCCGTCCGGACTGACGGCCCGTCATTGCCGCAGCGGCAGGCACCCCGACGTGGTGTTTCCGGACCGGGTTTCCGGCTCCGCCGTGTCCCGGGACCCCGCCGGTTCCGCCCGGTCGGAAGGCGTGTCCCCGTCCACCCGGGACTCCAGCCAGCGCCGCCTGCCGGGCGGACGCCACCTGGCCGGGCCGCTCACCAGTCCAGAGCCGTCCCCGAGTCGGTGACGACGACCGCCCGGTCCGGCAACCAGTTCGTCGCCTACCACGCCACGAACCGGGCGTGCCTGGGGTTGCAGGCAGCCGACCGGCGGCGTCTGCTGGAGGGAGGTGCGGCGGATCCGGAGGGCGGACAGCAGGAGGTACGGACGCTGCTGCCCGCGTCCGAGGTGTACCGCATCCTCGTGGGCGACGCGCCTCGGCCACGGGCCCACGGCACGGAGGTGTGGCGCTGGTTCCACGAGCACCGGATCCGCAGCGCGCTCAGCCGGTGCCGGGGACGGCGGAGGAGAGCGACGGGTGAGCGAGGAGGCCGGGGCATGACGGACGACACCGCCGCACGGGCGGCCCGGGAGGACGGGGCCCGGTCGCGGGACAACCTGCTCTCCGGGCCGCAGCCCGACGTGGCGAGGGCGGCCGGATACGCCGATGCCCCGCCCCGCACGGGCTTCTTCACCGACACCTCCGTGTGCATCGGCTGCAAGGCGTGCGAGGTGGCGTGCAAGGAGTGGAACGCCGTCCCCGAGGACGGCCTCGAACTGACCGGCATGTCGTACGACAACACGCAGGGCCTCGGGGCCGACACCTGGCGGCACGTGGCCTTCATCGAGCAGCGCAAGCCGCTCGGCGGCCAGGAACCCGGGGTCGGGCACGAGGACGTCGACGTGTTCGCCGCCGCGTCCGCCCTGGGCACCGGCCCGGGCTCACCCGGCCCGGGGGCCACCACTCCCCCACCGGGTGCGGCACCCGTGGGGACCCCGGCCGGGGAGATCTCCCCGGTGTCCCCCGACGGCCGCACCGAGCTGCGCTGGCTGATGGCCTCGGACGTGTGCAAGCACTGCACGCACGCGGCCTGCCTCGACGTGTGCCCCACCGGCTCGCTGTTCCGCACCGAGTTCGGCACGGTCGTCGTCCAGGAGGACATCTGCAACGGCTGCGGTTACTGCGTGCCCGCCTGCCCGTACGGCGTCATCGACCAGCGCCGGGACGACGGGCGGGTGTGGAAGTGCACCCTGTGCTACGACCGTCTCGGCGTGGGTATGGAGCCGGCCTGCGCCAAGTCCTGTCCGACCGACTCCATCCAGTTCGGCCCGCTGGACGAGCTGCGGGACCGGGCCGCCGCCCGGGTCGCCCAGCTGCACGCGGCCGGCGTCACGGACGCGCGGCTGTACGGCGAGGACCCGCGGGACGGCGTCGGCGGCGACGGCGCGTTCTTCCTGCTGCTGGACGAGCCGGAGGTCTACGGCCTGCCGCCCGACCCGGTCGTCACCACCCGTGACCTGCCCGCCATGTGGCGGCACGCGGCGGCGGCCGCCGTAACGCTCGCCGCGCTGGCCGTCGGCGGCTTCGTCAGGAGGCCGCGATGACCGGTTCCGACGTCACCCGGGACGGCGCGGAGGGCGCACGCCCCGGGCGCGACGCCCTCACCGGTGCGCATGCCGGACGTCGGCGGCGGCGCGGGCGTGTGCGCGGCGAGCGGGCGATGGTGCCCGACGTCGAGTTCTCCTCGTACTACGGCAGGCCGATCCTGAACAAGCCGACCTGGAAGCCCCTGGACATCGCGGGTTACCTCTACCTCGGGGGCCTCGCCGGCGCGTCCTCGCTGCTCGGCGCCGGGGCGCACGTCACCGGCCGGCCGGCGCTGGCCCGGACGGCGAAGATCGGGGCGGCGGGCGCGATCTCCCTCTCCCTGGCCGCGCTGGTGCACGACCTGGGCCGGCCCGCCCGTTTCCTCAACATGCTCCGTGTGTTCAAGCCGACCTCTCCCATGAGTGTGGGGTCGTGGCTGCTGGTGGGCTACGCGCCGCTGACCCTGGCCGCCGCGGCCACCGACGTCGCCGGCCGGTACCGCCTGGTGGGTGCCGCCGCCACCGCGTCGGCCGCCGTGCTCGGGCCGGCCGTCGCCACCTACACCGCCGTGCTGCTCTCCGACACCGCCGTGCCTTCGTGGCACGAGGGGCACCGGGAGATGCCGTTCGTCTTCGCCGGGTCGGGTGCCACCGCGGCGGCCGGGCTCGCGCTGGCCTGCGTACCGCCCGGGCAGGCCGGTCCGGCACGCCGCCTGGCCGTGCTGGGCGCCACGCTCGAACTGGGCTCGTTCCGGCTGATGAAGCGGCGGATGGGGCTGGCGGCCGAGCCGCTTGAGCAGGGCAGGCCGCACGCGCTGCTGCGCGCCGCGGAAGCGCTCACCGTCCAAGGCACCGCGCTGGGGGCGTACGCCGGCGGGCGGAGCCGGGTCTCCGCCGCTGTGGCGGGGGCGGCGCTGCTGGCCGGTTCCGCGGCCCTGCGGTTCGGCATCTTCTACGCGGGCGTGGCCTCGGCCGAGGACCCCAAGTACACGGTTGTGCCCCAGCGGGAGCGGCTGGCAGCCCGCTCGCGGTCCGTCCGCCCCGAGCCCGGGGCCTGACCTCGGCGCGCCACCGCGTTCGGCGGCCGGGCCGGTTCCGTCACCTCGGTCGTCCGACGGCCGTCGCACGATGCCTCGGGGGCCGCCGGGCGGTGCCTGGACCGGCCCCCGCGAGAAGCACCGGTTCCGTCACGAGCGGCCCGGCGACGGCCGCAGGCCCACAGGGCCGCCGAGAAACCGCCCAGGCGGGCATCAGGGCCAGCGGCGGCAGCGACGCCCGGGGGCACGCTGATCCGCTCCGCGACGGTGAACGGCGCACCAGCCGCATGACGCCCGGCAGCACGGCGCCGAGGGTGAGACCCGACCGGGCGGTGACGGCCACGGACGACAGCCGCGTCAGGTGCCCGGAGTGGTCCATCGTGGTCACTCCTCCCGGCCCGTCGTGCCGTGCACGACGAGGGCCACCGCGGGCCACCAGAACACAGCCGAGCCCGTGGGCGGCGCGACGGTCCCGCACCCGGTGGCGGACGTGCTGCTCGGGTCCAGCGGGACGACAGGAGGCCGCCCGGGAACCACGCGGCGGAAGGGGCCGCCTCCGGATGCCGTGCCTGCCCGTCTGCGGAACAATCGGCACCAGGACGGAGGGTGACCCGACAACGGACAGACGGGTACCCGCGGCCGCGTCGAGTACGACGGGAAAGGCGGGCGTGATGGGTGTGCGCACCTGGATCGACTCCTGGCCGGTCTACCGCCAGCTGAAGGGCACGGACCCCCTGGGCAGGGGCGCCGCCGCCAAGAGCGGCGCCAGTGAGCGGCTGCGCCCGCGGGTCGCCTCAGCGGACCGGGTGGTGAAGTCCGTCTGCCCCTACTGCGCGGTCGGCTGCGGCCAGAACGTGTACGTCGAGGACGAGCGCGTCACGCAGATCGAGGGCGACCCCGACTCCCCCGTCTCACGCGGCCGGCTGTGCCCCAAGGGCGCCGCCAGCCTGCAGCTGACCACCGGGGACGCCCGCGAGCACCATGTCCTGTACCGGCGCCCGCACGGCACCGACTGGGAGCGGCTGGACCTCGGCACGGCGATGGACATGATCGCCGACCGGGTGATCGAGGCGCGCCGGAACGGCTGGCAGTGGGAGGTCGACGAGACCCGTACCCGGCGCACCCTGGGCATCGCGAGCCTGGGCGGGGCCACACTCGACAACGAAGAGAACTACCTGCTCAAGAAGCTGTTCACCGCGCTGGGAGCGATCCAGATCGAGAACCAGGCGCGCGTTTGACACTCCTCCACCGTTCCCGGTCTGGGAACCTCGTTCGGACGTGGCGGAGCGACCACCTTCCAGCAGGACCTCCAGCACGCCGACTGCATCGTCATCCAGGGCTCGAACATGGCCGAGTGCCATCCGGTCGGGTTCCAGTGGGTCATGGAGGCCAAGGCGCGGGGCGCGAAGGTGATCCACGTCGACCCGCGGTTCACCCGCACCAGCGCGCTGGCCGACCTGCACGTGCCGTTGCGCGCGGGCACGGACATCGCCTTCCTCGGCGGGATCATCAACTACGTCCTGCGGAACGACAAGCACTTCCGGGAGTACGTGGTCGCGTACACCAACGCCCCCATGCTGCTGAGCGAGGACTTCCGCGACACCGAGGATCTCGACGGCGTCTTCTCCGGACTGGATCCTGACAGCCGGAACTACGACAACGAGAGCTGGCAGTACGCGGGCACGGAGGTCCAGGCCGCCTCCGGCGAGCGGGACCAGGAGTACGAGGAGCGCACCGACGGCGGCAGCACGGTGACCGACGCGGCACGCGGCGAGTCCCACGGCTCCGGCGGTGCGGCGATCCCCGGGGGCGAGCCCGAGCGGGACGAGACGCTCACCCACCCCCGCTGTGTGTTCCAGGTCCTCAAGAGGCACTACGCCCGGTACACCCCGGAGATGGTCGAGCAGATCTGCGGGGTCCCGCAGGACCTCTTCCGCCAGGTGTGCGAGCTGGTCACGGACAACTCCGGGCGCGAGCGGACCACCGCGTTGGCCTACGCGGTCGGCTGGACGCAGCACACGACCGGCGTGCAGTACATCCGTGCCGCCTCCGTGCTCCAGAGCCTGCTGGGGAACATCGGCCGGCCCGGTGGCGGCATCCTCGCGCTGCGCGGGCACGCCTCGATCCAGGGCTCCACGGACATCCCCACCCTGTTCAACCTGCTGCCGGGCTACATCCCCATGCGGCACGCCCACCGGCAGGAGACCCTGGACTCCTTCGTGGAGGCCGAGGGGGCGCACAAGGGCTACTGGGGCAACATGCGTTCCTACCTGGTCAGCCTGCTCAAGGCGTACTGGGGAGAGGTGGCCACCGAGGAGAACGAGTTCTGCTTCGACTACCTGCCGAGGCTCACGGGTTCGCACTCCACCTACGAGACGGTGATGGCCCAGCTGGACGGGATCTGCAAGGGCTACTTCCTCATCGGCGAGAACCCCACGGTCGGTTCCGCCGACGCCAAGATGCAGCGCCTCGGCATGGCCGAGCTGGACTGGCTGGTCGTCCGGGACTTCTCGCTGATCGAGTCGGCCACCTGGTGGAAGGACGGCCCGGAGATCGAGACCGGTGAGCTGCGCACCGAGGACATCGGCACCGAGGTGTTCTTCCTGCCGGCCGCCGCGCACACCGAGAAGGACGGCACCTTCACCAACACCCAGCGGCTGCTCCAGTGGCACCACCAGGCGGTCCAGCCGCCCGGCGAGGCGCGCAGCGACCTGTGGTTCGCCTACCACCTGGGCCGGATCATCCGGGAGAAGCTCGCCGCCTCCACCGACGAGATGGACCGGCCGGTGCTCGACCTGACCTGGGACTACCCCACCAGGGGGGAACACGCCGAACCGGAGGCGGAGGCCGTCCTCGCCGAGATCAACGGCTACGACGCGGCAGGTGAGCCGCTCGCGTCGTACGAGCAGCTCAAGGGCGACGGCTCGACCGTCTGCGGCTGCTGGATCTACTGCGGCGTCTACGCCGACGGCGTCAACCAGGCGGCCCGCCGCAAACCCGGCAAGGAACAGAACTGGGTGGCCAACGAGTGGGGCTGGGCCTGGCCCGCCAACCGCCGCATCCTGTACAACCGCGCCTCGGCCGACCCGGACGGCAAGCCGTGGAGCGAACGCAAGGCACTGGTGTGGTGGGACGAGGAGAAGGGCTCGTGGTCCGGGCACGACATCCCGGACTTCAAGGCCGACAAGTCGCCCCGTCACCAGCCGCCGCCGGACGCGACCGGTCCGGACGCCCTGTCGGGCACCGACGCGTTCGTCATGCAGGCGGACGGCAAGGCGTGGCTGTACGTGCCGTCGGGGCTCACCGACGGCCCGCTGCCCACCCACTACGAACCGCAGGACTCGCCGTACCCGAACCTGCTCTACGGCCGGCAGCGCAACCCGGTACGGCACTTGCTGCCGCCGCACCCCGACAACCGCTACCAGCCCAGCGGCACCGATCCCGGCTCGGAGGTGTTCCCGTACGTGGCCACCACCTACCGGCTCACCGAGCACCACACCGCGGGCGGCATGTCCCGCTGGCAGCCCTACCTGGCGGAACTGCAACCCGAGTTCTTCTGCGAGGTCTCGCCCGAACTGGCCGCCGAACGCGGTCTGGAACACACCGGCTGGGCGACGATCGTGAGCGCGCGCGGTGTCATCGAGGCGCGGGTGCTGGTGACCGACCGCATGCCGCCGCTCACGGTGCACGGACGCCGTCTCCACCAGGTCGGACTGCCCTACCACTGGGGACCGAACGGCTACAGCACGGGGGACGCGGCCAACGAACTGCTGCACATGTCCCTCGACCCCAACACCCACATCCAGGAGACCAAGGCGTTCGCCGTCGACATCCGTGCGGGGCGCCGGCCACGGGGACCGGCCGCCCCGGAGCTGGTGCGCGCCTACCGCACCCGTGCGGGCATCGACGAACACACCGGCACGGAACTCTGAGCCGGTGTGCGGGCCGGTCCGGTGCCGCGGGTGGCGGTCGCGCGGGTGTGGGTACTCGCCGGTGTGCGCGGGGAAGCGCGCACACCGGCTGTGGAGGTGCTGACGATGCGGACCGGACTGCTGAGGGCCGTCGGAGCGGCGACCTGCGCCTACGGGGTCGCCACCGCGTACCGCCCGGGCCTGCTGGCCCGCCCCTGCGGGCTGGTGGACCCGGACGGCCATGTGGGGCCGCACACCGCCATGGTGCTGCGCCCGCTGGCCTGGCGGGACGCCGCCACCGGTCTGGCGATGCTCGTCGCCCCCCAGGGGCCGGCCCTGGTCACGGCCACCACGCTGCGCATCGCCTCCGACATCGGTGACGCCCTGGTCCTCGGCCCCGTCCTGCCCGGCCGGGTCCGCCGTGCCGGGGCGGCCGTCAGCGCCCTGGGCTGGGCCGCTCTGGCGATCGCGGGCCTCATCGGAAGGGACCGCCACGCCACGGCGGTGTACTGACCCGCCGGCCGCGTCCCCGGTGACCGGCCGGGCGTGGACGCGCGGGTGCACGGGGTCAGGCCGGGGGAAAGCGGGCGGCCAGCAGAGCCCGGTCGTCGGGGAAGGCCGCGTCCGGCTGGTGGTGCAGGAAGCGGTCGCAGAGTTCGGCGAGGCCGAGTCCGGCGGTGTCGCGTGCGCACGCGGTCAGCCTCTCCAGACCGACGGTGATGACCTCGCGGCGGCGCTCGACCAGACCGTCGGTGTACAGCAGGAGGGTGTCGTCCTCGGCGAGGGTGTGGGTCGCCTGGCGGTAGCGGAAGCCGTGGACGGGGCCCAGTGGCGGGTTGGTGGCCCGGTCGAGGTAGTCGCTGGTCCCGTCGGCGTGGACGAGCAGGGGCGGCGGGTGCCCGGCGGCGGCGTAGGCCAGGGTGCGGGTGGGCCGGTGGAAGACGAGGTAGCAGGCGGTGGCCATCCGGCCGGGGTGGTAGCGGCCCAGGAAGGCGTTGAGTTCGTCGAGGACCGAGGTGGGCCGGGCGCCGTAGCGCGGGACGATGTTGCGCAGGGCGGCGGTGATCTGTGCCATGACGGTGGCCTCGCGCAGTCCGTGCCCGGCGACGTCCCCGATGCTCAGGCCGATGTGATCGGCGTCCACGTCGTAGACGTCGTACCAGTCACCGCCGACGGACAATAGGTCGCCGCCGGGGGCGTAGCAGGTGGCTGCGTCGAGGCCGGGGAGGACCGGCAGGCGTGGCAGCAGACTGCGCTGGAGGCGTTCGGCGACCTGGTGTTCGTGTTCGTGCAGTCCCGCGCGGCGCAGGGCCTGGGCGATCTGCTGGGCCACGGCTACGGCGTGTTCCGGGGCGGCGCCCGGGTCGGCGCCGTGGATGACCAGCAGGCCCAGGTGGGTGCCGTCCGCCTCCAGCGGAAGGGTCAGCGGCGGCGGCTGCGCGACCGAAGGGACGTGGGGCGGGGCCGGGGCGGCGGTGGGGAGCGGGTGGTCCAGGTCGGTCCAGTCCGCGGCGGCCGGGAAGGGGTGTTCGCCGGGTTGCAGGGGCGGTACCAGGCGCGTGGAGTGCAGGCGGAGTTCCACGGCGGTGGCGCCCAGGGCGGGCAGCGCCGCGTCCTGGACCGCGCGGGAGACCTCCGTGACGGTGACCGCGGTGGCCAGGGCGGCGGTCAGGGTGTAGAGGTGCTGGAGCCGGCTCCGGGCGGCCTGTTCGGCGGCCAGCAGGCGGGTGCGTTCGGTCTCCAGGGAGCGGCGGAAGGCCAGTTCCCGGTTCAGGGCGGCGACCTGCCGGCTGAGTACGACGAACTGGTCGGCCCCGTCCAGGGGAAGCAGGTGGAGCTGAGCGGCGGGAAGCGGGCCGTCCCACCACTGGGCTCGTGCCCCGTGGCAGCGGAACCGGCGCAGGCGGCCGTCGGCGTCCTTGATGGCCAGGGCGCCGGGGACCGGGTCGCCACTGCGCAGCCAGGTGGCCAGGTGGGTACGCAGCAGCTGGGCGTCCGTGCTGTCCACGTCGAACAGGCAGGCGCCCGGGGTGAGCCGGCTGTCACTTCTGTGTGCTGCCGGGTTGGCGGCCAGGATGCGGCCGTCCGCCGCGCACAGCAGTACCGGGTGGGGCAGTGGTCTGGTGATGGCCCCGAACAGGCCAAGGCTCATGGCGTGACGGACGGATCGCCGAAGTACTCGCGGCCGGCGGCGGTCTCCACGCTGGTGTCCGGGGCCAGGTGCACCACGACCCGGCAGCTGGCGTCGCCGCGTGCGAGGGTCTGTTCGAGTTCCACGCGTGCGTAGCCCAGGTTGCGGGCGGCGACGGTGCCGAAGACGTTGGACGTCATCATGCACATCGACTCCCGGCCCACCACCTTCTCCGCGAACGGGCACACCCGGTTGCCCAGGACGATCTTCGTGGTGTCCTGCTCGATGATGTGGAAGTCACCCTTGATGCGGCGCTTGAGGTCCACGAGCGCCTCGGCGACCTGCTCACCGCTGAGCCGGTCCACCCCGAGGGCCTTCAGGTACATCTCGTCGATCTGCGTGCCGACCGCCTGACCGACCACGCTGATGTAACCCGACGCCTCCTCCAGGCCGATCACCGACTCCAGCGCCGTCGCCAGCTCGCGCACCAGAGTCCGCAGGAACACGTCACGGTCCAGCGCGATGTCCACGTCCGACGTGTGCTCCATGCCCACCCTCACCCGTCATGCCGCACCGTACGGGCACGGCTCGTGACGGCAGCATGCCCGCCGCCGCCGATGTCAGGCATCAGTGTGCCAGCACCGGTACCGCCGGTGGCCGACGGGCGTCCGGTGTGCCGTCGTCGCAACGGGTGGACGGACGCGGCTGAACGGGCCGGACGGGCCGGCTTTCGGCGGCGGGCCGCGGGGCCGCCCCGCCGCGGGCAAGGCGCGGGCCCACCGCCCGCCACATTGTCCCGGCGACGCTCCCTTACTCGTTGGGCTCCGTGGCGCTGATGTCCGCCAGGGCGGAGTCGGTGTCGCGTTCGACAGCGAGGTCCCCCAGGGACACGATGCCGACCGGACGGCCGTCCTCGACCACCGGCAGACGCCGCACGGCGTGCTCGCGCATCAGCTCCACGGCCCGGCTGACGTCGTCGTCCGGCGAGAGGCTGACCAGGTCCTCGCTGCACGCCTCGGCGACGCTGCGCTCCCCGATGTTCCCGCCCTCGCACACCACCCGCACGACCAGGTCCCGGTCGGTGACCAGTCCGCGCAACGTCTCGTCCTCCGCGACCAGCACGACACCGATGCCCTGGTCCCGCATCAGACGGGCGACGTCCACCACCGAGGTCTGCGGCCCCACCGCCACCGGCGCCGCCGTCATGATCTCGCGGACCTTGTTCACTGCCATGGGTTCTCCTCCACACGTTCACGCCGGCACGACCGCGCGATGAGCGCTCACCGGCCCCGGTTGCCCGTACCCGCACGACGCCGCCGGGTCCCGCACCGGGGTCGCTTTACCCTCCGATGGCAGCGCTCCGGGGCCCGGACGGCGGCCCACCGTGACGCGGCCGGCGGGGCGCGGCCGGGCCGGTCAGGCCTCGAGGGTGCGGTGGACCGGCACGCGCACGTCCGTGATGGCGAAACCGCTGCGCGGGCGCGTCGGAACGCGCCGCAACGGAATCGTCAGATCCTGCTCGGGGACCGTGTAGGTGAGCCGCGCCAGGCGGAAGGCCAGGGCCTCCAGCAGACCGATCGTCATGTGCTCACCGGGACAGCGGTGTCCCTCCGCCGGATCGCCGCCGCCCTGGGGGATGAGTTCGTCCGGTCCCAGCGGACGGCCGACGAACCTCTCCGGCCGGAAGGCGTACGGGTCCTTCCAGAGCCTGTCGTCGTGGTTCTGCCCGTACACGTCCAGCAGGACGAGAGCACCGGCGGGGATCGGCACGCCCCGCCAGGTCAGGTCCCGCACGGCACGGCCGCCGAGGAACGGCGCGAACGGATAGAAGCGCCGGACCTCGTGCGCGAACGCCGTCGCGTACGCCGTGTCACCGGTGCGCAGGCGCTCCCGGGTCCCGGGCCACCGGTGCAGCGCGTGTGCGGCGAAGGCGACGAACCAGCTGACGGCGACGGTCGGACGGATGACGTTGAGCAGTTCCACCGCTGCCGTCCTGGCGTCCAGGAGCCCGCCGGAGGCGTCACGGTGCCCGGCCACGCGGGCGAGGACGCCGTCCGGCGCCGGCGGCGTGGACAGGCGCCCGGCGCGGACGTCCTCCACCAGCCGGGCCAGCCGGTCCTCCTGCCGGCCGCGGGCGCGCCGGGCCCGCCAGTGGCGGGGTCCGAGCGTGGCGAAGCCGTCCACCATGGCCTGGAGGTCGCGGGCCGCCGCCCGTGTCCCGTCGTCCTCCAGGGGGATCCCGGCCCAACGGCACACACCACGGGTGAGGATCACGCCGGCCTCCTCGAACAGCACGACGGGCTCACGGGCGGCGGACCAGGAACGCTCGGCCTCCTCCCAGGCGGTGGCGACCTCCTCGACCAGGCCGGTGACCGCGCCGAGCCGAAGCAGCGGCAGGAACAGCGACTTGCGCGCGCGGTGCGCCTCGCCGTCGAGCGTGTGCACCGCTCCGTGCCCGAACAGTGTGCCGCGCACGGGTTCGGGGATGGCGCCGTCGCGGCGCACGTGCCGCTCGTCGTAGAAGAAGCGCACGGCGTCCGGCCCGCGCACGGCCACCGCCTGCCGGCCGAGCAACCGGGTCCGCAGGACGTCGTCCGAGGTCTCCCGCATCCGGTTGGGGAGCCATGCGTACCCTTCGGCGAGGGCGATCAGCGTGCGGTCGGCCAGGGGAAGTGAGCTGTCGTTCATGGCGGACGAGTGCCCAGGCCGGGCGGTGACACGCTCGCGGGGCCGGCCTTGCCGAGGCGCTCCTGAGCGCCCCGTTCGCGTCACCCGTGTTTCGCCCTCACGGCGCCTGGACACCCGGCCGGTGATCACGGAAGGGTCCCGGCACGGCCCCGGTGAGCAGTCGAGCGGTCAGTCCTCCGACAGAAGGATCGAGCCCATGGCATCGGACAGGACACCCGGGACGGCCCTGGTGACCGGGGCTTCCTCGGGAATCGGCGAGGAGTACGCGGGCCGGCTCGCGGACCGGGGCTGGAACCTGGTGCTGGTCGCCCGGCGCGCCGAGCGGCTGGACGCCCTCGCGCAGCGGCTCCGCCGGGACAGCCGGACGGAGGTGGAGACCCTGGTGGCGGACCTGGCCCGGCCGGCGGATCTCGCCCGGGTCGCGGAGCGGGTCGCCGGCGATGACGTCGACCTCGTGGTGAACAACGCGGGCATCAACGGCTACGGGCCGTTCGCCGAGGTCGATCCGGCGCTGCTGGGCAAGGTGCTGGAGGTGAACGTCGTGGCGCCCACGGTCCTCACCCGGGCCGCGGTCCCCGGCATGGTGAGGCGTGGCCGGGGCGCGGTGGTCAACGTGGCCTCGCTGCTGGCGTTCGCCGGCGACCTGCCGCCCGGGCCCCTCCCCCAGCGGGCCGTCTACGGCGGCACCAAGGGGTACGTGGTGACGTTCACCCGGACCCTGGCCGCCGAACTCGCCGGCACGGGCGTACGGGTCCAGGTCGTCTGCCCCGGGCTCACCGCGACCGAGTTCCACCTCGGTACCGGCGAGGAGCCGGTCGCGGGCGAATCCCGGGTCCACGACGAGGGCGGCATGCCTCCGGCCGACGTCGTCACCGCGTCCCTCGCGGCGTTGGACGACGGGGAGGTGGTGTGTGTACCGGGCCTGTCGGACGCCGAGGCGGTGGCCCGCCTGTCGGCTGCGGAACTCGGCCTGCGCAACGGTTCCGGCACCCGTGTGGCTCCCCGCTACCGCACGGCCGTGACCGCCCGGGAGTGACCCGGCGGCCTGGGTGTCCTCCCGGTCCCGCCTCGGACACCCCGCCGGGCCTCGGTGCCCGGTCGGCCGCTGTCAGGTCCGTTGGTGCAGGACGGTGACGGCGCGCGGGGCCAGGACCAGCGGGCCGTCCTCGTGGGCAGGGCCGGGAGGCAGGACGGCACCCGCCAGGCCGGGAAGGGGCACGGGGTCGTCGGTGCGGTTGACGAGGAACAGGTAGCGGTCGCCGTCCCTGGTGCGGACGGCCAGTTCGACGTGGCCCCGGGCCTGTTCGGGCAGCTCGCTGCGGATGCCGGCGTGGGTGAGGAAGGCGGGCAGGAGCGCGGTGAGTCCGGCGGAGCCGAGGCGGGTGGAGACGTAGGCGGCGGAGCCCTGCCCGCTGGTGCGGCGGGTGACGGCGGGACGGCCGGCGTGTTCTCCGCTGGTGTAACGGGCGAGGACGTCGGTGGCGGGGTCGGTGGCGGTGACGCGGTCGGTCCACAGGCCCGCGGTGAGGCCGCCGTCGAGGGTCACCTGCTCGCCGTCGGGCAGGGGCCCGAACTCCTCGACGCGGATGCCGAGCAGGTCGCGCAGGGCGCCGGGGTAGCCGCCGAGCCAGACGTGGTCGTTCTCGTCGACGATGCCGGAGAAGTACGTGGTGACCAGATGGCCGCCGTTCTCGGCGTAGCGGGTGAGTTCCTTGGCGAGGGTGGCGGGGACGACGTGCAGGACAGGGGCGATGACCATGCGGTAGCCGTCGAGGGGGGTGCCGGTGGGGACGACGTCGGCGCGTACGCCCACGTTGAGCAGGGCGGTGTACCAGTCGAGGGCTTCCTGACGGTAGCGGAGCCGGGAGGTGGGGTGGGAGTCGAGTTCGCTGGCCCACCACGAGTCCCAGTCGAAGAGGACGGCGACGGGGGCGGTCTCCCGTGAGGCACCGGCGACGGGCGCGAGGTGGCGCAGTGTGTCACCGAGGCCGGTGACGGAACGGAAGAGATCGCTGTCGGGTCCTGCGTGCGGGAGCATCGCGGAGTGGTACTTCTCCGCGCCGGCGGCGGACTGGCGCCACTGGAAGAAGCAGACGGCGTCGGCGCCGTGGGCGACGTGGAGCAGGGAGTCGCGGGCGAGTTCACCGGCGCGTTTGGCGAGGTTGACGGGCTGCCAGTTGACGGCGCTGGTGGAGTGCTCCATCAGGTACCAGGGCCGGCCGCCGGCGAGGTTGCCGGTGAGGTTGGCGGAGAAGGAGAGTTCGTCCAGGGACTGGGGGCCCGGTGTGCGGTAGTGGTCGTTGGAGACGAAGTCGACCTCGGCGGCCCAGTCGGCGTAGTTCATGCCCTTGGTCTCGCCCATGACCATGAAGTTCGTGGTGATGGGCACGTCGGGGGTGACGGCGCGCAGGACGTCGCGTTCGGCGCGCAGGTGCTCGCGCAGGACGTCGGAGGAGAAGCGCTTGAAGTCCAGCTGCTGGGTGGGGTTGGGGTGGGAGGCGGCCAGGCGGGGCGGCAGGATCTGCTGCCAGTCGCTGTAGCCCTGGGACCAGAAGGCGGTGCCCCAGGCGTGGTTGAGCTGGTCGAGGGTGGTGTAGCGGTGGCGCAGCCAGGTGCGGAAGGCGCGGGCGGCGTCGTCGGAGTAGTCGTAGACGTTGTGGCAGCCCAGCTCGTTGGAGATGTGCCAGGCGGCCAGGGCGGGATGGCCGGCGTAGCGTTCGGCCATCGCCCGGGTGAGGCGCAGGGCGTGCTCCCGGAAGACGGGGGAGGTGGGGCGCCAGTGCTGGCGGGCTCCGGGCCACACCGTCTCGCCGCGGTCGGTGACGGGCAGGATCTCGGGGTGGGCGGTGGTGAGCCAGGGCGGCGGTGAGGCGGTCGCCGTGGCCAGGTCGACGGCGATCCCGCCGTCGTGCAGGAGGTCCATGATCTCGTCGAGCCAGCCGAAGTCCCAGGTGCCGGCGGTGGGCTGGATGCGGGCCCAGGAGAAGACGGCGAGGTTGACGATGGTGACACCGGCCTGCCGCATCAGCGCGATGTCCTCCTCCCAGACCTGCCGGGGCCACTGGTCCGGATTGTAGTCGGCGCCGTAGGCGAACCGGGGAGAGCCGTTGTCTCCCCGGCCGCGCAGCAGCTGGGACAGGGGGGCGGGGCGCATGCTGTTCCTTCCGGGTGCAGGGGGTGCGGGCGGCGCCGGCCGGTCCGGGCGGCGCCGCCGGGCGGGGGCGCGGGTCAGCCGGTGCTGACGGTGAAGCCCTGCTCGTTGCCGTACTTGACGGAGGCGTCCTGCCAGGTCTTCAGGCCGGCCGAGAGCCTGGTGCCGGAGACGTAGGCCTTGCCGACGGTGTCGTTGAAGATGGAGTTGGCGTAGACCTGGTACGGCAGGTAGGACCACTCGTCGGAGACGTTCGCGGCCGACTCGGCGAAGACCTTGTTGGCCCGCTGCCCGCCGAAGTACGGGAACGCGGTCTCCTGGAACGCCTTGGAGTGCAGCTCCGAGGTGGTGGCCGGGAAGGCGCCGTTCGCCACACGGGTCCGCACGCCCTTGCCGGCGTCGGCGTACTCCAGGAAGGCGTACGCCAGTGCCTCGTTGCTGCCGAGTTCCGGCATGGCCAGGGCGCTGCCGCCGTTCTCGGCGGAGGCCTTGGCGCCCGCCGTCCACTGCGGCAGCGGGGCGACGCGCCAGTCGCCGGAGGCGGCCTTCGCGCCGGAGGCGAGGTTGGCGGGCATCCAGGCGCCGATGGCGAGGGTGGCTATGGTGCCGTCGTCCAGGCCCTTGTACCACTCGTCGGACCAGCTGGTGATCGGGGAGACCAGCTTGTCGTCGAGGAGTTTCTGCCAGGTGCCGGTGTACTTCCGGGCGCCCGGGTCCGAGAAGTCGATCCTCACCTTGGTGCCGTCGACCGTGTAGGGGCGCGAACCGGCCTGCCACAGCATGCTGGTGGTGAAGCCGGCGTCACCGGCGTCGTTGGTGATGTACGCCTTGGGGTTCGCCTTGTGCAGTGTGCGGGCCGCGTCGACGTACTGGTCCCAGGTGGTGGGCACCTTGATCCGGTACTTGTCGAAGACCTTCTTGTTGTAGAACAGCGCCATGGGGCCCGAGTCCATCGGCAGGCCGTAGACACCGTCGCCGCCCGCCCTGACGCCGTTCCACGGGCCGGGGGTGAACTTGCCGGCCAGCTTGTCGGCGCCGTACGCCTTGAGGTCGGTGAGTTCCTTGGTCAGGGCGTACTGGCCCATCGCGTAGTACTCGATCTGCGCGACGTCCGGGACGCCCTTCTTCGCCGAGATGGCGTTCTGGAGCGCCTTGTACTGGTCGTTTCCGGTACCCGCGTTGACGAGGTCGACCTTGACCTTGGGGTGCGCCTTCTCGAAGTCGGCCGCCACCTGCTTGAGCGTGGGTTCCCACGCCCAGACCGTGAGGGTGCCGCCCTTCTTCAGGGCCGCCTGGATGTCCGCTTCGGAGACCGCCTTGTGGCTCGGTCCCCCGTCGTCGGAACCGCCGCAGGCGGTCGCTCCCAGGGCGAGGGCGCCGACGAGACCGATGCCGCGCAGCAGGCGGCGGGAGTGCTTGAGCATGGTCGTGCTTCCACTTCTTCGTGGCCGGAGCATGGCCGGGACCGTGATCGAGGGGGAGGGTCGCAGGGGCAGGGGAAAGGGGCCCGCCGGGCGGGGCCCGTACGGGGGTGGGGCGTGGGGGTGCGTTCCGCACGTCCCGCGGGGGCGTGCGAGTGGGCGAAGGGGGCGCTACTCCTTGACGCTTCCGGCGGCGAGTCCGGACCGCCAGTGCTTCTGCAGCAGCAGGAACGCGGCGATCAACGGCAGGACGGTGATCAGGGAGCCGGTGACGACCAGGTGGAAGACGGGCTGCCCGCCGGCGGTCTCGGCCTGGGCGTTCCAGCTGTTCAGGCCCAGCGTGAGCGGATACCAGTCCGGGTCCTTGATCATGATCAGCGGCAGGAAGTAGTTGTTCCACGTGGCGACCATGCTGAACAGCAGGACGGTGACGATGCCGGGTGCCAGCAGCGGAAGGGCGATCGTGAAGAAGGTGCGGGCCTCGCCGGCGCCGTCGATGCGGGCGGCCTCCATGAGTTCGGTGGGGATGGCCTCGGAGGCGAACACCCACATCAGGTACAGCCCGAACGGTGAGATCAGCGAGGGGATGATCACGGCCCACGGGGTGTTGGTGAGCCCCATGTTGCTGAACATCAGGAAGGTCGGCACCGCCAGGGCCGTGCCCGGGACCGCGACCGCGCCGATGACGACGGCGAACACCGCGCGCCTGCCGGGGAAGGAGAACTTGGCCAGCGCGTAACCGCCCAGGACGGCGAGGAGGGTGGCACCGCCCGCGCCCAGGACGACGTACAGCAGTGTGTTCAGCAGCCAGCGGGCGAAGACGCCGTCGTGGTAGGTGAAGGTCTGGCGGATGTTGTCCCACAGCGCGAAGTGGCCGTCGAACCACAGGCCGAACGAATGGGCCAGCCCGGACTGGGACTTGGTGGCGCTGATCACCAGCCAGACCAGCGGCAGCAGGCTGTAGAGCAGGACCAGGCCGGTGAGCAGCGTCAGCGGGACGCTGCGCCGGGGTCTGCCGGGGGTGTGCCGTCGGCGGCCGGTTCGCAGCCGGGGTACGGCGCCCGGGGTGCTGGGCGACGTGGTCGCGGAGCGGTCGGGGACGGTGGTGACAGGAGAGGCCATCGCTGCCTCACGCTCCCTTGCGCATGCCGCGCGTCTGGACGACATAGGCGATGACCATGGTGATCAGCCCCATGACGATGGCGACCGTCGCGGAGTAGTTGTGCTGCTGTCCGGAGAAGGACAGCGAGTACGTGTAGTAGTTGGGGGTGTAGTCGGTGGTGATCGCGTTGCGCGCCAGCGGCTGGAGGATGCTCGGCTCGTTGAAGAGCTGGAAGCTGCCGATGACGGAGAAGATCGTGGCGATGACGAGGGCGCCGCGGATGGCGGGGAGCTTGATGGCGGTGATGACGCGGAACTGCCCGGCGCCGTCGATCTCGGCGGCCTCGTAGAGGGAGTGCGGGATGACCCGCAGCGCCGAGTAGAAGATCAGCATGTTGTAGCCGACGAACTCCCACGTGACGATGTTGCCGATCGAGGCCAGCACCAGGTGCGGGGAGAGCGGGTCGGGCAGCGAGACACCGAGCGCGTCGTCGATGTCGCCGACGAGACCGAACCGGGTGCCGTACAGGAAGCCCCACATGAGGGTGGCGACGACGGCGGGCACGGCGTACGGCAGGAAGATCGCGATGCGGAAGAAGTCCTTGCCGTAGAGCCGCCCGCTGTCCAGGGCCAGGGCCACCAGCAGGGCGATGCCGAGCATGACCGGCACCTGGACGCACAGGAAGAGGGAGACCCGGCCGAGCGAGGCCCAGAACTGGTCGTCGTGCAGCGCCTGCCGGTAGTTGTCCAGGCCGACGAAGCTGGTACCGCCGATCAACCGGGTGCGGTAGAGGCTCAGATGGACCGAGTACGCGATCGGGGCGAGGAAGACCAGTGCGAAGACGGTCATGAAGGGGGCGATGAAGCCCCAGCCGACCAGGCCGCGGCGGTCGCGCCTTCTGGCTGCGGGCGGACGGCCTCCCGCGGCCGGCGGCGATATGACGGTCATGGTGCATCCTCGCGTCGTCGTGGGTGCGGGGGCCTGTGCCGTCGCACGGCAGAACGGGCCCCGCCGGCACTGTCATATGTTTACGTAAACATCACCGGTGAGCTGATGCTTACATTCCCGACCGGAGGCGTCAATACTTCAGGAGAGAGAACGCGCGCCCCGCCTCGCGGCGCCGGCCGCGCCATCGTGACCAGCGGTGTCACCGCAGTCGTGAGCAGGGCCGGAGCGGTGGCGCGCGCTACTCTCGACCAGATCCGCCGCGCAGGCCCCGCGGCGCGGCCGGCACCACAGGAAGGGCAATCGTGCACCAGGACGTGAGCGACGCGGACCAGGCCGGGCAGCCTCGTCGGCGGTCGGCGGCCGACCGGCGGTCGGCGGCCGACCGGCGGTCGGCGGCCGACCGGCGGCGGAGCGTCTCCATGGCCGACGTCGCCCGGGCGGCCGGGGTCTCCTCCCAGACCGTCTCACGCGTCTCCAACGGCCACGCGAACGTGGTCGAGTCGACCAGGCAGCGCGTCCTGCAAGCCATGAGGGAACTCGGCTACCGCCCCAACAGCGCCGCACGGGCCCTGAAGAGCGGCGAGTTCCGCACCCTCGGCGTCATCCTCTTCACCCTCTCCACCACCGGCAACGTGCGCACCCTGGAAGCGATCGCCACCTCCGCCGCCGAGGAGGGGTACGCCATCACGCTGATACCGGTGGCGGCTCCCAGGCAGATGGACGTACGCGGCGCCTTCACCCGGCTCGGCGAGCTGGCCGTCGACGGGATCATCGTCATCATGGAGGTGCACCTCCTGGACGCCGCCGTCCTCAGCCTGCCGCCCAGCGTCCAACTGGTGGTCGTCGACTCCGACGCGGGCGACCACTACAGCGTGATCGACACCGACCAGGCGGGCGGCACCCGTGCCGCCGTGCGGCACCTGCTCGACCTCGGCCACACCACCGTGGCCCATCTGGCAGGCCCCGACGGCTCGTTCGCCGCCCAGCGCCGCGCCGACGCCTGGCGGCAGGTGTTGGAGGAGGCCGGGCGCACGGTGCCGCCACCGGTACGGGGCGACTGGTCCGCGGAGTCCGGCTACCGGGCCGGCCTGACCCTGGCGGCCGACCCCGACTGCACGGCCGTCTTCGCCGCCAACGACCAGATGGCCCTGGGCCTGCTGCGCGCCCTGCACGAGAAGGGGCGCCGGGTTCCGGAGGACGTGAGCGTCGTCGGGTACGACGACATCCCGGAGTCGGCTTCCTTCATCCCGCCGCTGACCACCGTCCACCAGGACTTCGGCGCGGTGGGGCGGCTGTGCGTGGAGAGCGTGCTGCGGCAGATCCGCGACGACCGGCCGGAGCACGGAACGACCCTGGTCCCCACCCGCCTGGTCGTGCGCTCCAGCACCGCCCCGCCGCCCGCGCGACACACCGGACGCCGGGCCACGGCCACACGCCGGGCACGGTAACGGGGCTCGGGGAGGGCGGCCTGCCGCGGGGCGTGCCACCCTCCGACGTGCTCGGTCGCCGCAGTCCCGGGTTGCGCGACGCGTACCGCGCCGACCGGCCCGCGTCAACGCCGGACCCGCAGCCGGGCCCGGCGATCGGCCGAGGTCACTCCCGGTCGCCCACGTCGCGGTCAGCGGCCGCACGTCGGGTGCGGTGACCTCGCCGCCCGCGCGGCGCCCCTCCCCCAGGGCGAGCCGCGTGGTCCGCCCCCGTCACCGCCGTGCGCCCCGCCGGCCGGCCTCACAGCGGCGTGCCGAGCCGGCCGGCCCCCGGTGACCACCGACGCCCCGCCCGAGCCGCGCCGCCCCGCCGTGACGTCCCGGGGCAGGGCAGATGCCCCGCTCCCCCGCCGCCGGACCTCCGGCGGGAGCAACCTCGTCACGCGCCGCACACCTTTACAGCCCCGCCCCACACCTTGACAGCCCCCGGAGCCGGTGCCACTCTTCCGGCTCAGAGTTTACGTAAACATCAGGCGTCGAGGCCGGTGGGCGTGCCGGTGCAGGCCTTCCGTCGTCATCGATGTTTGCGTAAACATCACCGGGTTTCCGGCCGCGGCGGCAAGACCCCGCACGCCGCGGCCGGGCCCGACAGACCACGCCCCGACGCATGACCCGCCACCGTGCCCGCCGTCCAGCTCCGAGCCGGCACGCCTTCCGGCGGGTTCCATGTCCCGCCCCGCACCCGAGAGAGACCGCCATGCGCACACGTGTCCGCAAGTCCCGCACCCCCCGCCGGTTCCGAGCCCTGCTGGCGGCGACCGCCCTCGTCGTGACCGGTGGAACCCTGGCGGTCTCCGCACCGGCGTCCGCCTCCGGGTCGCCGGCCACCCTGGACTCCAGCCGGTTCAAAGGTGTGAACTGGGCGGACCCGCGCGACAACTACGCCGACGACCCGGTCGTCCTGTCGGGACTGTCCACCTCCGACACCTACGCCCAGACGTTCGCCAAGGCGACCCGGGTGACAGCGGCCTTCCGCGCCAACCTCGGCGCCGACACCGTCCGGCTGCCCGTCAACCCCTATACCGTCAACGGCCCTTACTGGCAGTCCTACCGCGCCGTCATCGACGCGGCCGGCCGTCAGGGCTTCAAGGTGATCCTCTCCTACTGGGAGGGCACCGGTGCCCGCAAGGACGGACTCATCGACGACACGGTGGCGTACCGGACCATGTGGGACACCGTGGTGCGCGCCTACCGGGCCGACCCCCGCGTCTACTTCGAGCCGATGAACGAGCCGCACGGCTACACCGACACCCAGTGGGCCGACATCGCCGCCGACTGGCTCGACACCTACCGGAGCGTCCCCCGCGACCGCGTCTTCGTCTCCGGCGCCGGCTACAACGACCACGTCACCTCCGTCTGCGCCGACCCCCGCCTGCGGGGCACCTACCTGTCCCTGCACCACTACGGCTTCTGGAAGGACTACGCGACCTACGACCAGTGGGTGGCCGACCTCAAGGAGCGCATCGGCGACTGCGCCGGCCGTACGGTGGCCGACGAGTTCGGCGCCCCCATGACCACGGGCCTGGACTACGACCGGCCCGACGACGCGAACAACTTCGTCAACTACGTCCAGGCGGTCACCGACACCTTCCGCGAGCTGCACATGGGATCGGTCTACTGGCCCGGCCTGCGCACCGGCGACACCTACACGCTGGAGGAACTCACCGGCGCCCCCGACCGGCCCTGGCTGGCCACCACCAACCGCTCCGGCGCCGACCGCCTCGCCTGGGGCTGGGGTCGCGGGAAGCCCGTGCGGGACTGACAGCCGGGGATCACCACCCGCTTCCCTGGAGGCACACCACGCTCCGTGTCCGCTCCGGCCGGTCATGGCGACGGGCCCTGGCGCCGGCGGGCCGGCCGCGCTGGTGCTCGCACCACTGGGCGTCCTCACCACCGCGCCGCCGGCCGCCACCGGTACGACCGCGTTCGAGGGCGTCAACCGGGCCGGCCCGGGCGACAACTACGGCGACGACCCGGTGGTGCCTCCGGGCTGAGCACGTCCGGTCCTTCGAACCGATGAACGAGCCGTTCGGTTACAGCGCCCCGGCATGGGCCGACACCGCCGCGGGAGGGCTCGGCGACCATCCCGGAGTTCCCCGCGACCGGGTGTTCGTCAGCGACACGGATGGAAGTGACCACGCGTTCGAGGACGGTAGCGCCGGGGAGCAGCAGCTTGTTCCGGACCAGGTGCAGGGTGGCGAGGTCGAAGAGGGGCGATGGGACGTTCGTTGCCCGACCGACATCGGTCCCGCAGCCAGCGGGCCGGCTGCCACCAGGCGTCGCCCTCACATGACCGGCAGAGGTGGAACCCGGGGTCAGTGTGGGGCTGACGGCGGTCATCGGCCTGCGTTGCGGGTGGTCTTGTCCCGGCGACGCTTCGCCACCCCAGCTACCTCGAGGACGTCTGCGAGAGGCCACTTGGACAGGGAAAACGCAACTTAGACAGGGCCTGCAACGGGGGCTATCTTCTCCTGACATCGGCGTCGCCCACAGTCGCACAGGGGTTCCATCAGCCCGAGTCACCCGCAAGGAGGACGAGCCGATCACGGCCACAGCTCCCCGCCCCCACGCGCAAGGCGCCGAATCGAGTCCACTCCCGGACAGCGAGACCGTCGGGGACTTCCACACCGGGCCCCCTCAGCCAGGGAGAAACGCATGCCCCATCTTGCTCTGTACACGTTCGGCGTCCTGCAGTCACCCCTCTCCGATCCCGCACGTCTTACGCGGGAGTTCCACGAAAGCGGTGAGGCCGTCTACCGGGAGATCGGCCGGCACCCCGGATACATCGCTCGTGCTGAACCGGCAGACCGCAGCCAGGGCATGTTCGGCTCGGACTGGGGTGAATGGGGAGAGTTCGCTGTTCCGGCCTGGTACGGGAAGGGCCGCACTGTGGAAACCACCGCCCTGGCAGCGACCCTCTCACTCTGGACCGGCCTGGAATCCGCCTTCGACTCCATCTACACCGGTCTGCATCGCGTGGCGCTCAACAGGCGTCACGACTGGTTCGAGAGGACGGGACACCCGAATCACGTGTTCTGGTGGGTCACCGACGGCGCGATACCCACCTGGCGGGACGGGGTTAGCAGGCTGGAACATCTCCACGACCACGGCTACGCGCCGCACGCCTTCACCTTCCACCACTCGTTCGATCCAGCCGGAACACCGACCAGGCTCAAAGGCATCGGACCGAGGAACGACTCGTCCGTGCCCGACTCGCCTGCACGCGGCTGACGATGTGCAGGTGGCGTGCGCGTCGCGCTCCTTCACGCGCAGCCCGTGAGCCGCATCGTGGAAGGGCTCCAGCTCACACGCGGGACGACGCGGCCGGGTCTTCATACTTCGGTGCGCCGGACCTGAACAGCCTGTGCAAAGCCTGGAGTTGACGGGCATTGGTCTGCTTGTCGGTGGAATGCCGCGGACACAGACGCTCCGTCATGCGCCGTGCCCCCTCTTCGTCGTTCCGGCGCGCGCCGCACCGCGACCACAGGGGCTGAACGGGGAGGCGCGCATGGTGGACGGACCCGATCGGATCTGCGCACCATTCGCCCCGTTGCGCCCCCTCGGTTCATCGGATCGACCCGAGGGGGCGCAATCGACCGACTCGGCCTTGCACTTGCGATTCACCTGAGCGGAGACGATCGACCGGCGCCCAGTCGGTGTGTTGTCACATGATGTGACAACACACCGCACTCTCCGCCTGGTTCCTACTCGGCCCCCGGGAGGCCGCAAGTTCGCGAAAACTGTAGGCACTTCGGCGGGAACTCAAGGGTCTGTCGCCCTGATGTCAGAGGATGGACCCGTGGGTTCACGGGGAAGTCGCGGGGTCGGGTTTGGTGAATGCTTGCCGGCTGTGCACGAGCAGCTCACGCATCCCTGGGCCGGGCATGCTCTTCCAGATCAGGGCGAGCAATGCGGGTGTATCGACGTCATCGATGGTGCGGGCGGTGAGCCGGTCGCGGTAGCGCGCGGACGTGGAGTCGCTGAGGATGGCGACGGCGAGCCCGCGGGCGGCGAGGTCGGCAATGGCGTCCGCGGCGCTGGCTTGCAGCGCGATCGCGGGTTGGAGGTTCTGTGCGGCGCAGGCCTGGTCGAATACCGTGCGCAGGCCGGTGCCGGGCGGCATGCACACGATCGGGTGGGCGACCAGGTCACGCAGGGTGACCCGCCGCTGTTTCGCCAGGGGGTGCCCGGCGGGGACTGCCACGACGAGCCGCTCGCTGATGATGGTCAGCGCGTCCAGCCCCTCGGGGGTGGCGGCTGCGGCCCCGATGAGCGCCAGGTCGACGGCACCGGTGCGCACCCCCTCGACGAGCCGGTCCGAGCTGTCCTCCAGCAGCGAGATCTCCACCCCGGGATGTGCCTGGTGGAACGCGGCGAGGGCATCGAACAGCGGGGTGAGGGTACAGCCGATGACCATCCCGACGGTGAGGCGTCCCCGGATCAGGTCGGTCACCTCGCCCACCGCCTGGCCGACCGCCCCAGCGGCGGAGAGTGCGGCGCGGGCGTGTTCGAGTGCGGCCTTTCCCGCGACTGTGAGGGTGACGGTGCGGGCCGACCGGTCGAACAGCTCGGTACCGAGTTCCCGTTCCAGCTGGCGGATCTGGGCGCTGACGCCGGACTGGCTGATGTGCACCCGCTCGGCCGCCCGGGTGAAGTTCTGCTCCTCGGCGACCGCGACGAAGTATTCCAGCTGCCTCAGCTCCATGACTGCAGATTCTAGTTTCCAGAAGATGCATCTGTTGGACTTCTGGCCAGTCGGCGGCCACGCTGGAAAGCGCCGAAGCCCGACGTCAGGAGGAATTCATGCCGGAGTACGAGAAGGCCATGCGCCCCGAGGACATCACCCGCTTGTTCGTCGAACGGTCCAACGCCGGGGATGCGGCCGGGGTCGCCGCGCTTTACGAAGAGGGTGCGGTGATGGCCTACCCGCCCGGCGACCAGACGGTGGGCCGGAAGGCGATTCGCGCGCTGTGGGAGGAGGTGCTGGCCAACCGCCCCCGTTTCGAGCAGGAACAACCGCTGCCGACGCTGATCAGCGGCGACATCGCCCTCACCTCGACCCCTCCGAAGGACGGGTCCGGTGCCCGGGCGCAGGTCGTCCGGCGTCAGCCTGACGGCAGCTGGCTGCGCCTGCTCGACCAGCCCGAGTTCGTCCCGCCCGCCCGCTGATCCCACCGCCTCCGTCGGTTCGCGGAACCGAAGGCTGTCGGGCGTGGCCCCGAGGGGGCGGTGCCCCCGGTGTCAAGGAGTTGATCCGCGGGTTCATGGTGAAGTTGCGGGGTCGGTTTCCAGGGGTCGTTCCATGAGAGCGCGAGCGGAGTCCGCGTAGCGCATCGGGGTCTTCTCGTCGAGCCCGAACACCTCGGCGAGGTGGAGCGGATCGGGCCCGTGGGGCAGGGCTTCTTCGAGTTGGCGGTCGACGCGGAGTTTCTCCAGGGGCGCGTCCTGGCCGCGCATCGCGGCGCTGATCCAGTGACTGCTGGCGCGGCCGGTGGTGTCGGCGGTCTGGTTGTGGATCAGCAGGTGGAGGTTCGCGGTGTTCGGCCACCGGCTGCGCCGTTGCTCCAGCCAGTCCAGCAGCAGCTTCAGGGTGAGGTCGTCGAGCGGGCGGACGCGTCCGGCGATGGTCAGCCGGCGGTTGCCGAGGTCGACGTCGTCGAGCATGAACTCCTGCGCTGACGCGGGCGCCCAGTGCTCACGCAGGTCCCGTACGACCGCCGGCGCCGCCAACCCGGGCCTCGCCTTCGTTCCGACTGCGGATCGGTCGGACGAAGTGAGAACGCCTCAAGAATTGCGACATCACAGAGCGGCAGAGCACCCGAAGGAGAAAGAATCCTCCTGGCCACGGGGCCGGGGGGCTCGGTCGGGCTCAGGGGAACTCACGGGATGTCGGACAGTCAGGAGGCGACGAAGCGCGCTATCCGGCCCAGTACGACCGTGTCCGTGAGGTACCCGATGTGGGTCTGGCAGGGCACGTCGTTGTTCGTGGCACCGTCCAGCCGGGTGCTGGTGTACGGCAGGATGATGCCGTCGCACGCCGAGTACCACGTGGCGTATCTGGTGGTTCCCGGCGTCTCGTCGCCCGAGGAGATCTGGGAGATGAACGAGGAGCCCGGGTACATCTGCTGACAGGTGGTGTAGATCAGGCAGGCACCGGCGGACGTGGTCCCGTGGTTGGCGCCGGCGATCGAGGCGAGGTGGCTGACGCTGGTGTTGCCGCCCAGCACCTTCAGGTAGTACTGGCTGACGAGGCCGCCCATGGAGTGGTTGACGATCGCGACCTTGCCGGCGCCGGTGCGTGCCTTGACGTTGTCGACGAAGGCGGCGAGGCCGCGGGCGTTGGTGATGTTGTCGCCGTAGGAGTCGTACTCGTAGGCGAAGAGGTTCGAGCTGGACCAGCCGTTGAGCCGGAAGACGCTCATGGCGATCGCCCAGTTCGACGCGTTGCCGGTGTACCCGTGGACGAAGACGACCGGCGTGCCGGCCGACAGCGGGCGCGCGGCCACACCGGCCGGCCGCGCGGCGGCCGTGGTCGCGGGGCCGGCCGCGCCGGCCGCGGCCGCCGGGGAGAAGAGGGTGAACGCGACCGTGGTGGTCGCGAGAACGCCGAGAAGCCGGCGCGGGGAGCGGCGACGCATGGGGTCCTCCTGACGAGGATGTGGGGGTGCGGGTGCCTGACCCGACCAGAGTCGTGAGGCGGGGCGCGGCGGCCATCGGCGAAATCACCAGTCATCGCGTGCCGGCCCTTCCCGGTGCGGTGCTCCGGGCGGTCCGGGCCGTGCCGAGGTCTCGTCACCGGTCCGGCGGGGACCGCCGGGTCCGGTCAGGCGGCCGGCACGGCCGTGGATCGTGGTCGCGCCGGTGCGGGGGTGATCCCGGGCCGCCGGCGCCGGGCCGGGGGTAATCTGCTGGGTGAGGCAGCCATGGGCGGTGACGTGCGCATCCGACTCCTGGGCGGTTTCGGCGTGGCGGTCGAGGACCGCCCGGTCGCCGCCGGGGCGTGGCGGCTGCGCAAGGCGCGGAGCCTGCTGAAGGTGCTGTGTCTGGCGCCGGGACACCAGATGCACCGGGAGCGCCTCTACGACCTTCTGTGGCCGGATCTCGAGCGCCGGGCCGCCGCGAACAACCTGCACCAGGTGCTGTACGCCGCGCGGCGCGCGCTGACGGGTACGGGGGCGGCCGGGGATGTCGTCGTACTGCGTGACGACGTGGTGCTGCTGGGCCCCGACGGCGGTGTGCGCATCGACGTCGACGAGTTCGAGGAGGCGGCCCGGCGGGCCTCCCACGACGGCGCCCCCGCCCAGCTCGGTGCCGCGCTCGCGCTGGCCGAGCCCGGACTGCTGCCCGAGGACCGCTACGAGCCGTGGGCGCGTGAGGCCGCCGACGCCCTGGCGGTGCGGTGTGCGGCGATCCGGTGGGGGCTCGCGGAGGCGCTCCTGCGCGAGGAGCGTACGGTCGAGGCGATCGAGGTGCTGCGGACGCTGCTCGGTGCGGACCCGCTGCACGAACCCGGCTCCCGGGCGCTGATGACGGCGCTGGCCGCCACCGGACGGCGCCGGGAAGCGCTCGCCGTGTACGAGCGGCTGCGGGACGCGCTGCGCGGTGACGGCGGCGCCGATCCGGACCCGCAGACCCGCCGCCTCTACCGCACGCTGCTGGCCGGCTCCGTCCAGCCCCCGGAGGAGGAACGGCCCGTACCGCGGCACAATCTGCCGGCGCAGGCGAACGCCCTCATCGGCCGGCAGCGTGAGACGGCCGAGGTGGAGGCGCTGCTCGGGCGGTCCAGGCTGCTGACCCTCACCGGGGCCGGCGGCTGCGGCAAGACCCGGCTGGCGCTGGCGGTGGCCGCCCGGCAGACCGGCGCGTTCCGGGACGGGGTGTGGTTCGTGGACCTCGCCGCGCTGACGGAACCGCATCTCGTTGCCGAGGCGGTCGCCGCCGTCCTGGGACTGCAGCTTCCCGCGTCCGGGCCGGCCCAGGAGGCCCTGGTCTCCCAGCTGGGCGGCCGGGAGCTGCTGCTGGTGCTGGACAACTGCGAACACCTGGTCGGCGCGTGTGCCGCGGTGGTCTCGGAGGTCATGGCCCGCTGTCCGGGGGTCACCGTGCTCGCGACCAGCAGGGAGCTGCTTCGCAGCTACGGGGAACGGACCTTCCGCGTGCCGTCGCTGAGCCTGCCGGACCCGGCCCGGCTGCCGTCCGTCGCGGAACTGGGCCGTTTCGCCTCCGTGCGGCTGTTCCTGGAGCGGGCCGGCGAGGCCTGCCCGGGCTTCGGGCTGACGGCGGACAATGCGGCGGCCGTCGCCCAGATCTGTTTCCGGCTCGACGGGATACCCCTGGCACTGGAGCTGGCCGCGGCCCGGGTGCGGGTGCTGGCGCCCGGCCAAATCGTCGAACGGCTCGACGACGCCGTGTCGCTGCTCGGCCGGGGCAGCCGGCGCGCCGTGACCCGGCAGGAGACCCTTCTGGCGGCGCTGGAGTGGAGTCACCGGCTGCTCGACGGGGACGAGCGGTGTCTGCTGCGCCGGCTCGCCGTCTTCACGGGGGATTTCTCGCTGGCCGCGGCGCAGGAGGTGGGTGCCGAGGGTGCCGACCGTGAACGGGTGCTGGACCTGCTGGGCAGGCTGGTCGACAAGTCGCTGGTGTCGGTGGAGCCGCGCCAGGACGAGGTGCGCTACCGGCTGCTGGAGACGGTCAGGCAGTACGCGGCCGGGCGGCTGCGCGCGGCCGGTGAACTGGCGGCCACCGAGGCCCGGCACCAGCGTTTCTACCTGGCTCTCGCCGAGCGGCGGGACCGCGAGTCGGCCACCGGGCTGTCCGGGGCGACATCGCTGGAGCTGGAGGCCGACTACGGCAATCTGCGCGCCGCCCTGTCGTCGCTGCTGCGCAGCGATCCCCAGGCCGCGCTGCGTCTGGCGGTCGCGCTGTGGCTGTTCTGGTCCGAGCGCGGGCGGCTCGCCGAGGGGCGGCGCTGGCTGGACGCCGCGCTGGCCGCCGCGCCGGGGCCGAGCCCGCAGCACGCGAGGGCGTTGATGGGACAGGGGGTGCTCGCGGTCCGTCTCGGCGACGGATCCCCCCTGGCGGACATCGGTGCGCGGATCGTCCGCGTCCACGAGCGGGAGCCGGATCCGGCGGCGCGGGCGTACGCCCGCTACCAGCAGGCCGTGCTGCTGTGGATGCGCGGGGCGTGGGAGCGTGCCCGCGAGGCGCTGGACCGGGCGTGCGACCAGGCCCGTGACGCGGGCGAGCCCTCGGTTCTCGCCGCCGCCGCGCACACCGAGGGAGTGTGGGCCGTGTGCCGGGGTGACGGGCCGGGGGCCCGCGCGGCGTGCGAGAGCAGTCTGCGGCTACTGGCGGCGGTACGGGCGGACAGCGGCCCGTTCCTCCTGGTCATGACACCCGGATACGTGAGTGAGGAGGACGCGGCGGGGCAGGTGTCGCTGTTCTTCGAGGAGACGGTCCTCGCGGGCAGGACGGTGGGCGCGGCCCGGGCACGCGGGTACGTCCTGGCCAACCTGGCCTGGGCCGCCCGCCTGGAGGGTGATGCCGGCGCCGCCGTGGCGGCGGCCGAACGCAGCGCCGACTGCTTCCGCGCACTCGCCGACCCGTACGGGCGGTCCCTGGCCCTCAACGCCCTGGGGAACATCTGCCGGAGCCGGGGCGATCACGGCGCCGCCCAGGAGCACCTCGACGCGGCCCTGGCGATCAGGCGCACGCTCGGCGACCGCCGGGAGGAGGACATCACCCTGGGCTGCCTCGGCCTGCTGCGCCTGGCCCGCGGCGACACCGAGGGGGCACGGGTGTCCATCGCCGGCGCGCTCGCGCACTTCGAGGAGACCGACGACCTTCCGGGCACCACCAACAGCCTTCTGCACCTCGCCCTGGTGGCCCGGGCCGCCGGGGAGACGTCCAGGGCGCGCGCCCTGCTCACCCGCGCCCTGCGGCTGGAGCACATCGCCGGCTCGCCGTGCGCCGCGGGATGGGTCGCCCTGATGCTGGCCCGGCTGGCGTGGCAGGCCGGTGACCGTGACGCGGCCCGGGCGTCGGCCGCCCGGGCCCGGGTGCTCTTCGCCCGCCTGGGCGATCCGCGGGGGACGGCCGCCCTGCGGCGCACCGCGCCCTGGGCGCACAGCGGACGCTGAGTGGCTGCTAAGCGGCGGCGCCTAGTGTCCGGAATGTCCAGCAGGCACATACGCACGGAGGCCATCATGTCGATCGACACGACGAAGGGCGTCCTGGGTGACGCCACCATGGGCGAGCTGGAGGCGGGGCTGCTCGGCACGGTCGTCCGTCCCGGCGACGCCTCCTACGACGAGGCCCGCACGATCTGGAACGCGGCCCACGACAAGTACCCGGCCCTGGTCGTGCGCTGCGCCGGGACCGCGGACGTGCTGCGCGCGGTGGAGTTCGCGCGCAGCCAGGACCTGCTCGTCGCGGTACGCGGCGGGGCGCACAGCATCGCCGGGTTCTCGACCTGCGACGGCGGCATCGTCATCGACCTGTCGGGCATGCGGGGTGCCGTGGTCGATCCGGTGCGACGCCGGGCCGTCGCCCAGGCCGGCCTGACCTGGGGCGACCTCGACCACGAGACGCAGGCCTTCGGCCTGGCCGTGACCGGCGGCCTGGTCTCCTCCACCGGCATCGCCGGGTTCACCCTCGGCGGCGGGGTGGGCTGGCTGCTGCGCCGCCACGGGCTGGCCTCCGACAACCTGACGGCGGCCCAGGTGGTCACCGCCGACGGCCGGGTGGTGCGGGCCGACGAGCGGGAGCACTCCGAGCTGTTCTGGGCCCTGCGGGGCGGGGGCGGCAACTTCGGGGTCGTCACCTCGCTCGAGTACGCACTGCACCCCGTCGGTCCGCAGGTCCTGGCCGGTCCGATCGTCTACCCGCTCGACCAGGCCAGGCAGGTCATCACCCGCTGGCGCGAGCTGATCGCGGACATGCCCGACGAGCTGACGACCCTGATCAGCCTGACGACGGCCCCTCCGGTGCCGTTCCTGCCCAGCGAGGTCCACGGCACCCGGGTCGTCATGCTGGCCGCCATGTACGCGGGCGCTCCCGCGGCCGGTGAGACGGCCGTCGCCGCGCTGCGCACGCTGGGGACGCCGATCGCCGACGTGCTGGGTCCCATGCCGTACACGGGCATGCAGTCGACGCTGGACCCGCTGTGGACGGCCGGCGCGCACAACTACTTCACGTCGGCGTTCATCGAGCCCACCGACGCGGCCGTCGACTCGCTGCTGCGGCAGCACCTGCGGACCCCGACACCCTTCAGCGAGCTGCACCTGCACCAGCTGGGCGGCGCCTTCGCCCGCGTCCCCGCCGGGGCCACGGCCTTCAGCCAGCGGCGGGCGAGCGTGCTGTGCAACGTCATCGCGCGCTCTCCGGAGGCGGCGGGCTTCGCGGAGCACGTCGCGTGGGCCCGCGGCGCCCGGGAGGAGATCGCCGGGCACGGCGGTGGCAGCATGTACGTCAACTTCACGGGCGACGCCAGTGAGGACAAGGTGCGCGCCTCCTACCCCGCGGAGGTCCACGAACGGCTCGTGCGCGTCAAGGACGCCTACGATCCCACGAACCTGTTCCGGCTGAACCAGAACATCCGGCCCTCGGCGGCGGCAGGCTGATCCGGCCGGCCGGAGCGTCCCGGGCGCCCGGGGCGCTCCCGCTCACGGCGCGTGCAGGGGGCTCAGACCGTTCCGTTCGCTCCGTCGCGGCAGAGCGTGCCCCAGTGGCCGGGCTGTTCGGTGATGATGCGGCAGGCCTCGGTGATGACGGGGTCGGCGATCCAGCCGAGCGGTTGGACGTCCGTCACCAGGGGCTCGTTGTCGGGGCCGCGGGCCGCTTCGGAGCCGTGCAGGACCCAGGGCCGGGTGCGGGCGTCCTTGACGCGGGGAAGGTGGCAGTAGTCGTAGAGCCGGCGGGCGACCCAGACGGTCGGGGGCCGGCTCCCCCACCAGTCCTCGATGTCCAGACTGGTGGCGGACAGACCCGGCAGCCGGATGCCGGTCAGGTCGTCCTTGCTGCTCATGCGCGGCAGGTCCCGTTCCGGGCCGCGGGACCAGCGGACGTAGAGGCCGCGGCGGCCGGTGACGAGCCGGGTCAGCTCGTCGAGGCTGGTGAGAGTGGGGAGTTCGGCAGTGGTGCTCATGGCCCTGGCGGGTCGGGGGCGGCGGACGGTCAGGCGGTGAGGAGCGAGTCGTCCTCGGTGCGGGCGCCGGGCAGCCGGTGGCGGGCGGCGACGAGAGCGGTGTGGATGTCACGGGTGCCGGTCGACACGCACAGCGTGTAGGCGACGTCGTCCATCCGCCGGCGCACCTCGGGGCTGCCCTCTTCGGCGTGCAGGATCCGCAGCGTCTCGTACTGTTCGACCAGGTTCGTCAGTACCGCGGGGTGTGCCATGAGCATCGGGGGTCTCCTGAGCGCCGTCATTCACATGGTATCTACATCCATCCGTCTTCCCCGGGTTGCGGCCACCACTCCCCCGGATTCCGCGCCGGTGGTGGTGGGTGGACAGCGGACCCCTGCCGCACCCGTTCGGGGTACGCGTGTCACCCGCGCGCGGTGTCAGGGGCCGCGGCCTCGAGATCGGCGATGCTGCCCGACATGATCGTCCGCACGTGTTCCGTGATGTGCTCCGCCGGCCAGTGCCACCAGGCCACCGCCAACAGCCGCTCGACGTCACGGTCGTCGTAGCGGGTACGGAGGAGGCGCGCCGGGTTGCCGCCGACGATGCCGTAGTCGGGTACGTCGCCGGTGACCACGGCGCCGGCGGCGATGATCGCGCCGTGTCCGATCCGTACGCCGGGCATGACCGTCGTGCCGTGGCCGAACCAGACGTCGTTGCCGACCACGGTGTCCCCTCGGCCCGGCAGGCCGGTGAGCAGGTCGAAGTGTTCCGACCAGGAGCCGCCCATGGTGGGGAAGGGGAAGGTGGAGGGGCCGTCCATCCGGTGGTTGGCGCCGTTCATGATGAACCGCACACCTGTGCCCAGCGCGCAGAACCTGCCGATGACCAGCTTCTCCGGCCCGTAGTGGTAGAGCACGTTGCGCGTCTCGAACGCGGTGGGGTCGTCCGGGTCGTCGTAGTAGGAGTACTCACCGACCTCGATCAGCGGGGACCTCACCAGGGGCTTGAGCAGCACCACCCGCGGCTGTTCCGGCATCGGGTGGAGGACCGTCGGGTCGGCGGGCACAGGCATCGGGCAGGGTTCCTCTTCGCCGGCGGATCCGTGTCCGGCCCATGATCGCAGGAATGTGCCGTCCCAGGACAGGCATGTACCGCCAGCCCGCGGCCTCTGCCCGTCCGCGCGGGCCGGGAGCAGGTCAGGCGTCGAGCAGCCACCAGGTGGTGAGGGCGATTCTGGCGCGCATCAGGCCGGTGGGCCGGGTGAGTTCGATGCCCAGGGTCCTGCCGAGCTGTTCGAGCCGGCGGGCGACGCTGCTGTGGTGCAGGTGGAGCCGGTCGGCGGCGGCGCGGAGGGAGCCGGTGGCACAGTAGGCGTCCAGGGTCTCCAGGTCCTGCGGGTCGGCGGCCACCCGGGCGATCGCGGCCACGTCGGTGTTGTCGCGCGCCAGGTCCCGGGGCAGCTCGGCCAGCAGCGCCAGGGCGCCCAGGTCGGTGTGGCGGACGACGGGTTCGTGCGGGGTGGTGAAGCGCAGGGCGGTACGGGCCTGCCGCCAGGACCGGCCGGGGCGTCCCGGGGCGCCGATGCCCGCGCGTACGCCGGCCGGGAGCCGGGCCGGATCGACGGTGGTGGCCAGGATGACGCCCACGTCGGCGAGCGGTGCCGCCTTCACGGGGCGGGCGGGGCAGACCAGGCCGCTGATCCGGTCGAGTGGGAGCTGCGAGCGTACGGCGATGGCGTGGACCGGCAGGCCGGGGGCGAACCCCAGGAGCCGTAACGCCCGGGCGCCGGCCGCCTCGTCGCTGTCGGAGCTGATCGCCAGCTCGACGAGGGCCGGGTCGGCCATGGTGGTACGGGCCGGATCGTACCGCTCGACGGCCGCCGCGGCGGCGATGGCCAGCCGGTCGAGGAGGATGTCGTCGAGCGGGTTGGACGGGCCGGGGCGTTCCAGCCAGACCGTGCCGGTCTCCTCCTCGTCGAGGGTGATCGGCGCCGTGCTGGACGCGGGTGACGGCGGTCCGGACGCTTCCGTGCCGAGGGGCGAGACGCGGACCACGCGTCCCGTGCCGTGGAGCCGGATGCCCACGACGCACTCGGCCAGGCCCGCCGAGGCCCTGGCGAGCGCGGGCAGATCCACTCGCCGGCGCATCAGTGTGTCGTAGAACGCGACGATGCGGATCGCGCCGTCGACGTACGGATCCAGTCCCGACAGCCGTACGGCCAGTGCCTCCATGACAGCAGGATAGGAGAACAGGGTCGCGCCGATCGGTGCGTGTCCGGCGGGAGATGCGCGACGGGTGTCGGCTGACCTCTTCCGGTGACGGCCGCGAGGATGGTCGTCATGGATCCCGAACTCGAGCCGTTCGTCCCGCTGTTCCCCCGCGCCGACCTGGAGGACCCGGTCACCGCGCGGGCCTGCTTCGCCGGGCTGGCCGCCGCGGTGCCCGCACCGGACACGGCGGAGATGGAGGTCGAGGACCGCACGGTGCCGGCCGATCCGGACGTACGGGTGCGGATCTACCGCCCGCTGCAGGCCCGGGGCGCGATCGTCTGGCTGCACGGCGGCGCGTTCGCCCTGGGCGGCCTGGACACCGAGCACCCGTGGGCCGGCCGGATCGCGGCGAGTTCCGGCGTGATGGTGGTCTCGGTCGGCTACCGGCTGGCCCCCGAACACCGCTTCCCCGCCGCCCTGGACGACGCCTGCGCCGTGCTGCGGTGGGTGGCCGCGAACGCGGCCGGGCTCGGGATCGAACCGGACCGGATCGCCGTCGGCGGGCACAGTGCCGGCGGCGGACTCGCGGCCGCGGTGGCGCTGCGCACCCGGGACGAGCGGGGACCGGCGATCCGCTTCCAGCTGCTCAACCAGCCGCAGCTCGACGACCGGCAGGAGACGTGGTCGCAGCGGAACTTCGTCGACACCCCCTGGACCGACCGCGGCAAGGTCACCGCGTCGTGGCGGCACTACCTCGGCGACCGGCCCGCGACCCCGTACGCCGCGCCCGCCCGGGCCACCGACCTGTCCGGCCTGCCACCGGCGTACATCGCCACCGCCGAGCTGTGTCCGAACCGCGACGAGGACATCGACTACGCGCTGCGGCTGCTCCGGGCGGGCGTGTCGGTCGAACTGCACCAGTGGCCCGGCACGTTCCACGGTTCGCAGGCGATTCTGTCCGCCGAGGTCTCCCAGCGGCAGAACGCCGAACTCGGCGCCGCCCTGCGCCGCGCGCTGGCCGGCTGAAACCGCGAACAACCCCGGGGGGAGTCCCCGGGGCATTGCCCGACCGGGAAAGGACGATGTCTTGAGGAACCTGATGCCGACAGACGGAAGCGTGACCGCGCCGGCGGTCCAAGTGGGCACGGCGCCCGCGTTCCCCGCGCCCGAGGGCACGACGCCCGTGACCGCCGGCGGTGCCACCCCGTCGGGCGGCTTCGAGCCCGCGCGGTTGCGGTCCGCCATGCACGGTGTCCACGAGGCGGGAGTGCCGGGGGTGTTCGGCGAGGTGCGCGACGCCGGCCGGACGTGGCGCGGCGCGTGCGGGGTCGCCGACGTCACCACCGGCCGTCCCGTCGAGTCCGGTATGCGACAGCGCGTCGGCAGCATCACGAAGACCTTCACCGCTGCCGCGGTCATGCGGCAGGCCGAGCGGGGCCGCGTCGGGCTCGACGCGCCGATCGGCGACTACCTGCCGAGGCTGGTGCCGGGAGAGCGCGGCAGGAGGGTCACGGTGCGGATGCTGCTCAACCACACCAGCGGCATCAGCGACTATCTCCCCTACGCGTTCCCCTCCCTGCGGGGGATGCCCGCCGTGCCGGACGTCTCGCCGGGGAGTCTGGACGACAACCGGTTCAGGCGGTTCCGTCCGGCCGAGCTGATCGAGATGGGGCTCACTGCGCCGCCCGCCGGCGAGCCCGGAGGCCCGGCAGGGGTGTACTCCAACACGAACTATCTGCTCCTCGGGCGGCTGTTGGAGCATCTGACCGGTACCACGGCCGAGGAGTGCATCACCCGGGACGTCATCGAGCGTGCCGGGCTCCGGCACACCGAGTTCCCGGTCGGGCCACACATCAAGGGGCCGCACTCGCGGATGTACGAGGCCCTGTACGGCCTGATCGACCCGCCGCGCGACTACAGCGTCTACGACATGTCCTGGGTGGGGCCGGCGGCGGCCCTGGTGTCGGTCATGGAGGACCTCAACCGCTTCTACGGCAAGCTGCTCGCCGGTGAGATCGTCAGCCGGTCCTCGCTGGAGCAGATGCAGCGCACGGTCCCCGTGCGCGCCCTGGACGGATCGACGATCGACTACGGCCTCGGTCTGCAGAAGGTCACCACGCCGGGCTGCGGCACCTTCTGGGGCCACGAGGGGACGGTGTGGGGGGCCGGGACCACCTCCCTGACCCGGGCCGACGGCGGGCGCCAGATGTCCGTCGCCGTCAACCTCATACGCTGGAACAAGGCGGACTCCTCGGGGAGGCCCCAGCCCCACCCGATCGACGGCGCCCTGTCCTCGCTGTACCGGCAGGCCATGTGCGGCGGCCAGGACGCCCCCGCACCGGCATGAGGGCGCGCCGGCCCCCGCAGTAACAGGAGGTGCAGGTTCCACTGCGGTTTCCGCGGAGACCGGCGCTCTGCTCACGTACCCACGGATGCGCCCGATACGCCCGTTCTCTCCCACCGTCCTTCACGGCGTCCGCCCGGCACGAGCGGGGGTCCGCCCAGCACGAGTGGGGCCCGGCCGTTCCCGGCCGGGCCCCATTCGCTCCACACACCTCACGCGGTACGTCCGCGCGCCGGAAAGCCGGTGGCTACCAGCGATACCAACGGCCCTTGCGGCCACCACCGTCCGCGGACCGGACCACGAAGCCCAGCAGCCACACGATCAGGACGATGACCGCGATCCACCACAGCGCCTTCAGCGCGAAACCCGCGCCGAAGAGGATCAGAGCCAGAAGAAGAACCAGAAGCAGGGGAACCATTGTTATCGACCTCCTGGCCACCTAGTGCCCTTACTTCACCCCTACAAGCCCGCAAACCATGCGTTATTTCAGGTCGGTACGGGGCAGACGCAGAGGTTCGCGATTCCTGCGACCGCCCGCCCGACCTCAGCCGGCCGGCGCCGACCCCACGGCGGTGATGACGAGCGCCGCCTGGTCGTCCTCCACCTCTCTGCCGCCCACGAACGCGCGCACGTCCTCGGCCAGGACCCGGACGATGTCGGCCGCGGCCGGCCGGCGCGGGGCGGCGGCCAGCGCCTTGGCCAGGCGGGTCTCACCGTACTGCTCGTCCCCGTTGGCCCGGCATTCGGTGATGCCGTCGGTGTAGAGCACCAGGCTCTCACCGGGGCGGAGGGTGAGACGGCGGGCCGTGAGCCCGGGCGGGATGCCGATGCCGAGGAGGCCGCCCGGCGCCTCGACGCCGTCCACCACGTGGTCGGCGTCCAGCAGCAGCGGAGGGGTGTGCCCGGCGCGGACGAGCTGGATGGCGAGGCCGTCGGCGCCCGGCGTCAGATGGCCGTGGACGAGGGTGACGAAGCCGTTGTTCTGGTGCGCGACGCGGTCGTTCAGGGCCTTGTCGACGGCCTTGACGACGTCGACGGGGTCCTCGAGCAGCCCGGCGACGGCGCGGGCGGTGTGGCGCACCAGGGCGGTCGTGGTGGCGGCCAGGGCCCCGCGCCCGCAGACGTCGCCCAGGATGAACGCCCAGCTGCCGTCGCCGCGGGGGAAGACGTCGTAGAAGTCGCCGCCGATGTCCAGTCCTTCGCCTGCCGGGTGGTAGAAGGCGGCGAGCTGGGCACCGGGGATGTCCGGCAGGTCGGGCAGCAGCAGCCCGGACTGGAGGTCGCGGACGAGGGCGGCACGTTGCGCGTACTGGCGGGCGTTGCGGGCGGCCGAGGCGGCACGGCGGGCCAGTTCCTCCGCCAGGGTGACCCGGTGGCCGTCGAAGCAGTGCCCCCGCGTGAACAGCAGGGTGAAGACGCCGAAGGGACGCCCGCGGTCCAGGAGGGGCACGCAGACGTAGCCGGTGACACCGAGGGCGCTCCAGGGGCCGGGACCGCCCGGGGCCCGGCGTGACACCTCGGGCACGCCGGAGGCGAGCACGCGGGCGACGGCGTCGTCCTCGGCGTCCTGGACCGGTGTGTGGGAGAGGAGCAGGGCGCGTGCGCCGGCGTCGGCGGCGGCGGCCGCGACCCGCCGTACGCGGCCGGCCTCGACCATGTCGACCGTGGCCAGGGGCGCCAGGGCCGGGGTGGACAGGGAGGCCAGCCGTTGCAGGGTCTGCGTCTCGTCCAGCCGGCCCGCCAGGGCGGTGCCGGCTGCCAGCAGGAAGGCGAGATCCTCGCGGGCGGCCTTCTCCCTCGCGTCCGCGGCGCGCCGGGCCTTTTCGGCCTGGTGACGCTCGATGGCCAGGGCGGCGGTGTGGGCGAAGACGCGGGCCAGGGCCAGGTCGGTGTCCTGCGGGGCTCTCGGGGTGCGCAGGTACATGGCGAAGGTCCCCAGCAGCCGGCCGTCAGGGGCGAGGATCGGCGTCGACCAGCAGGCGGCCAGTTCCGCCCGTCGGGCCAGATCGCGGAAGTCGTCCCACAGGGGGTCGGTGGCTATGTCGGTGACTATCACGTGCCGGCGCCGGTGGGCGGCGGTGCCGCAGGAGCCGACTCCCTCGCCCGTGGCGATGCCGTCGATGGCCCGGTTGTAGAAGTCGGGCAGGCTCGGGGCCGCGCCGTGGCGCAGGTGACGGCCGTCCGCGTCGGCCAGCAGCACCGAGACGAGCACCTCGGGGGACAGTTCCTCGATCGTGCGGCACATGCCGTCCAGCACCTCCGGCAGCGGCGCCTGGCGGGCGATCTGTTCGAGCAGTGCGCGCTGCTCGGCGGCCAGCTTGCGGGCCTGTCTGACCTGGGTGGTCTCCACGCCGATCATCCGCACGCCGATGACGTTGCCGGCGGCGTCGCGGCGCGCCTCGTAGGTGAAGTCGAAGTACGCCTCGCGGGCGCCCGGGCCTACGCCGATGACGACGCGGGCGCCGCGGCCCACATGGCGTTCACCCGACCGGTACACCCGGTCCAGCAGCTCGATGAATCCCTGGCCGGCCAGCTCGGGCATGAGTTCCGCCAGGGCCACACCGGTGCGTTCCCGCTGTCCCCCGCCGATCGCCGCGAAGAAAGCCGGGTTCGCCGCCTCCAGCACGTGGGCGGGTCCGGCCATGGACGCGAACAGCGCGGTCGACGTGCCGAACAGCAGCGACAGGTCCTCGTCCGTCCCGCCCACCGCGCCGAGGTCGTGCGCTTCCAACGCCGCCTGCTGATCACGGTCAGCCGTCATCTCGCCCCCTCGTCAGCCGGCGGCCCCGGATCCCGGACGGCCGTCCTCACACGCGGCACCGGTCGATGCCTCACTCAGTGTCGTATGTACCTGACCGCCCGATCCACGCCTGCCGGGGGCGGCACCGGGTCGTGCGCGGCCCAGCCGGGGCCGGGCTCGACCGCCCGCCCCGCCCCTGCCGCCGCAGGCCGGTGGCGAGCGGTCGGGGAGCCGATGCCAAGGAAGCGCCGTACGTGCGGCGGACGCGCACGGCCACCGCCGCCACCTGCGTGGACGGCCGCGTCGACCGCCGCTGACGCGTACCGCGCCGGCGGCGTCCGGGGAAGGTGGGAGAGTCGGAGTGGCAGCCGCCGGGAGCCGACCGTCCGGGCAGGTGCACGGGGAACCGTTCGGGGCACGAGGGGGTGGCGGACCGATCGCGCTACGACGTACGAATGACCACACCACTGTCCGACGGCCGACGGCCGTCGGGAGAGAGGGAGCGGCGCATGGCTGGACGGGACGGCGCCGAGCCGGGACCCGCGGCCCGTGCCGGCGTCTTCTCCGCCGACGAGGTCATCGGCGCGGATCTGGCCGCCGTGGACTGGGCCGCCACCCCTCTGGGCCCCCCGGAGGAGTGGCCGCAGAGCCTGCGGACGGCCGTGGACATCCTGCTCGCGTCCCGCTTCCCGATGTGGATGGCGTGGGGGCCGCGGCTGACGTTCTTCTGCAACGACGCCTACCGCCGGGTCACGCTCGGCCACAAATACCCCTGGGCGCTGGGCCGCCCCGCCCCGGAGGTGTGGGCCGAGGTATGGGACGACGTCGAACCGCGCGTCCGCTCCGTACTGACCACCGGACAGGCCACCTGGGACGAGGCCCTGCTGCTGTTCCTCGAACGGTCGGGATACCCGGAGGAGACGTATCACACGTTCTCCTACAGCCCGCTGCGGGACGACTGCGGCGCGGTGGCGGGCATGCTGTGCGTGGTCAGCGAGGAGACCACGCGGGTCGTCGGTGAGCGGCGCATGGCCACGCTGCGTGATCTGGGTTCCGATCCGAGTGTGGTGCGCACCGAGCAGGAGATGCTGGACTTCGTCGCCCGTCAGCTGGTCCGCAATCCGCGTGATCTGCCGTTCACCTGCACCTATCTCTTCCAGGACGACGGCTCGGCGCGGCTGGCGGCCACCACGGGGATCGAGGCCGGCCATCCGGCCGCCCCCGTGGTGCTGCCGAGCGGTGATCCCAAGGCCGTCTGGCCGGCGGGCCGGCCGGCCGGCGAAAAGTCCGTGCGGGTGCCGCTGAGCGGCCCACCGTACGACCGCCTGCCGCCCGGCGCCTGGCCCCAGCCGCCGGTACAGGCCCTGGTGGTGCCGCTGCTGAGACAGGGCGACCCGCCGTACGGCTTCCTGGTGGCGGGGCTCAACCGGTTCCGGCCGCTGGACGACACCTACCAGGGCTTCGTCGAGACGGTCGCGGGTCACGTGGCGACCGGTATCGGCAGCGCCCGCGGGTACGAGGCGCAGCAGCGCCGGGCCGAGGAGCTGACCGAGCTGGACCGGGCGAAGACGGCGTTCTTCTCCAACATCAGTCACGAGTTCCGCACCCCTCTCACCCTGATCATGGGTCCGGTGGACGAACTGCTCACCGGGCGGGACGACGACCCGGGGCTGCGCGAGAAGCTGGAGGTCGTCCGCCGCAACGGGCTGCGCCTCGGCAAGCTCGTCAACGCTCTGCTGGACTTCTCCCGCATCGAGGCCGGCCGGATGCGGGCGACGTACGAGCCGGTGGACCTGGCCGCCGTCACCGCGGAGCTGGCCAGCGTCTTCCGCTCCGCCATCGACAAGGCGGGGCTGGCCTTCGAGGTGGACTGCCCGCCCATGGACCAGCCGGTGTACCTGGACCGCGGCATGTGGGAGAAGGTGGTGCTGAATCTGCTGAGCAACGCGTTGAAGTTCACCTTCGAGGGCACCATCCGGGTCACCGTGCGCACGGAGGACGGCCGGGCCCGGGTCACCGTGGCCGACACCGGTACAGGGGTGCCCGCCGAGGAGATGCCCAGGCTGTTCGACCGGTTCCACCGGATCGAGAACGCACGCGCCCGGTCCCACGAGGGCAGCGGTATCGGCCTGGCCCTCGTCAGGGAACTGGTCGGCCTGAACGGCGGGACGATCACCGCGGAGAGCACCGAGGGGCAGGGCACCGCCTTCAGCGTCCGGCTGCCGTTCGGTACGGCGCATCTGCCCGCCGCCGCCAGGGCCGCCGCCGACGGCGGGGCGACGGTGTCGGTGGCCGCGGACCCGTATGTGCAGGAGGCCCTGCGCTGGCTGCCGGACACCCCTGACGCCGGGGCGGCTCGGGCCGGGGCGGCCGCATCGGAGAGCGCCCCGGGCCACCGCGCGGCCGGGCGTGTCCTGGTCGCCGACGACAACGCCGACATGCGGGGGTACCTGGAACGTCTGCTGTCGGGCGCCGGGTACCGCATCACGGCCGTCACTGACGGGATGAGCGCGCTGGACGCCGTGCGGGCCGATCCGCCCGACCTCGTGGTCAGTGACGTGATGATGCCGGGGCTGGACGGGCTGGCACTGGTCGCCGCGCTGCGGTCCGACCCGCGGACCGCTTCGGTGCCGGTGCTGCTGCTGTCGGCGCGCGCAGGGCAGGAGGCCTCCATCGAGGGGCTGCAAGCCGGGGCCGACGACTACCTCGTCAAGCCGTTCGCCGCCGCGGAACTGCTGGCCCGGGTCCGCGCGAACGTGGAACTGGCGCGGCTGCGCACGCATCACCTGCGGTGGCGCAACGCCCTGATCGACTCCCTCCAGGAGGCATTCTTCGTCTGTGACGAGAAGGGCACCGTCATCGAGACGAACGCGGCGTTCACCGACATGCTCGGCTACCCTCCCGAGGACCTGCCGTACCGGCCCGTGCATCCGTGGTGGCCCGACCCCGCCACGGACCCCGACGGGTACCGGCGGGCCGAGGCCGCCTTCGGGCGGCTGACGGGCAGCGGCGCCCGCAGGACGAACGCCCTGCCCGTACGGCACCGAGACGGTCATCAGCTGTGGGTGAGCGCCACGTTCAACCAGGCCGAGGACCCCGACACCGGGCGCCGGATGACCGTGGGCACGTTCCGGGACGTGACCGCGGAGCACTACGCCATCCAGCGGGAGACCGCCCTGGCGGCTCTGAGCACGCGGCTCTCGCAGGCCGTCGGCCTGCCCGACGCGCTCGCGGGCGCGCTGCACGAGCTGAAACAGCTGTGGCGGGCCCGGACCGTGCTGGCCGGCATCTTCGGTCACCACGGCGAACCGGCGGTGACCGCCACCGATCCGTCCCTGTCCTGGCCCTCCCTGTCCTTCGAGCGCAGGAGCTTCCTGGAGCGGCTGCGTGAGCAGCCCACGCTCACCCCGGTCACCGCCCCGGGTGGGGCCGGGATCCTCCTCGAACATCCGCACGGCCCGCTGACACTCTGGGTGGACCTGGGCGAACGCCGGCCCTTCACCGGTGAGGACCAGCTGCTGCTGACCCTGCTGGCCGGGCATCTCGCCCAGGGACTGGTCCGGGTCCATCAGATCGACCAGCAGCGCGAGACGGCCATCGCGCTGCAACGCGCCATCCTCGGGCCGGCGCTGCTCCCCGACGGCTTCGCCGTGCGCTACGAGCCCGCCACCCGGCCGCTCGAGGTCGGCGGTGACTGGTACGACACGGTGCCCCTGCCCGACGGCCGCATCGGCATCGTCGTCGGCGACTGTGTCGGTCACGGTCTGCCGGCGGCCAGCGTCATGGGGCAGCTGCGCAGCGCGTGCCGTGCCCTGCTGCTCCAGGAGCCGAGCCCCGCGCGCACGCTGACGGCGCTGGACCGGTTCGCCGCCGGCGTGCCGGGCGCCCTGTGCACCACCGTCTTCTGCGGTGTCCTGGAACCGGCGACCGGACGGCTGGTCTACTCGAGCGCGGGACATCCGCCGGGTGTCCTCGCCCTCCCGGACGGCACCGTCCAGCTGCTGGAGGAGGGCCGGGCCCTGCCGCTGGCGGTCCGCCCCGGCCGCACCCGTCCGGAGGGGGTCCGTACGATGCCGGGCCGTTCCACCCTGCTGCTCTACACGGACGGACTCGTGGAGCGGCGCCGCCGCTCCCTGGCCACCGGCATCGAGCAGGCCGGCCGGGCCGTCCAGGAGGGCAGGGACGCGGCGGTCGAGGAACTGGCCACACAGATCATGAAGCGACTGCAACCGGACGGCGGATACGAGGACGACGTGGCCCTGCTGCTCTACCGTCACCCCGCGCCGTTGCAGGTGACGTTCCCCGCCGATTCGGCACGGCTCGCCTCGGTGCGCCAGGCCCTGCGCGACTGGCTCGACCAGTGCGGACTGCCGCGGCACACCGTCCAGAACATCATGGTCGCGGCGGGTGAGGCGTGCGCCAACGCGATCGAACACGGGCACCGTGACGGCCCCGGGGGAACCATCCGGCTGAGCGGGCTGGCCCACACGCACGACCTGCTGGTCACCGTCACGGACACCGGCCGGTGGAAGGTTCCGCAGCCCGAGCTGAACCGGCACCGCGGACGCGGGCTGAAGCTGATGCGAGCACTGATGCAGCAGGTCACCATCACACCCGGCCCGAACGGCACCGTCGTCGAGATGCAGACGAGGATCACCTGATGACCATCCCGCTCACGCTGACCCCGGCGCGGCGCGCCGACGGCACATCCGTGCTGACGGTGGTCGGCGAGATCGACCAGAGCAACGCCGGCACGCTGGCCGCCGCCCTCGACGGGATCCGCGGGCCGGTCGTCGTGGATCTGGCCGGGGTGGAATACCTCGACAGCGCGGGCCTGAACGTGCTGTTCGCCCACAGCACCCGGCTGGAACTGATCGCGCCGCCCCTGCTGGCCCCGCTGCTCACCATCTCGGGCCTGACCGAGCTGGTGCCGGTGCACGCGGCGAAGGGCTCCGCGCCGGACACTCCCCCGCGGTGAGCACGACGGGGGCGGGCGTCAGGGCGACGGTGCGGACGTCAGAGGGACGGGGTCTTGCCGGGCGTGAGGCTCATGACGGTGTCGAGCCCGAGGATCGTGAACATGCGGAGCAGGCCGTCATCGAGTCCGGTGACGCCGAGGGACCCACCGAGGGCGTCCAGCCGCTGGTACCAGCCCACCAGGGCGCTGACACCGGTGGAGTCCATGTGCAGCGTGCGTGAGGCGTCCAGGACCAGGTGACGGCACCCCGCGTCGATCAGGCCGTCGACCGCCGTCCGGAGCGTGGATGTGGTGTACAGATCCACGTCCTCGGGCAGTTGCGCCCTCGTCCGGTCGCCCTGGCTCTCGATGATGCGCAGCAACGTCCCACCTCCCCGTCCCGTGCGGTGCCCGCTGTCGGGTACCCAGGCTACCCGGCGGACATCCTGCCGACTTCCGGCCGCGCGCCCCTGACGGCCCCGGTCGCGGAGCCGTCCGGGGCGGTCCGCCGGGCCCGCCCGTGAGCGCTCCGGCGCGTCACTGCCGTTCCGGGGGGCGGCCGGTGGGCGGGTCCTCTTCCGGGCCGCGGTCCGAGGACAGGGCGTCCGATTCCGGGGGGCGTCGCATCCGGGGCAGGGCGTCCGGCTCGTCGTCCCCGACGCCGGACACGGGGGGTGCCGCGGAGAGTACGACCACCTCGTCCTCGGCCGCCCACACCCGCCGCTCGGACTTGCCGGGGGCGAGCCGGATGCCGTCATGACGGCGCGCGCTGCGCGGAAGGTGCGCGCGATACCCGATCGCGCACTCACCACGCCGCAGCGAGGCCGCCACCACCGTCGCGAAGGAGGCCTCCCCGCCCGGCCTCACGTACAGCCCGGCCGGGCGCAGGCCGAGCCCGCCGCCCCGGGCGGCGAACACCTCCTCGAACACCGGGGCGAGCGTGGGATTCAGCGAGATCTGGGCCATCAGCAGAGCGGTCAGCTCCCCCCGGACCACCGCGTCGGACTGCGGGCCCAGCGGGGCCAGGGCCCGGCTGCGGTGATCGCACAGCTCGGCCACCACCGGCAACGCCCGCCCCGCCTCCTCCTCTCGTGAGCGCAGCATCAGCAGCGTCAGCAGGGCCCGGTCGTCGGGCCGCCCGGAGCCGGCGTCCGCGTCCGGCCCCAGCACGATGACGCTGTCGTAGCCGAACACGTCCAGGGTGCGCAGCGTCTCGGGGCGGGCGAGGTCGCCGACGTGATGGGTGACGCGCAGTCGTGCGGTGTCCGCGAGGCCGTCGGCGTGCCCCTTCGACAGCCCGTCGTCCGGGTCGGTGACCACGTCGAGGGCGGATCCCGGCCGGGCGGTCCGGCGCAGGACGTCCACCACGAGGGGCGCCCGGCGGTTCCAGCCGAGCAGCAGTACCCGTGCCGGGTTCTCGGGGCCGGTTCCCGGCGGGGCCATGGCGGTCGGGTCGACGTGTGCACGGCAGTCGGCCGGCGCGGCTGCCGTGTCGTCGTGGGCGACGACAACCAGCCGGTCCCCGGCCCCGAGGACGGTTCCCGGCTCCGGTGCGAGCAGGGGACGGCCGTCGGCCCGCAGGACCCCGATCACGCAGGCGGACTCGAAGCACAGCGCGGCCTCCGCGAACGTCAGCCCCGCCGGCCCGGGCGCCTCGAACACATGGAACTCGGCACCGGCCACGTCCAGGAGGTCGCGCAGCACGGCCGGCAGGCCCGGGCGCCGGGCCGACTGCACCAGCAGCCGCGCCGTCGTCGTGTCCGTCTCCAGCACGACACCCCGCGCTCCGGCCGCCAGCCGCGCGGCCGGCAGACAGCGGCCCTCCCGCACGGCGGCGACGACCGCCGGCCCGGCCTCCGTACCGCGCAGCGATCCCAGCGCCAGCAGGACCCGTACCACCTCCAGATCGGCCCCGGTGTCCTCGGACGGCAGCACCAGCACGGATCCGGCCACGGCCGGGGCCACCAGGGCCAGCGCTCCGGGCTCCGTCAGCGCCCCGGTGCGGCAGACCACCCGGGCTCCGCCGGTCACGGGCACGGCGGCGAGCGACTTCTCCATCTCGGCCGTGTCCCGGTCGGCGAGCACCGCCACGACGCCGCGTCCCCGGCCGCCCCGGGCCGCCGTCAGCTCGGCGACCACCGTGAACACGTGCTCCGACCAGCCGAGCACCACCGCGTGATCGCGTTCCAGCACGGTCGAGCGCCCCTGCCGCAACTCGGCCAGCCGGTCGCCGAGCCCGGTGGTGATCACGCCTATCAGCGTCGACACGCACAGCAGGGCGATCAGTCCCAGCAGGACGGAGAGCAGCATCCGCAGCGGTGCGCCGGTCGCCACCCCGAGACGCAGGGTCTCCGCGCTGGTGCGCCACACGGCGGTGAGCCGGCCGGACAGGGAACGGGGCGCGCTCGGGTCCATCCACACCAGCAGGGTGCTGACGGGCACGACGACCACGAGACAGCCCAGGGCGAGCCAGCTGAGCAGCGTCCCCGTACTGCGGGCCAGCCTCGTGTCGAAGAGATAGCGCACCCGGTCACGTAACGAAGCGTGCTGCCGCCTCACATGCGCCCCCTGACGTCCACGGTCCTCGGAGTCACAGCGTGCTGGTACGGCGTTCGCGACACGCCGCGCCACCGGCCTGTTCATCCTTTCGGGAGCGGCCCGGCGACTCGGCGGCCGACGGACCGCGCACCCGCGACGCCGGAGGGAGTTCCCTCGCGCCGGCCGACTTGGCGCGGTCCGTACTTCAAGGGCTGGTTCCGCGTGTGGTGAAGTCGTGTCACGTGGGTACCGGCAGGGTGACGCGACGCGACTCCCCGGAGGGGTGACGATGGGTTCGGTAGGTCAGCTGCGGCAGTTGAGGGCCGTGTACGCAGGCGGTGTGGCGGCCTGGTCCTTGTGTCTGCTGTGGGAGATGGTCCGGGACGACGGGTCGGCGAGGCAGACGGTGGTGCTGCTGGGGCTGCTCGCCGTCTTCCTCCTCGCGCTGCTGTGGTCGACCTGGCGCCTCTGGGAGGCCGTGCCGCACCGCCCCGGGAACCCGGCGAAGGCCATGGTGACCACGCACGCCGACCAGGTATGACGGCGCGCTGACGGCGCTGCCGCCGGCCCGGGCATCGCCCGGCGCAACCGTGGAAGAAGGGCCCCATGACTTCACCCACGGAACAGCCGAACGCCGCCGACTTCTACGACTTCGAGACCGCCCTGACGGAGGAGGAACGCGAAGTCCTCCTCCGCACGCGGGCCTTCATGCGGGACGAGGTCCGGCCTCTGGTGTCCGGGCACTGGGCCGAGGGCACCTTCCCCGAGGAGCTGATCAGCCGCTTCCGGGAGAGCGGGCTGGTCGGGCTGGCCTACGAGGGGTACGGCGATCACGGCCCCACCGCCAGTCACCTGCTGACCGGGATGATGGCGATGGAGATGAGCCGCGTCGACGCGTCGGTCGCCACCTTCTTCGGCGTCCACAACGGACTGGCCATGTACGCGATCCACCTGGGCGGCGACCAGGCCCAGCGCGACCGCTGGCTGCCGGGCATGGCGAAAATGGACACCATCGGGGCGTTCGCGCTCACGGAACCGCTCGACGGTTCCGACATCGCGGCCGGCATGCGCACCACCGCCCGGCGCGACGGTGACACATGGGTGCTCAACGGTGCCAAACGCTGGATCGGCAACGCGACGTTCGCCGACCACGTCGTCGTCTGGGCCCGGGACGTCGCCGACGACCAGGTCAAGGGGTTCGTCGTCGACAAGGGGACGGAAGGCTTCACGACGGAGAAGATCGCCCACAAGATCTCGTTGCGCATCGTCGAGAACGCGGACATCACCCTCACCGACGTCCGGGTGGCGGAGGCCGACCGGCTGCAGAACGTGTCCTCCTTCCGGGAGGTCGCCGAGATCCTGCGGGCCACGCGCAGCGGCGTCGCCTGGCAGGCGCTCGGCGTCATGATCGGAGCCTACGAACTGGCCTTGCGCTACGCCACGGAGAGGCAGCAGTTCGGCCGTCCCCTCGCGGGTTTCCAGCTGGTGCAGGACCTGCTGGTGAAGAGCCTGGGGAACATCACGTCGAGCTGGGGGATGCTGTTGCAGCTCGCCCGGTTGCAGGACGCCGGGGTGTTCCGGGACGAACACTCGGCACTGGCCAAGGCGCACGTCACCGCCCGTATGCGCGAGGTCGTGGCCTGGGCGCGGGAGATCCTCGGCGGCAACGGCATCGTCCTGGACTACGATGTCGCACGCTTCTTCGCGGACGCGGAGGCCATCTACTCCTTCGAGGGCACCCGGGAGATGAACACGCTGATCGTCGGTAAGGCGATCACCGGGGAGAGCGCCTTCGTCTGACCGGCACGGTACGGCGCCGGCCTCCGCGAGCGTGCGTCCCGGGCGGCCGGCGCCGGACAGACCCACCGACCCGGAACGTCAACTTCCGTGCGTGGTGCCGGCGGTGTGGGCGGTGCTGGAGTCCGCCGGCTCCCTGCGCGGAGTCTGTGGGACAGCTGCTGCTGTCCCTGCTCGTGGCCGTGGCTCTGGTCCTGGTGCTCTTCCCGGGGCAATCGGTGCTGTCGGTCCTGCTCCGTACGGCGGTCACCTCCGTCGGGGCGATCGCCGTGGTGCTCACCCAGCGGCGCAGGGAGAGGCGCGCGGCCGGCGGCTCGGCGGACGCGGTCCTGGTACTGGACGCCCAGCTGCGCCGGGGCGAGGTGCCGTCGGCCCCGGAGGAACGCGGGGCGGTGCGCCAACTCGTGGCAACCGCCTGTACCGGCGCCTGCGCACGATGGATGCCGCGCTGAACGCCGGGGAAACGGCCCGGCACCCCGGTAGCGGACACGGCCGGGGTGCCGGGCGCCTTCTCGTGCCGCTCAGTGTCTGCGGCCCCGGGCCGTCCAGCCGCTGCCCACCCCCGCGAGGTGCAGGGCGAGCACGGTCAGCCCGAGGAGCATGATGTTCGTCGAGGTGAAGGTGTCGTTGGTCGAGATGTCAGCCGCGTTGATCAGGAACGCGATGAAGAAAAGGACCGCCGAGACGATGGCCAACATGTTGCTGATCCCTTCGATGCCGGGTGGTGACGCACTCAGTGCACTGCGGATGCCCCTGACCGGACCGGCCACACCCTGACGGCCGGTGCGGGGCGGCGGGCGTCGTTCGTCCGCTGCCCCGGCAGCAGGAGGACGGGGGAAGTCAGGCGGTTCAGTCGCGCCGCGCGTCGACGTCGCCGTTGACCGTGGTCAGCTTCATCGCGGGCCCGTGGCCGGTGGTCCGGGTGGGAACGTCCACGGTGGTGCGGCCGTTGGCCGTGGCGGCCGTGACCCGGTAGGCGGGGCTGTCGTGCGGAACGGTCACACCGACCGAGCCGTTGGTGGTCGTCGCCGTGACGGCCGTCGGCGCGGAACCGCAGGAGAGGATCACGTCCCCGTTGGTGGTCGCGGCCGTCAGCCGGCGCGTGTCGAGGGCGACGGCGCGCACCGAGCCGTTGCGGGTGGCCAGCCGGGTCACGGCCCCGCTCCGGCCGGAACGGGTCACCGTGACATCACCGTTGACGGTCGTCAGGTCCAGTCCGGACGCGACTCCCACGGCGTCGATGCCGGCGTTGCGGGCGGTCACCGTGACGCTGACGCCGTCGGGGACGTCCACCTCGGGCATGCGGGGGCACGGGACGTCGTCCGGGCTCCGGTCCGCGCACGACAGGTCGAGGACCCAGGTGCCGTCGTGGTGGGACCAGTGGCGGTCGGCGTGGCCGACGCGCTCGTCCACGATGACCCGGTGGCCGTCGGCCGGACGCAACCTCAGTCCGTTGTCGCTGGTGACGACAAGAGTGCCGCCCGGCGCACCGGGCACCGGTCCTGCCGCCCCCGCCCCGCCGCCGGTTCCCTGGTGTGCGCCGCCGCACGACACGGCCAGGGGCAGCAGCGCCACGGCGAGGGTCAGGCGGGGCGGGCGTCGTGACGCGGTCACCTTCATGGGCCTTCGGGTGCCCCGGCGCGGCCCCGCCATGACCGCGCGGTGCCCGCCTTCGTCCACCGGCTCGGCCATTCGGATGGGACTCGGGTGCCGGTGGCCACGATCCGAGGGAACTCCCGGTGTGCGCGTCCATGGTGGGACGACGTTCCCTTCCCAGTACCGGGGGACGCCACGGCCACCGGGGCGGGAGGTCCCATCATGAGCACGCCACCACCCCCGGGAGGGGCCGCCGCCGGGGAAGGCCGCTACGGCGAGGACCTGTTCGAACCGGAACGCCCCGGGGAGGCCGCGCGGATCGACGCCGCCGCACTCGTCTACGACCCCGTGACCACGCGCCGCCTGCGGGCTCTGGGCGCCGGACCGGGCAGCCGCTGCCTCGAAGTGGGCGCCGGCACGGGGACCGTGGCGCGCTGGCTGCTGGAGGAGGCGGGTGTCGACGAGGTGGTCGCCCTGGACCGGGACACCAGCCGGCTGCATGCCCTCACGATCCCGCGGCTGCGGGTGGTCACCGGCGACCTGACCGACGAGGGCCTGCGCCTCGGCAGTTTCGACCTCGTCCACGCCAGGTTCGTCCTCATGCACCTGCCCCAGCGCCGCCGGCTCATCACGCGGCTCGTACGACACCTCGCTCCCGGAGGCCGGTTGCTGCTGGGCGACGCCCTGGAGGTGCCGAACGCCCTGGACACGTCGTCCGCCTACCGGCGCACCATGGACGCCCTGTGGCAGGCACTGCGGTCGACGATCGGCACCGACACCTCCTCCGTCCCGGCGTACCCGCACTTCCTGAGAGAGGAGGGCCTTCAGTGCCGCCCGGGCCCGGCGGTCTCGCGCGACGGGGCGCCGAGCGGCACCGGGCCGCGGTCTCACGGCGCGTGCAGGTCGGCCGCCACCGGCCACTGCGTCGGCACCGGTGACTGCGTCACCACCGGTGGCCCGTGCGGTTTCCGGCAGGCGTCCGGGCCGGGTGGGTGTGCCCGCTGCAACCACTTCCGGTAGGCCGGTGCCTCATGGGCCACCGCCCAGTAGGCCGTGTGCAACTCCGGGTAGCCGTCGTCCAGTTCGTCCTCCGTGCGGGCCGCCAGGAGCAGACGTACCCCTATCGGGTCGCCCTCCAGGGGACGGATCGCGAGATCGGAACGGGGAGGGGCGGTCGGCTGGCTGACCGTGACGACCTCGCCGATGGCGGCCAGCGAGTAGGCGGTGAGGTAGTCGCCGTGCAGGATCTCGGAGTCGAGGCCGGCGGCCCGCAGTACCCGGCACAGAGCGTCCCACTCGCCGTCGACCGTGGAGTCGATCATCCAGCGGTCGCCGGACAGGTCGGCCAGGCTCACCTCCGCCCGCGCCGCCGCAGGATGGTCCGCGGCGAGCGTGACGAACTGCGGTTCGCGTTCGACGAGTACGCGCAGGCACAGGCCGGGCGGAACACGCAGCGGACTGCCCTCGACCTCGTGCACGAACGCCATGTCGAGCCGGCCGGCGGCGACCATGCCGAGCAGGGCGTTGGCGGAGACGTTCATCTCCAGCGTGGGCTCGACGCGCGGGACCCGTGCGCGCAGCAGGCGCAGCCAGCCCGGGATGGCCCGGCTCGCGGTGGCACCGATGCGCAGCTGGAACCCCCTGGCGGCACGGGCGGCGGCCGCCCTGGTCTCCGTGACGAGTGCCGCGAACTCCGCCACCAGCGGCCTGGCCCGGCTCAGCACCACCAGCCCGAGCGGGGTCGGCCGGCAGCCGGTCCGGGTCCGCATGAAGAGCTGCGCACCGAGCGCGCGCTCGATGCGCGCCAGCTGGGTGCTCAACGACGGTTGAGCCAGGCCGAGTTGCCGTGCCGCTTTGTGCAGACTGCCGGTGTCGGCGATGGCGCAGAGAACGCGCAGATGCCTCACCTCGAGCTCCATGGGGGGAGCGTAAGGGGGCGCGCGGCACCGCACCAGATGTTCAAGTTCCAACGAAAGTGGACGAGTCGACCGCCGATAGCCCCGTGCAATCCCCGATTGCCATCATCCGCCGTCCCGTTGGCCTGCCCGAGACTCACTGGCAACCGATCGTTCAACCCCACAGGACGAGTAGGAGCTCCCCATGACGTCGTTCCGCACCAGCACCGGGCCGAAGAACAGACGACTGCTGGCCCTCGCGCTCGGTGTCGGTCTGGCCTCCGCCGCACTCGGCACCGCGAGCCCGGCAAGTGCCCAGAACACCGCCACGGTACCGGCCCACTCCGCCACCGCCCGCTACATCGGCTCGAGTGAGAAGGCCGGCAACAAGGCGTTCTTCGACGCCGTACTGAAGTCGGTCGCCAAGAGGCAGGCCGCCCACCCCACCCTCCAGTCGGTGACCGTCTACTACAACGCCGCCCAGGCGCCGAGCTTCCGCTCCCAGATATCGAGCGCCGCCTCCATCTGGAACAGCTCCGTGTCCAACGTCAAGCTCCAGGCGACGTCGGGCAGCGCGGACTTCTCCTACTACGAGGGCAACGACTCGCGCGGGTCGTACGCCTCCACCAACGGCCACGGCAGCGGCTACATCTTCCTGGACTACACGCAGAACCGCCAGTACGACTCGATCCGGGTCACCGCCCACGAGACCGGCCATGTACTGGGCCTGCCGGACCACTACAGCGGCCCGTGCAGCGAGCTGATGTCGGGCGGCGGCCCCGGCCCGTCCTGCACCAACCGGTACCCGAACAGCACCGAGCGCTCCCGCGTCAACCAGCTGTGGGCCAACGGCCTCACCAAGGCCCTCGCCCAGGTGACGAAGACCGGCTGACCCGGTGCACGAGCGGGCCGGCCTCCCCCACGGGCCGGCCCGTCACCACGGTAGGACCACGGCGCCGGTCCGTGGTCCGTACCGCCGCCGTGCACGACGGCGGGGGCCCGGCCTTCGTTCCTCGAAGGCCGGGCCCCCGCGTCGAGAGGTGTGTGACGTGAGCGGCCGGCTCCGCGGCCTGCCGCCACGCCCCCGGCACGGCATTCCGCGTGGCGTCCGCCCGCGTGTGCCGGCCATGCGTCAGAGACGGCCCCGGGTGAGACGCGTGAGCGGTCCGTGCGTCTGTCGCTCGGCTCGGCGGCCCATCGCGTACGACGCCACGGTCATCGCGGTCAGGCCCGCGCTGACGCCGGCGGCGACCAGCTTGCGGTGGGCGACCACCGTCCAGGCCGTCTTGGCGGTTGCCGCGACCTGGCCCGAGGCCGTGACCAGCGCCTGACGCCCGGTCTCGACGCCTCGGGCCGCCGTGCGGACCGCCCCGCCCGTCACCTCCGCCGTCCGCTCGGTACCGGCCTTCACGGCCGACGTCGCGCCGTCGGAGGCCGCCACGGCCTTCTTCGCCGCGCGACCGGCCGGTGCCGTCGCCTTGTCCGCCGTCCGCCGGGCCTTGGCCGCGGTCCCCTGCTCCTGGCCGGACTTTCGAGTCGTCCCGCTGTTCGATTCAGTCATGAGCTTCGCGTTGCCCGCCGCCGCACGGGCAAACGTACCGGTGCACACCCAAGAGCCGCGCGGACGGCGGAAGATGGCGCGATCGGCACCCCCGGCCCGGCACGGACCGTCAGCGCCCGGTACGGGTTGATCATGACCGCTGGTAACGGTTTACGGTGTTGCCGACCACGCGCTCGAACGCGCACGCAACACGAGGGCGGTTCAGCCGCCCGGGGGAACCGCGGACCCGCGCCGCCGACCGGCGCCATGCGGGATCCGTGTCGTAAGGAACACATGTACTCGCACATGAAACAGAAGGTCGTCACGCTCGCCACCGCCTTGTGTCTGACCGTCGGCGCGGGCGTGGGCACCGCCGCGGCGGCCGGGCCCGCGGCGCAGCCGGAGCCCACGCTGCTGGAGATCGCGGCCAAGGTGGCGCAGTACTCCAACTGTGCGTCGCGGCCGCTGCTGCAACGGCCCACCTGCCTCAAGGAGTTCGCCCTCAAGTCCGCCGAGCTGGGCCTCGGCGTGGGTGTCTTCCTCTACGTCACCCGTGACGCGATGAAGGACGGGGGCGCTTCCTTCAAGGGGCTGGAGAAGGAACTGACCGAGCTGCACAAGCTCAAGCCCTACCTCCTGCTCGACCCGGACAAGGAGACCGATCCGGAGAAGAAGAAGCAGATCTACGAGCAGACGCTCAAGGCCTTCAAGGCCGCCAAGCCGCACCTGGACAAGCTCCGCACCGACCTCGTACGGGCATCCCGGCTGCTCGACGCCCACACGGAATCCGTCGAAGCCCTCACCCTGCTCGCCGTCGCGCTGGGGGACTACTACCCCGAGCCCGAACCGGTCCACGACGGGCCGGTGAAGGATCCCTGGGACATCGCGGGATTCTTCAAGGACATCGGCAAGAGCCTGGACCAGATCAACGCCGGCCTGGACCAGATGAACGGCGCCCTCGACGACATGAACAGGGCCACGGCCGAGGTCAACCGGGGCCTGGACAAGGCGAACCGGGGCATCGACAAGGCCAACAAGGGCATGGAGAAGCTCAACGAGGGCGTCAAGCAGGCCGGCAGGGGCCTGGACGAGACGAAGAAAGCCGTCGACGGCATCAACAAGGCCGCCTCGAAGCTCCGCGAAGTACCCACGTTCGACTTCGACTTCTCCCGCCTCGCCGACAGGATCGGCACGAACGACACCACCCCGGAGGAACGCGCCGCACAGGAGCGCCGGATGTCGGTGCTGCTCAACCTGCTGCCCGGCGTCGGGGACGGCAAGGGCGTCATCGAGGCCGTCACCGGCACCGACCTGGCCACCGGTGAGGCCGTGAGCACCACCGACCGTGTCCTGGGCTCGCTCGCGGTCATGCGCTGGCTCAAGTACGGGGGCAAACTCCTCCCGGAGGACATCCGCGCCGCCCGCAAGGGCGACAGGATGCCCCAGTGCGACAGCTTCCCCGCCGGCACGCGGGTCCTCATGGGCGACGGCACCACCACCCTCCCCATCGAGCAGATCACCACCGACGACAGCGTCCTGGCCACGGACCCGGAGACGGGTACCACCGGCCCGCACCCGGTCGAGGAAACGATTCTCAACCCCGACGACGAGGACTTCACCGGCCTCGCGCTGGCCGGCACGGCGGGCGACGCACCGCGCGAGCTCACCGCGACCGACCACCACCCGTTCTGGGTGGAGAACCGCGGCCGGTGGACCGACGCCCGCGACCTCAACTCCGGTGACACACTCCGCTCCCCCGACGGCACCGGGGTCCGGATCGACAAGGTCACGCACTGGAAGGAACTCCAGGGCGCCTACAACCTGACCGTCAACGACGTCCACACCTACTACGTGCTGGCGGGTACGACTCCCGTACTCGTGCACAACGCGTCGTGCGACTTCATCCGCGGCGAGATCCCCGACGCCGCCGCCATCGACCGCGGGTCCCTGGTGAAGATCAAGGAGAAGCAGCTCGAGAAGGCCCTGAAGAGCGTCGGTGAGGATCCGCACGCCTTCAAGGCCGACTGGGTGGGGAAGAACAACGTGTCGCGGTTCGACGCGATGCGCGACGGCGAGGGCAGGGTCGTCCTCGTGAGCAAGGACGGGAAGATCTTGGTTCCGACGAATTACAGGTACCGGCCGTGAGCGCGTTCCGCATGTACCTCAGGGTGGTCAGCGAGTCCCTGCAGCCTCAGGAGATCTCCGCGAGGCTGGGCACCGGACCCGACGAGTCGACGGCGATCGGCAGCCGCAGGCGTCCCCAGTCGCCGCCGCGCCCGCACGCGACGTGGATCCGGCACGCGGCGGCCGCCGGCGGGAGCGCACGGCCGGAGGATCTGGAACCGGTGGTCCTCGGCTGGGGGCCGGAGTTCGCCGCCGCCCTGGGGAGGCTGGCCCGGTCCGGGGACGCCGACGTCTCCCTGGTTCTCGTCCAGGAGATCACCGATCCCGACGACCCGCAGCAGAAGGGCGTCTTCCTCCGGGCTGACCTGCTGGCCTGGCTCGCCACGGCCGGGGCGTCGCTGGACATCGACCAGTACGTGTACCACGACTGCGCCGGGGAGGAGGCCGGCTCCTAGGGTCTTTCGTTCGGATCAGGCCGGATCAGGGAGCGGGTCCTGGTGCCGTGCATCGCAAGGCGGAGGAGGGCGCCAGGATCCGAACGAGAGGGCCTGGGCACGGAGGAGGGTCCAGGGGCGGGCCACCGAGGCGGGGCCGGCTCGCCACCGGACGCCCCGGCCCTCTCCTCGCCCTCGTCACTCGGCTCTGTCGTGCGGTTCCGGGGCGGGGCCGGGCGGGGTGTCCGGCCGGGGTGGAGGCCCAGTGGTGTCACCGGCCGGTGGGGTGCCGGGACGGGGTTGCCGTGCGGTGCCGAACGCCGGATATGTCAGGGTCTCTCCGCTACCCCACCGCAGAAGCACGGCCGCGAGGACGAACAGCAGGGTCAGGGCGGCGAAGGCCAGGCCGAGCCAGAGACCCACGCCGGTGCCGATGGTGGCGCCGGTGAACGATGCCGCCAGCCGGCTGTACAGGTCCGCCAGGTCGGACACGTCTGCCGCCTTCAGGATGTAGACGGCCAGCAGGACGGACGACGGGACGAGTGACGCCTCCAGGTACCGCCTGCTGTGCGTCGCCGCGGCCATGGCCAGCAGGACGAGCGTGGCGAACACCATGGCGGTGATCAGCGCCGGTCCCGCGGTCGGGAGGTCCACCCCGAAGGCGTTCTCGCTGCCGCCCGCACTGGTCGTCAGCCAGGGCAGGAAGAGCATGACGAGACTCAGCAGCGCGCAGACCGCGGCCGCGGCCAGAGGCCAGTCACGTGAGGTCTTCCACCGCAGGGCGAAGCGGGGGCGGCGAGCCGAAGTGGTCGTCATTGCGTCCTCCCGGAGTTCCACGACACCCGGGAGGCCGGACCCGGTCCCGGACGCGCCGCAGACAGTGACCTGGTGGCTCCCACCATCCCCCGCGCCCGGGGCGGGCGCACTTCGTGGCTCGCCCGGACCGCCGGTGTCCGTGCGCCGTGTGCGGGCGATGGTCCCGACGTGCCGGGGGGTGGGTGCCGGTCTCGGCGCCGGAGTCCTCTCCGCGGCTTTCGTGCTCGTCGAGGCGGGGTCGTGGCCGGGTGCCGTGGTGGTCCTCGTGGTGCTCGGCCTGTTCTACGGCATCCGGGTGGCGCGCCGGATGAGCGGGCTCTGGCCCGAGGCCGCGCGCCTGAGCGGCGCCGAGCGTGCGGCCGTGGTGCGCGCCACCCGGCGCGGGGAGGCCGTCGGTGATCCCCGGCTGGCGCCCTCGGTCGCCGGGTACGCCGGCGCCCTGCGCCGGGCCGCCGAGGAGGACCGGCTGCGCCGCTGGGTCGTCGTCCTCGTCACGTGCTCACGGTCGCGCTGGCCGTGTACGACACCCTGAGGAGTTCCACCGGCGAGATCGTCACCTCGTGGCTGGTGGTCGTGCTCTTCGTGGCCGATCTGGTGTGGTGGCCGCGCAGGCGGGCCCGCCTGCTGGTCCGCGCCGACCGGGCGGAGGCGTCGGCCCGCCGCGGGGCGGGCACGGACCGCTCCGCGGGCGGCTCCTGAGGGCCGGAGGCCGTCCAGGAACGCCGCACCGTGCGGCGCGGTGCACGGGGAGCGCCGTACGGGTACGCGCTCCCGCCGGTGTCAGAGATCGAGGACGTCGAACATCGCCGACACGTCCGGTTCCGCGGTGCGGTCCAGGTTCTGTTCGGCCCAGATCACCTTTCCCCGCGCCGCGTACCTGGTGCCCCAGATGTCCGCGAACTGGGAGACGAGGAAGAGGCCGCGGCCGCCTTCGTCGGTGGTGGCGGCGTGCCGCAGCCGGGGTGAGGTGTTGCTGCCGTCCGACACCTCACAGACCAGGGTGCGGCCCAGGAGCAGCCTGACGCAGATGGGCGGGGCGCCGTAGCGGATCGCGTTGGTGAGGAGTTCGCTGAGGATCAGTTCCGTGGTGAACGCGGACTCCTCCAGCTGCCACTCGGCGAGCTTCCGGTTCACCTCTTTGCGTACCCGGGGCACCGCCATGGCGTCGAACGGGACCTCCCAGGTCGCGGCGCACGAGGGGTCGAGCCGCCGGGTCCGGGCGACCAGCAGCGCCACGTCGTCACTGGGGTGTTCGGGCAGCATCGTCTCCACGAGGGCCCGGCAGGTCTCCTCCGGTGTCTGGTCCGCGCGGGCGATGGTCGAGGCGAGCGTGTCCAGGCCCTCGTCGATGTCCCGTCCGCGGTTCTCGACCAGGCCGTCGGTGAACAGGATGAGCCGGCTGCCCTCGGGCAGGTCCAGCTCGCCGGCCTCGAAAGGGTGCCCGCCCACGCCCAGGGGCGGTGACAGGGGCAGTTCGGGGAAGGTCACCCGGCCCTGGGGATCCGCGACGGCGGGTGCGAGGTGGCCGGCGCGGGAGAAGGTGCAGCGACCGCCGACCGGGTCGTAGATGGCGTAGAGGCAGGTGGCGCCGGTCAGGGGTTCGCGCTCGTCGTCGGCGGTCGCGGTCTGCGAGTCCAGCCGGGTCACCATCTCGTCCAGATGGCCGAGCAGTTCGTCGGGGGCAAGGTCCAGGGAGGAGAAGTTCAGTACGGCCGTGCGGAGCCGTCCCATGGTCACCGCGGCCTGCAGCCCGTGTCCCACGATGTCACCGACGACGAGCGCCACCCGGAAACCGGGCAGCGGGATGACGTCGAACCAGTCGCCGCCCACACCGGACTGTGCCGGCAGATAGCGTGAGGCGATCTCCAGCGCGTCCTGTTCCGGCAGGCCCAGCGGCAGCAGGTTGCGCTGGAGTGTCACGGCCATGGCGTGTTCGCGGGAGTACCGGCGTGCGTTGTCGATGGCGACGGCGGCCCGGGCCACCAGTTCCTCGGTCACGGCGACGTCCTCCTCCTCGAACCGGGGGGTGTCCGCGCCGCGCCAGAAGTTGACCATGCCGAGGACCACCCCGCGCGCCCGGAGCGGTACCGAGATCAGTGAGTGGATGCCGTGGTCCAGCGCCCGCCGTGCCCCCTCGGGATCCTGTGCCCGCCAGTCCCGGGCGGTCTCCAGGTCCGGCACGAAGACCGCCCTGCCCCGGCCCAGCGCGGCCACCATCGGGGTGTCGGCCATCACGAACCGGATCACGTCGCCGACCGGCTGGAGGGGGTGCCCGGGCTGCGAGGCACGCATCGCGGTACGCCGCATCTCGTGCACCGCGCTCGTCGGCTCCTCCCCGCGCAGCACGGAGTCGAGGATCTCCACGGTGACGATGTCGGCCATGCGCGGGACGGCCACCTCGGTCAGCTCCTCGGCCGTGCGCCGTACGTCGAGTGTGGTGCCGATCCGCATGCCCGCCTCGTACAGGAACGACAGCCGGCCCCGCGCGAGCTCGGCCTGCCCGCTGAGGGCCCTGAGCTCGGTGGTGTCGCGGAAGGTGGCGACGAGTCCCTGAGCGCCGCCGTAGGGGGCGGTCGGCCGGATGTTGACCGCGAGCAGCCGGTCCCCGGTCGGGATGATCTCGTCGGACACGGCCTCACCCGCCACCAGCAGCCGGGTCAGGCCCGGTCCGAGGCCCAGTTCCCGCACGTGCCGCCGGTCGGCGTCGTCGGGGAGGGCCAGCAGGCGGCTCGCCTCGTCGTTGGCGAGCAGTATGCGCCCGTCGCCGCCGACGATCAGTACGCCTTCGCGTACCGCGTGCAGTACGGCGTCGTGGTGCTCGTACATCTGGGTCATCTCGGCCGGGCCGAGTCCGTGGGTCTGCCGCAGCAGCCGGCGGCTGATCAGGGCGGCGCCGCCGGTGGCCAGCACGAGCGCCCCCGCCGCCGCGCCGAGGAGCATCGGCAGCTGCTGGTTCAGGACGTCGCCCACGTTGGCGTACTCGATGCCGGCGGTGACCATGCCGACCACGCGCCGGCTCGCGTCCGTCACCGGTACCACCGCGCGCACGGCGTCGGCCGGCCGGCCGTGGAACGTCTCGGTGAACGTCTCCCCCGCGGCGGCCCGGCCGACGCCCTGCGCCTGGGTGCCGATCAGTGCGGGGTCGGGATCGGTGATCCGTACCCCGTGTTCGTCCAGGACGGTGACGAAGTCGACGCCGGAGCCCTTCCACGCCTGTTCCGCCGCCGCCTGCAACCGGGCCGTGGGATCCGGTGCCCGGAGCGCGAGTGCCGTGCCGGGCGCGTGCGCGAACGATTCCGCGGCGGCCAGGGACCGGTCCCTGGCGCTGCGTTCGGCGTCGTACCGGCCCTGTACGACCAGGGCGGAGGCGGCCACCGCCACCAGAACCAGCATGATCAGCGCCTGGAGCAGGAAGACCTGCGCGGCGAGCGTGCGGACGCTCAGGGACGGGGACAGGCGGCGTCCGCGTGGCGGCCGGAATTGCCTTCTCCTGCGGGACGGATCGGATGACCACCGGCTGCCGGGCGGCGGCGCCGCTCTCGCCCATGGCCAGCGGGAACGTCCGCTCATCTCCCTGTTCTAACACCCCCTGTCCGTGATCGGCGACCGGTGCGCCGGCTGAGGGGGCGTGGATACCGGCGTGCCGGGCGGCCGCCGGCCGGGGGCCGGTGCGGATGCGAGGGGCGCGCGAACATGCCGTGAGGTGGAGCAATCACCGGTGCGCCGTGGCCCGGCACACCAGGCTGGAGCTCTTGTCGAGTTCCTGTGACAGGAGTCCGTGTGCGAGGACCACGTATGCCGAAGCCTGGACATACCGGTCGGGAGGCGGAGGGCGGCGCCGGTACGCGGACGGGGGTGCCGGCTCCGCCGGCGTGGATGCGGTGGCTTCCGGTCCTGTACGTCGCCGTCGTCCTGCTGCTGGAGCCCGTCACCCCGGTGGACTGGCCGGTGAGCTTCCTGCTGGTCGGCGTGTCCCTGGTCGCCGCGTTCGCCCACGGTCCCGTCGTCGTCGGCGTCGTCACGGTCCTCGCCATCGTCCTGGAAGGCGTCCTGGCCGGTACCCCGTGCTGTGCCGGCCGGCCGGTCGGCTACCTCTGGGACCGCCACTACGTGGCCGACTACGTCTGCACCGCCCTGGTGGGTGTCCTCGCCACGATTCTGGCCGCGCACCGCATCCGCCGTGAGCGCACGCTGGCCGACGTACGGTCCGTCGCCGAGATCGCCCAGCGGGTTCTGCTCCGACCGGTTCCGCAGCGGATCGACGGTCTCGTGCTGGAGAGTCTCTACCTGTCCGCCGCCGCGGAGGCACGCATCGGCGGTGATCTGTACGAGGCGGTCCGCACCCGGTACGGAATCCGGCTGGTCATGGGTGACGTGCGCGGCAAGGGGCTGCTCGCGGTGGAGACCGCCGCGGCCCTGCTGAGCGCGTTCCGCGAGGCGGCGCACGACGAACCCGCCCTTCCCGCCCTGGCCGACCGGGTGGAGACGAGCATGAACCGCAGGGCCGCACAGCTGGGCGGCGGTGAGACGGGCGAACGGTTCGTCACCGCCGTCTTCGCCGAGATCCCCGCTGACGCCCCTGTGATCCGCGTCGTCAACTGCGGTCATCCGCCGCCGGTGCTCATCCGGTCCGGTGAGGTGTGCGAGCTGGACCGGGGACGGTCGGCGCCGCCGCTGAACCTCGGCGTGCTGGTCGGGGAGCCGTACCACGTCGACGACTACTCCCTGCGGCCCGGCGACCAGCTGCTGTTGTACACGGACGGCGTCACGGAGACGCGGGACGCGGCCGGCGCGTTCTATCCCCTGCTGCCGCGCCTTCGTTCCTGGGCCGGCCTCCCGCCACGGGAACTGCTGGAACGGCTCCACCACGACCTGCTGGTCCACAGCGGCAACCGTCTCCAGGACGACATCGCGGCACTCGCCGTCCGCGTCCCGGCGGAGGAGCCGTCCCAGGCACGCCCGTCGCCGGCCCGGTGAACACCGGCCTTGTGCGACGCGCCGAGTGGCCGGGACGTGACAGCCCGCAGCACGGCCCGGGCCGGCGCCGGGCCGCCGGTTGGACGACGGGGTGCCGCCGGTTAGGCGGCGGGGTGAACGGGAACCTGGTTCGCCGGGGTGCCGAGCTGGGAGGAGTCCGGTGACGGCGTCGACGTCAGCGGCGGGCGGTCGCGGTCCGGGTGCTCAGGAGAGCGGGTACGAGCCGGATCCGCGGCGGTGGCGCGCCCTGTGGGTCACCTTGGTGGCCGGCTTCATGAGCCTGCTCGACGTCACGATCGTGGCGGTCGCCCTGCCCACCGTCCAACGCGATCTGCACGCCTCCCCCGCGCAGGTGCAGTGGGTCGTGTCCGGGTACGCCCTGACCTTCGCCCTCGCCCTGGTCACCGCCGGACGCCTCGGCGACGCGCTGGACCGGCGCCGTATCTTCCTGCTGGCCCTCGGCGGTTTCGTCCTCTTCAGCGCGGGCTGCGGAGCCGCCCCCGACATCACGCTGCTCGTGGTCGCCCGCCTCGCCCAGGGCCTGGCCGCCGGCTTCATGGCCCCCCAGAACTCCGCGCTCATCCAGCAGATGTTCCGCGGCGCCGAGCGCGGCCGGGCCTTCGGCTTCTTCGGCGCCACCGTCGGCATATCCTCCGCCGCCGGTCCGATCACCGGTGGCACCATCCTCGCCCTCGCCTCCGGCGAGCAGGGCTGGCGGTGGATCTTCTACGTCAACGTACCCATCGGCATCCTCGCCGTCCTCCTCGGCCGCCGCCTGCTGCCCCGCACCCGGCGCTCCGGACGGGGACACCTGGACGTGCCCGGCGTCCTGCTCCTCGGTCTCGGTGTCCTGGCGCTGATGTACCCCCTGGTCCAGGCCGACTCCGGTGGCATCGACCGCCTGTGGTGGCTGTTCCCCGCGGGCGCCGCGCTCCTCGTCGTCTTCGCCCGGTGGCAGTGCCGCCTCGTCGCCCGGGGCACCCAGCCGCTCCTCGACCCGCGTCTGTTCAGCACCGTGCGCGGTTACGCGGTGGGCGCCGGCATCGGCACCCTGTACTTCGTCGGCTTCAGCGGCGTCTGGCTGGTCTTCGCCCTGTTCTACCAGCGCGGCCTCGGCTTCTCGCCGCTCCTGTCCGGTCTCGCCGTCACCCCCTTCGCCATCGGCTCGGCCGGCGCGGCCGTGGTCTCCGGCCGGCTGGTGGAGCGGTTCGGCCGCCTGCTCACCGTGTGCGGCCTCGCGGGCGTGATCGCCGGCTTCGGCGGCACCGCGCTGCTGCTGTGTCTCGCGCCCCTGCACAGTGCGCCGTGGATCGCCGCCCCGGTCCTGTTCCTCGGCGGTATCGGCAGCGGCTTCGTGGTCGCCCCCAACATCACCATGACCCTGCGGGACGTGCCCGTGCGCATGGCGGGCGCGGCGGGCGGCGCCCTCCAGACCGGGCAGCGGCTGGGCGCCGCGCTGGGGACCGCCGCCCTGCCCGGGCTGTTCTATCTGGTGCTCGGCGGCAGCGGGGACTACCGCGGCGCCGTCGTCACCGCGCTGTGCTGCGCCCTCGTCGGCATGGTGGCCGCCCTGGCGCTCGCGCTGTTCGACCGGCGGCGCGACCGGCGTGCGGACCGGCCGCACCGGCAGGGCCCGGACGAGACCGCCGACGACCCGATGCACGCCCGGCACATCTGACCCGCGGCCAGCCCCACCGGACGCCGAGGCTTCCCGTCCCGGGGCTCAGCAGCCCCCACGGCCGGACCCGGTGCCGGCCGGGAGCCGGCCGGCACGGTCCACGGCGACCGGCCCGGGCGCCGGCGGCCTGCCTCTCCCGCTCGCGGGAACGGCCCACCGACGCCCGGCGAGCACAGTTACAGCGCGCGTTCCAGGCGGTCCGCCATCAGCTTGACGAAGCGGGCCGGTTCCTTCGGCTGGCCCCCCTCGGCGAGGACCGCGAGGCCGTGCAGAAGCTCGGCGGTCTCGGCCAGTTCCGCGCGGTCCTCGCGCTCCTTGTACGCCTGGTTCAGGCCCTTGACCAGCTGGTGGTCCGGGTTGAGTTCCAGGATGCGCTTGGCGCGGGGCACCTCCTGGCCCATCGCTCGGTACATGTTCTCCAGGGCCGGGGTCAGGTCGTGCGCGTCGGAGACGACGCAGGCCGGGGACACGGTCAGCCGGGAGGACAGGCAGACCTCCTTGATGTCCTCGGTCAGCTGGTCCTTCATCCAGCCGAGCAGCCCGGCGTACTCCTCGCTCTGCTTCTCCCGCTCGCCGTCGGCCGTGTCGTCGTCCTCGGCGTCCAGGTCGATGCGGCCCTTGGCGACGGAGCGCAGTTTCTTGCCCTCGTACTCGCCGACGGCGTCGGCCCACACCTCGTCGACGGCGTCGGTGAGCAGCAGCACCTCGATGCCGCGTTCCCGGAACGCCTCCATGTGGGGAGAGTTCTCGATGCTCTGCCGGGACTCACCGGTCAGGTAGTAGATGTCGTCCTGGCCGTCCCGCATCCGCTCCACGTACTGCTTGAGGGTGGTCGGCTCGGTCTCGTGGTGCGTGCTCGCGAACGACGCGACGGCGAGGAGGGCGTCACGGTTCTCCGCGTCGGTGACCAGGCCCTCCTTCAGCGCCGTACCGAACTCCCGCCAGAACGTGGTGTAGCGGTCCTGGTCCTTGGCCATCATGTCCTTGACCGTGGACAGGACCTTCTTGGTCAGCCGCCGCCGCATCATCTCGATGTGGCGGTCCTGCTGGAGGATCTCGCGGGACACGTTCAGTGACAGGTCCGCCGCGTCCACGACGCCCTTGACGAAGCGCAGGTACGGCGGCAGCAGCGCCTCGCAGTCGTCCATGATGAACACGCGCTTGACGTACAGCTGCACGCCCCGCTTGGCGTCCCGGGTGAACAGGTCATGAGGGGCGTGCGCGGGAAGGAACAGCAGGGCCTGGTACTCGAAGGTGCCCTCGGCCTGGAGCCGGATCGTCTCCAGCGGGTCGCGCCAGTCGTGCGCGATGTGCTTGTACAGCTCGTGGTACTCGTCCTCGGACACCTCCTCACGCGACCGGGCCCACAGCGCCTTCATGCTGTTGAGCGTCTCGGGTCCGGGCGTCTCGCCGCTCGCGTCGGCCGTGGCGGGGGCCTCGGGCGCCATCCGGATCGGCCAGGTGATGAAGTCCGAGTAGCGCTGGATGATCTCCCTGATCTTCCACGGGGAGGTGTAGTCGTGGAGCTGGTTCTCCGGGTCGGCCGGCTTGAGGTGGAGCGTGACCGAGGTTCCCTGCGGCGCGTCGTCGACCGCCTCCAGCGTGTACGTGCCCTCGCCGCGCGACGTCCAGCGGGTGCCCTGGCTCTCGCCGGCGCGCCGGGTCACCAGGGTGACCTCGTCCGCCACCATGAAGCCGGAGTAGAAGCCGACGCCGAACTGGCCGATGAGCCCCTCGGTGCCGCCACCCTCCTGCGCCTCCCGCAGCTCCCTGAGGAACTCGGCGGTGCCCGAGTTGGCGATCGTGCCGATGAGCTGCCCGACCTCCTCGTACGACATCCCGATGCCGTTGTCCCGCACGGTCAGGGTGCGGGCGTCCTTGTCGACGTCGATCTCGATGTGCGGGTCGGACACGTCGGCGTCGAGGGAGTCGTCCCTGAGTTTCTCCAGCCGCAGCTTGTCCAGCGCGTCGGAGGCATTGGAGACGAGTTCGCGCAGGAAGACGTCTTTGTTCGAGTAGACCGAGTGGATCATCAGCTGGAGCAGCTGACGGGCCTCTACCTGGAACTCGAAAGTCTCGGTCGGCATGTTGGCGTGTACCTCACAGGTCCTGTTGCCGGAACTGGTGCCAGACACTGTAAAACACCACGTCACGGCGCTGGCCGGAATGCGGCGGCGATGGCTGGATCCGCATCGGTCATGACCGGCGCCTCCTCGGGTACCCGGCCGGTCCCGGCCCGGGCCCGCTGCGCGGGCCGACGGGCCGTCCGGCAGTCGGACCAGGACAACGAAAGGCGCACAGATGAGCACGGTCAAGGAAACGGTGGAAGTCGACGTCCCCGTCCACACCGCCTACAACCAGTGGACGCAGTTCGAGGAGTTCCCGAACTTCATGGAAGGCGTCGAGGAGGTCACCCAACTGGACGCCCAGCACAACCACTGGACCACGAAGGTCGCCGGAGTACGCCGGGAGTTCGACACCGAGATCGTCGACCAGCTGGCCGACGAACGCATCACCTGGCGCACCACCACCGGCGACACCCGGCAGAAGGGCACGGTCCGCTTCGAGCGCCTGGACGACTCCCACACCAAGGTCGAGCTGGTGATGGAGGTCGAGCCCAGCGGAGCCGTGGAGAAGATCGGCGACCTGGTCGGCACGATCGACCGCCGGGTCAAGGGCGACATGCAGCGGTTCAAGCAGTACATCGAGGAACGCGGCACGGAATCCGGCGCCTGGCGCGGCCGTGTCCGTCCCGGCGACTCCGGCCCCGCCGTCTGACCGCACCCGCGTGAGTGCGTACGGCGCCGACACGCCCCGGCCGAGAGCACGGGGCGCGGTCGGCGTCCCGCCCCGCCCGGCCCGCCGTAGGCGCCGGAGTGTCCACGCCGAGCGCCCTCCGCGGCCTCCCGCGCCCCCGGCGGCATCCGCTGGGAGAGCCGGTCCGGGACCCCGGGCTGGAGGTTCTCGGGAGCGTCAGGCCGCCGCGACGACCTCGTGCCCCGCCGATCGCAGGACACCGGCCGCGTCGTCGTACCGGTCGGCGGGGACGAGCACGAGGTCGGAGTGGAAGGTGGAGGTCACGAACACCGGGATCCCCGCCGCGCCCAGCGGCCCGACCACGGCAGCCAGCATGTTCGGCAGATCGAGGCCGTGGGGGTCGTCGCCGTACAGGCCGGCCCAGTGTTCCCCGTCGCCGGAGGCGTCCGTGTCGGCAGAGACCTCCCGCAGGACGGTCAGGCCCTCGGGAGCACGTACGACCGCGTACCAGTCGTCATCGGTGAGCCGCGCACCACTGGAGACGTGCTCGATCCGGAAGAGGGCAGGCAGTCTCAGCAGTTTCCGCCGGGGAGGAGTCATGCGGTGAGCGTAGCCGTGCCGTTGCTCTCGCCGGCTAGCCGTTCATGAGGGCTTCCACTGCTTCGGGGGAGGCGGCGGGCCCTCCAGGGCGCTGCGGACCTTGTCCTTCAGGCTCTTGGGCGGAGCTTCCTTCTCCTCCGTCGCGTGCACGAGCCGGGCCGTGGTCACCCGTATGTGACACTCCCGCTGCCTCTGCCGCAGCAGCACCACCCAGGCACCGTCCGCGGTGAGGAGAGCGTGCCGCGCCGGTTCGTCCCCGGGCCGGGCATGGCGGGCCAGTATCTCCGGCAGGTAGTGCAGTGCCGCGTCCTCGGCCGCCGCGACCGCCCGCGCCTCGTCCCCGTCGATGGGGTGAGCGGCTGTCAGCATCCACCGGTGCAGCTTCAACGACGTGCCGTCGACGCGCTCCGTCACTCTCGTGTCCTCCTCGACGAGGACGTACCACTCAGCAGTCATGCCCGGTGCCCGTCTGTCTTCGTGTTCGGCTCCGCGCATCCTGCCATGGGGATCACCTGCGGCGGACGTCAGTGCCGCGCGGGCAGGACCTGGACGGTGTCTCCGACCGCGCGCTCACCGGTGGCGTCGGACGGATGGTTGACCAGCGTGCCGTTCACGGCCATCGCGGTGGATCCGCCGCCGTCGAGGTTCATCGCCTGTACGGCACCGAGCGACCTCATGAATGCGGCGGCCTCGAGGAGGGTGAACCCCTCGCTGCCGTTCTCCAGCCTTCCGTCGGCCGTCACGAGGATCAGCCGGCCCCGCCTGTCGACGCCCGCCATGGTGCGGGGCTGACGCATGTCGGCCCACGCGTAGCCGAAGGAGGTGTCCGCGGGGTCGACCACCCCCTCCGCGGCGGCGTCGATGTCGATGCGGCCGTTCCGCACCAGCGTCGGGGCGGCGCTCACGACGGAGTCGTCCCCGTGGAGCGTGACACGCCCGCCCCGGGTGTCACGCACGACCTCGTCGACCCTGATCCGGCCGTACGGCACGGCGTGCGCCGCCAGCCAGCCGGCCGCGCGGCCGATGCCCTGGAGCACACGTCCGTCCGCGGGCACCCGGCCGCCGCGCGGGCCGACGGAGACGACCCGGCCGGACGCGTCCAGCACGACCTGCGTGCCGGCACCGGTGGGCAGGCCGGCCCGGAAGGCCGGGGTGAACGCGACCATGTCGTCGGCCAGTCGGCACGTGACGTCCTGCCGGGGCAGCTCGCTGGGCGTGCTGCCGGGACGGCCGCAGTCCCGCACCGTGCCGGGCACCCGGTTGATGCCCTGGATCTGGTAGGTGGCGTCGCCTGCCCGGGCGGTGACGGTGCTGGTCAGGTCGGCGATCCGGAGGTGGTGGCCGCCGTCCGCGAGGAGCAGCGCGGAGCGGGAGCCGACCGCCATCGACTCCAGTTCGCCGTCGTAGGCGCCGATCCCGGACATGGTTCCCGGAACCCCGTCGGCCGGTGACAGGACGAAGAAACCGCCGTTGACGGCGGCCAGCGAGCGCAGTTCGCGTGCCACCGCCGAGGTGGTCCGGCGCTGTGCCACGTTGCCGTCATGGGTGGCCTCGACCGTGCCTTCGAAGGTCTCCGGGTCGATCACCGCGACGTGGATGTTCTCCCGGTCGGCCGGTTCCTGGGCGTCGTACCCGGTCCAGGACAGGGTCGGGTGGAGGCCTGCCGAGGTGACCGCCGACGCCGTGGTCACGGCCTCGTCCCGGGTGGCGAAGCGGCCGACCCGGACCCGGTGTCCCATCAGGCCGTGGGGGGTGTCGGCGTAGTGGGGCCACCGCACGCTCTCCACGCGTGGCCGCAGGCCCGCCCGGGTGAGCCGGTGCGCCGTGTCGCGGGCCCAGGTGCGGGTGCCCACCTCGGCCCAGGTCACCGGCGCGTCCGGGTCGTCGGGGGCCGGCCGGGTGCCGCCGGGGGCCTGGACGGTCACGGTCCAGGAGTGCGTGACGCCGGGGTGCCGGATGACACCGGCGCGCACCGTGACACCGGGAGCGAGCGTGCGGGTCGTCCACCGCTCGGCCGGTGTGGTGTGCGCGGGGCCGGCCTCCGCCAGGCCGGGCAGGGAGGCGGACAGTGTCATGGCGAGCACGGCGGTCGTCGCGAGCCTCGCGCGGACACTCACGCGGGCACGAGCGGAGCGCCGTGCGGCGCGCCGGACGCGGGGGTGACGCATGCCCATCCACCTCACCTCTCGTTCGGGGACGTCGGCCCGGCGGGCCGTCCGGCCGTCCGGCACGGAGCCGGAAACGGTGGTCCACTCCACCGGTCGTGCGTGACGGCCACCGCTTCGTGAGCCGGCATCGGCGCGACGGGCGGGTGAACTCGACGGCACGCCCGGCCCGGACGTGCGCGCGGCACTCAGATCCGGTGGGCCGCCTCCAGGTCCCGCTTGAGGTTCTGCAGGGTCTTGTCGATGTTGCCCGTCTGGAACTCGGCGAACGTCCTTCCCCCGGTGGCGATCCGGTCGAAGAGCTGGGCGACGGGGGCGGGCCACGCGCGCCGGTCGTCCGTCCAGGTCTCCGTCACCCGGCAGCCGGTGCCCTCCGGCGCGAAGGTGTACTCCCAGGTGGCGATGGGACCCCGCAGACGCGGGCGTCTGACCCCGATCGCGTGGACGCGGAAGGCGAAGCGGTGACCCGGATCGGCCGCTGTCACCGTGCACCGGGTGACCCAGCGGAACGTCCCCCGCTTGTTGCGCCCCTCGAAGGTCGTTCCCACGGTGGCCCGTTCGTCCGGCACACCGCCCACCGTGCCCAGGTTCTCCGGGCTCCACCGGCCCATGTCACCGGGGCGGCACACCGCCTCGTAGACCGTCTCGGGCGGAACGTCGATGAAGACACTGCGGGACACGGTGAGTACGCGGGTCACGGCGAAGCCCTCCCGGGGGTCACGTTCGGTACTTGCGGGAGGCAATCGTGGCACGCCGGCAGCGGACCGTCATGACCGGTGCCCGATCGGAAGGCGATGCGGTGCCGGCTCCCTGTGGCACCGGAACGCGTGTGCGGCCGGATCCTTTCGGTCGGATCGGCGTTCGCGAACATTTCGGGGACGTACGGCATCTCACCCGGGGAAGGCAGACCCGGAAGCCGACAGCGAAGGAGAACCCGACTCATGACGACTCGGCAGCACAGGAGTCACACCCCGCGGGCCGCGACGGCCGCCCGGTCCGGACGCCGCCGGCACCTCGGCCGGGCGATGCTCGCCGTGGCCACCGCCGCCGGACTGGGCGTCGCCGGCACCGGCGCCGCGCGGGCCGCCGGGACGGGAACCGCGGCCGCGACCCCCACCTGCTCCGTATCCGACCTGAGCGCCTCGTTCGGCGAGCAGCTGGCCGGCGGCATGAACCACCAGGGCGTGGTCCTCGAACTGACGAACACCACTGCCCGCACCTGCCTGCTGCGGGGCTACCCGGGCCTCGGCCTGGAGGACGCCGCTCACCGGACGCTTCACTCGACCACCCACTGGGGCGACACCTGGTACGCGAAGAGCCCCGCCAAGTCCACCCTGACCCTCCGCAAGGGCGGAAGCGTCGAGGCGGTCATGGCGTGGACCCATGCCAACACCGGCACCCCGGACGCCGTCCGTGCCGCCTACCTCCAGGTGACGCCGCCGGCTGCGAGCAGCCACAGGACGCTCACGTTCCCGCAGTGGGTGGACCACGGTGATCTCCAGGTCACCGCTCTCGCGTACCGGATCGACGTCGAGGACTGAGCGCGCCACGTCCCCTCCGCGCCACGGCCGGGATCGAGCCGACATCGGGCCGGCCGGTGCCGGGGGGACCGGCCGGCGGACCGGTGCGGGCCGGGGCCGGCCGGGTGTCCCCGCACGAGGCCGGGGCCGGACGGCCGGTCACGCTCGTGCCCTGCCGCTCTCCGGCCCACTGAGCCGTCACACTTGACGGACCGTGACATGCACGCGCGCACGAAGGGAACCCGCCCGCCCATGCACATCGACCTGACAGGACGCACCGCACTGGTCACCGGCTCCACGCAGGGCATCGGCGCGGCCATCGCCCTCGCTCTCGCCCGGGCCGGCGCCCGCGTGGGAGTCAACGGCCGCGACGAGCAGCGGGTGGCAGACAGCGTCGAGTCGTTGGCCGGCCAGGCGCCGGGCGCCGAGCTGGTGCCGGTGGCCGCCGACGTGTCCGGCGAGGAGGGCGCGGCCCGGGTGGCGGAGGTGCTGCCGCGGGTGGACATCCTCGTCAACAACCTGGGGGTCTTCGGCACGGCCGACCCGCTGGAGATCAGCGACGCGGAGTGGCGGCGCTATTTCGAGGTCAACGTGCTGGCCGCCGTACGGCTGACCCGGCAGTACCTCCCGGGTATGACCGAACGCGGCTGGGGGCGCGTCCAGTACGTCGCCAGTGACTCGGCGGTCGCCATTCCCGCGGAGATGATCCACTACGGGATGTCGAAGACCGCGCTGCTGGCGGTGAGCCGTGGCTTCGCCAAGAAGGCGGCGGGCACGGGGGTGACGGTCAACTCCGTCATCGCCGGGCCCACGCACACCGGGGGCGTCGAGGACTTCGTGTACGAACTCGTCGACCGGGACGTGCCCTGGGAAGAGGCGCAGCGTACGTTCATGCGCGAGCACCGCCCGCAGTCCCTGATCCAGCGGCTGATCGAGCCGCAGGAGATCGCCCACATGGTGGTGTACCTCAGCTCGGAACAGGCATCGGCCACGACCGGTGGAGCGCTGCGCGTCGACGGTGGGTACGTCGACTCGATCCTGCCCTGAGCACGGGGCCCCGGAGGGGCGTCGTGCCGCCGGTTTCCGTGCGGCGGCGTCCGCCGGCGGGCCGCACACGACCACGCCGTTCACCCGTAAGGGCCAATCTCGCGGCCGGCTCGGGGTCCGGGCGCATGACCGGCCCGCCGTCGGTGAGATATCGGACATGGACGAACCTGCAGCGGACGGCCCGTTTCCGGCACCGCGCCGCCCGACCGTGTACGACGTAGTGTTCAGAGCGGACTTCACCTCGGCGGCGCAGTGGGTCGCGGGCCGCTCGTGGGCCTATCCGGGAGGCGGCCCGGTCAATCCGGGCGACGACAAACTGGACTACCTGGTGCCGGACGCCGGCTACAGCCGCTCGGGAGTCTTCCGGGCCGTCCGTCGGCCGGACGGAAGATGGAACACGGGTCTGCTCACCACGGAGGGCAGCGAGGAGGGGTTCACCGTCCGGCCGGGGGACGTCCTGGAGGCCCGCGTACGGCTGCCACGGGAGATCGGCGCCTGGCCGGCCATCTGGACGTGGCGGGACGGCGACCAGGAGATCGACGTCTTCGAGTACCACCCGGACAACCCGGACCTGCTGGAACTCACCAACCACGTGCACGGCGCCAACCGTTACCTCCGGGACGACGCCGTCCGCCCCGGTGCCTGGATCGAGCTGCGCACCGAGTTCGGGCCCCGCTCCGTGGTCTGGTGGCTGAACGGCACGCAGGTCTTCTCGGACGGACGGGGCGTGGGACACCACTGGTACGCCTATCTCATCGTCAACCTGTCGGTGTGCGGCGGGCGTTACCACCCGCCGCCCCGGCCCGCGACGACCGAGATGTCGTACGAGGTGGCCGGCCTCGTCGTACGGCGTCCCTCCACGGGCGGCACCGGTCACGGCGCGGCAGCCGCGGAGGGGCACCCCGGGACGGCGTCCGCGGCCGGAGGCGGCGAGCGGGGGCCGGCCGGGCCGTGAACCGTGCCGGCCGGTCCTCCTGCCGCGCGGCCACGCCGACGTGCCCGTGGACGCCGTCCGGGTCCGGCGGATCAGCCGTGGGAGACCGTCAGCCCGTAGAAGGCGACACGTGCTCCCTTCGTGGTGCTGTCCGAGGACGACTGGTTGTAGGAGCCGGCCTTGAAGTACTGCTTGTACGGCTTGAAGGAGGACGGGATGGCGTAGTGGGTGGTGCTGCCGTTGACGGTCAGGTCGATGGTGTCGCCGCCGGAGACGGCGATCGTGTAGGTCCAGGTCTTGCCGATCGCCACGTGCCCCACGGTGTGCGGTGTCTGACCGCCGGACGGGGAGTCCTCGGTGCCGAGGACGATGTCGCCGTCGGCGTGGTGGTACAGCTCGAGCAGCGGCTTGGTGGAGGAGCCCCCGGTGCCGAGGTGGATCTGGCCCACGCAGACGTTGGAGGTCACCGACACCACGCGGAGTGTCGCGCTCATCCGGTGGGACCCGCTCAGTGACCAGTCGGCCGCGCTGCCGTCGCGGTTCATCTCACGCAGTTCGGAACGGGCGTAGTGGGAGTTCGGAGTCGTGACCCCCTTCTCCGGCGCCCAGAAGGTCATCGCCCCGTCGCGCGTGTCGGTGTAGAAGTAGGCGTCCTGGTAGCCGTTGGCCCCCCGGAGGCGGGAGGAGGGGATGGTGGTCGGCGATCCCGGGGAGCCGACCGGTTCCTGGAGCTGCCATACGGACAGGTCGAAGTTGCCGCCGGGCGCGACATGCGGGTCCGCGGCGTTCGCGCTGCCGTTGCCGAGTGCCGCCAGTGTGCCGACGAGGCTCGCGACGGTCATCGTCGCGAGGAGCCTGGAACGGGTCATGTGGGGTGAACCTCCCGTAGCGATGGGTGGATCATGACGATTGTTCAGTCATCTGAACGCTGGGTGCATTCTTGGATGGCCTGGGGATCCGTGAACCTAAAAGTCTGAACCAGACACGTCAAGAGGTGGGACGAGAACCGCTGCGCCCGGCCGCGGCGGCTCGTCCGCACAAGACTGGTGAGATTGCCGGTCCGGCGGTCCCCGCGCAGCGCCCACAGTGGCACCCCCAGCCCGAGCCCCATGGCGGCGCCCTTCCGGCCGGCGCGCGCCCGCGCGTGCCCCGCATCCGTACGGGCGGCCCGCCACGACCGAGAGGACGACTCGTCGTGCCGCACCCGCGCACCAGCACCACGACACCGGCCCCCCGCCCGGAACCCGCCCGCGCCGGCCGCCGTACCGGCCGGTCCGCGGCCCTCGCCGCGACGGTCGCCGCCGTCGTCGGCCTGACCACGCTCGGCGGGCCGGCGGCCCATGGCGCGGACAACCCCTACGAACGTGGTCCCGCACCGACCGGATCGAGCATCGAGGCGGCCCGCGGTCCGTACGCCGTCTCGCAGACGGCCGTCTCCCGGCTCGCCGTCACCGGCTTCGGCGGGGGTACCGTCTACTACCCGACCAGCACCGCCGACGGCACCTTCGGGGCCGTTGCCGTCGCACCCGGGTACACCGGCACCCAGTCCTCCGTCTCCTGGCTCGGCCCGCGCCTGGCGTCCCAGGGATTCGTGGTCTTCACCATCGACACGCTCACCACGTCGGACCAACCCGACTCCCGGGGCCGGCAGCTGCTCGCCGCCCTCGACTACCTCACCCGGAGCAGCCCGGTCCGCGACCGTGTCGACGCCACCCGCCTCGGCGTCATGGGCCACTCGATGGGCGGCGGCGGCAGCCTGGAGGCCGCGAAGTCACGTCCTTCCTTGCAGGCGGCGATCCCGCTGACGCCGTGGGATCTCGACAAGAGCTGGCCCGAGGTCAGGACCCCCACCCTGATCTTCGGCGCCGACGGCGACACGGTCGCCCCCGTCGCCACCCACGCCGAGCCCTTCTACACCTCGCTCCCCGGCTCCCTCGACCGCGCGTACCTGGAACTGAACGGCGCCACCCACTTCACGCCCAACACCGCCAACACGACGATCGCGAAGTACAGCGTCTCGTGGCTGAAGCGGTTCATCGACGACGACACCCGCTACGAGCAGTTCCTCTGCCCGCTGCCGCGGCCGAGTCTGACCATCGAGGAGTACCGGGGCAACTGCCCCCACACCTCCTGACGGGCGGGCCTGCCCCGTACCTGGGTCCGACCGTCCGTCCGTGGCCCGGCGGGGACCGCCCCGTGACGCGTGAGGCGGCACGCGCGTGGTACCGGTGCGCCGCGCGCAGGCACGGGCGTTGTGCCGGTGCACCGCTCGCAGGCACCGGCGTTGTGCCGCGTCACAAGGCGGGCCGCGCCGGCCAGCAGGAAATGCCCAGGTGGCGGCCCTGCGGGCCCGGACGAACGACCCGGACGTACGGCTTCCGGTCTTCCTTACGCCTCAGTAAGGTCGCGGGAATGACCGGACAGACGCCCCTGGGACCCGCCCCGCGGTACCGGCCGGGTCCGCAACGGCAGGTGACGGCCGCGTTGTGGGACCGGTTGCGCGGCGACGGAGCATGCGTCGTGACGGGCGAGCCCGGCAGCGGTCGCTCGGCCCTGCTCGTCCGGGCCGCACGCGCGTTCACCGCCGGGCCGGTCGTGACCGTACCCGCCGACCCCACGCCGTCCGGTCACCCGCCGGCCGGGCTGCGGGCGTTGTGCCGCGCGGCCGGAGTGCCGCCCGGCACCGTGTGCGCCGCCGATCCGGAGCGGGAGATCATCGGTGCGCTCGAGGCGACGGCCGCGCCCCGGACCGTACTCCTGTGCGTCGACGACGCCCACCTGTGGGACGCCCCCTCCCGGGCCGCTCTCGGCCGGCTCGCCGCCCGCCTCGCCGCGGGCAGCAGGGTCGCCCTCCTGCTGAGCGTCGCCGGACACCGGCCGGTGGACCCGGAGTTCGCCGGTCTGCCGCTGCTGCGCCTGGACCCCCTGGCCCCGCCGGACGCCGCGTCCCTGCTGGACGACGCCGCACAGGGCGTGCTGGACCATGCGGTACGGGACGAGATCTCGGCAGCGGCGGAGGGCAACCCCGCACTCCTGCTGCGCCTGCTCCACCGCCTGACCCCGGCTCAGCTGCGCGGCCTCGCGCCCCTGCCGCGTCCGCTGGCCGACGCCGGGACACTGACCGCGCTGGCCGGTGGACACCTCGCCGAGCTGCTCCCGGCGCAGCGGGACCTGCTTCTGGTGACCGCGGCAGCCGTACAGGTCTCCGGTGAGCCGACCGTCGAGGCCGACCTCGTGCGGCGCGCGCTCGCGCGGCTCGCCGGACACACGCCGTGGCCCGGCCTCCTGCCGACGTCACACCCCAGCACCGCCGTCGGCCCCGTGCCCGACCGCCGCCTCCACCACTCGGCCGAGAGCGCCCCTCCTCCGGCCCCGGGTCCGCCGCCCCAGGCGCCTGTCCCGGCCGAGAGCGACCCTGCTCCGCGTCCTGTGCCCCTCGGCCACCTCACTCCGCGCCCCCACGTACCCAGCGCCGCGAGCGGACGTGTTCCGGGTGTCGTCCCATGGCCCGAGTCGCTCGTCGCCGCCGACGGCCGGCTCGGCTTCCGCAGCTGGTTGCTGTGCCGCACGGTGTACGCGAGTGCGCCGGCCGAGCGGCGCCGTGCCACCCATGACGCCCTGGCCCGTGTGCTGCCCGACGGGCGCGGGACGCCGGCGTTGCTGCACCGCTCCTGGACCGTCTCGGCCCCCGCCCCGTCGCTCGCCGCCGACCTGGCGGCCGCCGCGTCCGACCCGGCCCCGGCGACCCCGCCCGCGCTGCGCTGCACCGCCCACACACGCGCCGCCGAACTCACGCCGGACGGGGCCCAGCAGGTCCGGTGGTACACGGCCGCCGCCGAACAGGCCCTGCTGGCCGGGCAGTCCGGCCGCGCCCTGCGCCTGCTCGACACGGTCCGCGGTCGCCCGGCGCCCCCGGCGTCACGCGCGCGTGCCGAGCTGTTGCGCGGGACGGTACTGCGCTGGGACGGCCCGGTGGACGACGCCCGGGAGACCCTGCTGCTCGCAGCGGCGTTGTTCGCGCCCCACGACCCCGAACGGTCCGCCGAGGCCGTCTTGGGCGCCGCGGACGCCGCCTGGTCGGCGGGCGACCTCGCGGCGTGCCTGCGAGCGCTGGAGGACGGCCCGGCCCACACCCACTCCCCGTCCGGCACGTGCGGCGGGGACCACCCGGCCCCCTCGGACCTCGTGTCCCCGCCGGCCGGGCTCCCTCTCCTGCCCGCCCGCTCCCGTGCCGTGTCCTCGTCGCCCGAGGCCCCCCTCACACCCACCGGCCCTCACCCCCTGAGCCGGCCGGCCGGCGTCATCGTCGTACCGTCCGCCGTCCTGCTCGACCACCGCGCGGGCCTGCGAGCGGTCCTGCTGGGCCGCTTCGACCAGGCCGCCACCCCCTTGCGGCGCGTCATGGAAGGCGCGTGGGCGGCGGACGCCCCCGAACGGCCAACCCATGCGACGGACACCCTCGGACCAGTCCCCCACCCGGCGGACGACCCGGAGCGGTTTCTGCGGGCAGCCGCGGCGGCGCTGCTGCTCGGGGACACCGCCGCCGCCCGGCGGGCCGGTGCGCGGGCGCTCGCGGTGGCCCGTACGAACCGGTCGGCCGTGCACGAGGCGCAGGCCCTGGAGTACCTGGCCTACGGTGAACTACGCGCCGGGCGGCACACGCTGGCCCGTACGCACGCCGAGGAAGGCCTGCGCACCGCGTACCGCACCGGGCAGCGCAACACGGCCGCGCACCACCACGCCGTACTGGCCCTGGCGGCGTCGATCGAGGGTGAGGCGCACGCCGTCGCCGAGCACGTGACGGCCGCGCTGGCCGTCGCCCGCCGGCACGGGCTGGCTCAGGCCGCCGCCCTGGCCCAGTGGGCGACCGCCCGCGCCGATCTGGGCCACGGCCGGCCCCGTGAGGCCGCCGAACGGCTGGGCCCGCTGGTCCGGCCGGGCCCGGGGCGCGGTCACTTCGCCGTCTGGATGCTCGCCGTACCGTGCTATGTGGAGGCGTGCGCGCTCGCCGGACAGCCGGACCAGGCCCGGGACGCGGTCGAGGACTTCGCGCGCTGGGCGGCGTGCGACGCCGACCCCCAGGCCCCCGCCCAGCTGCTGCGCTGCCGCGCCCTGCTGGCCCCGCCCGAGACCGCCGACACGCTGTACCGGCAGGCGCTGTGCCGGCACGAGGAGTCCGCCGGTGATTTCGAACGGGCCCGCACGGAGCTGCTCTACGGCAAGTGGCTGCGCAGACGCCGCCGGCTGCGCGAGGCACGCGCCCAGCTGCGGGCCGCCCAGTTCGGCTTCGAGCGGTGCGGCGCCCGCCCGTGGGCGCAGCAGGCGGCGGCGGAACTCCGGGCGAACGGAGTGGCCGGATCGGGCGGAACCGCGGCGGCGGGCGGAGCGGTGGCCCGGGGCGGCGGCGCCCGGCCGGACGCGCTGACCCGGCTGACCCCGCAGCAGCAGCGCATCGCCCGCGGTGTCGCCCAGGGCCTCACCAACCGGGAGGTGGCCCTGAGCCTGTCGGTCAGCACCCGCACCGTCGACTACCACCTGCGCAACATCTTCGCCGCTCTCGGCGTCCGTTCCCGGATGGAACTGGCGCGCCTGGTGGAGCAGACGGAAAAGTCCGCTGCACAGCTCTAGGGACCGACCAGGCGGTATGTCATTCTTCGAGCACGACGAGTCAGCCGCCCCCGGGGAGAACCGCGATGCACCCTGCCGTACGGCCACGGCCCGTGTTCCGGCCGGGATCCCAGCCCGCACCCCGGCCGCGCGCGCCGCGCTCCCGGCCGCTGATCGACGCCGAGGCCCTACGGGTGCTGCACCGTGCCGCCCGCACGCTGCTGGACGGCCTGCCCGGCCTCACCGACCGGCTGGTCGCCGCCCTGCGGGAACGGCAGCCGGCGTACCGGGCCGCGCTGGACGGCGACCGTCCCGGCACCTGGCAGGAGGTGCACCGCTCGCTGCGGTACAGCGTCTCCTGCCTGCTCGACCCGCGCGGCACCCGCGAAACGGCGCGTCGCTGCTCCTGGCGCATCGGTGTCATCCGCGCCGAGCAGGGGATCCCCCTGGACGCGGTGCTGCACGCCTACCGCCTGGGCGGCTCGCTGGTGTGGCAGGAACTCGTCGACGTCACCTCCCGCACCGCTCCCGAGGACGTCCGGCTCCTGGTGCATGTGGCGGGCGACGTCTGGGACTTCGTCGACGAGCACTGCACGCTCGTCGCGGACGCCTACCGGCAGACCGAACGGCGGCTCGCCCGGCGGCGCGAGAACCGGGTGCGGCTGCTGGCCGCCGCCCTGCTCGACGGCACCGGCCGCGTCGCCGACCTGCCGGAGACCGCCGAGGCCCTCGGGCTGCCCGAGCGGGGACGGTACACCGTCGTCGCGGTCGCGGGCGCGCGGTCCGCCGCCGCCGTGCGCGCCCTGCTGCCCCCGTGTGTGCGGGTGCACTGGCACACCGGCCCGGGCACGGGATACGGCATCGTCGCGGCCGCGGCCGAGGACGGCCTCACCGCCATGCCGGCCGCACCACCGTCCGGACTGCGCGTCGGGATAGGTCCGGCCGTGGACGGGCTGGCCGCGGTCGGCGAGGCGCGCCGGCTGGCGGACACCGCCCTGCGGCTGTGCCCCGGCACGGGCGGCACGGTACGGCTGGACGATCACCTTCCCGAGGCGTTCGTGATGTCCAGTCCGGACCTCGCCTCCTTACTGGTCGAGCGCGCGTTCGGCCCGCTCGGGAGACTGGACCCGGCCGACGCCGACGTGCTGCTGGACACGGTGACCACCTGGCTGGCCTGCGACGGTTCCGCGCAGCGGGCGAGCCGCCGGCTCTACTGCCACCGCAACACCGTCCTGAACCGCCTGCGCCGCTACGAGCGGTTGACCGGCCGTTCCCTGGCCCGCCCCGCCGACCTGGTCGAGACCGCACTGGCCCTGACCGCCCGCCGGCTCCTTCCGCCTCACCCGGCCCCCTGACTCCCCGCTCCGCCCGGCCTGCCGGGCGGGCGGGCGGGCGGCGCGGCGCGGCGGCCGTCACGGGCCGCCGCGCCCCTCACTGTCAGGCGGCCCGCCACAGGGCCGGGACCGCGGGGGGCTCCCAGCCCGGCTGGGCCGTGTGCGGCTGGAGGCAGGCGTACGCGCGGCCCGCGTAGGTCACCCGGTCCCCGGCCCGGTAGGTGACGCCCACGGCCCAGGTGCCGCCCGGCGGCGGGGTGTCCGTCGGGGTGGGGCCGGGTCCCGGGCCGGGGTCCTGCGGGACGTCGAGGACGAAGTCGAACGCCGCCTCCCGGCCGCCGCCCGCGTCCCGCACGGTCATCAGCAGCCGCGGGTCGAAGATCGTGTCGGTGGTGTTGCGCGGCTCGTTCGGGAAGTACAGCTGCGTGGTCAGGACGGGCCGGCCGGGCGACTGCACCTTGACGTGGAGGTGCCGGGTGCGGCCCGGGTAGAGGCCGGGCACGATCGTGGTGAGTGCGAACGAGCCCCGGGAGTCGGTGTACTGGTGCCCTCGCAGCCGGAACCCGGTGTTGTCGTACGCGCCGTTGGTGTCGGCCTGCCAGAAGTCCAGCAGGACGCCGGTCAGGGGGCGGCAGGCCCGGCCGAAGACGTAGCCCGTCACGGTGAGGGGCGTTCCCGGCGTGCCCGGTTCCAGAAGGCTGGTGTGCTCCGGCGAACGGGGCTTGAAGTACGGGCCCTCGATCTGTTCCGGGGTGGGGTCGTCGCCGTCGTCGCACGGCGGGGTGAGGCCTGGCCCGGTGCCGACCGTGGTCAGGGTCCGGGCGAGGGCCGGGCCGCCCATCAGGGCGACGGGGATCGCCGCGGTGGCCGCGATCGCGGCGCGCAGCACCGTCTTGCGGCCCACGAGCCGGGCGGACCTCGTCCCGTCCTCCGCGCCCACGTCGTTCGTGCCTGTTCCGTTCGTGCCTGTTCCGTCCATGGCTGTTCCTCCTGTTGGGGGGATCGGCAACGAACCTAGGGGTGCGCCGGCGGGGCTTCGAGGGACTGGTGAGGGCGGCTGTGGTGTTTTCGGAAGTCGCCGGGGCTGCTGCCGGTCTCCCGCCGGAAGAACCGGCTGAAGTAGGCGGGATCGGTGAATCCGGTGCGGGCGGCGACCTGTCGTACCGACAACCGGGTGTGCGCGAGCAGCTGTTGTGCCTGGTACGCGCGCGCCTCGATAAGCAGCCGTCCGGGCGGGCGGCCGGTGGCGGCCCGCACCGCCTGCGTGAGGTAGCCGGGCGTCACGCCCAGCCGGCCGGCGCACTCCCGCACGGACCACCCCGCCGCCTCGGGACGGGTGAGCAGCCGTGTGAACGCCTCGGCCACGGCGGCCGGCCGTCCCTCGGCCTCCGCTTCGCGGCCGTCGCCGGTGCGGCCCGGCAGCCGGGCGGCGCGCACGACGAGCACGTGGAGCAGGGAGCGCAGGACGCTCTCGTGTCCCGGGGCCCGCTGCCGGTGTTCCGTCACGAGTTCGGCCATCAGGCGCCCGACGGAGCGGTCGTCCTCGGCGTCCAGCGCGAACCAGCACTGCCGGCCGAGCCCCCGCAGTATCCGGCGGTCGCGGGGGTGGTCCACCAGGAAGTCGTCGGTGAACAGCACGAGCGTCCCCTCCGGCCCAGGGCCGCCCTCCCAGTGGTGCACCTGGCCGGGCAGGACGACCGCCAGGTGCGGGGGCCGCACCGGCCACCGGGCGAGGTCGACGACGTGGGTGCCGGAACCGGCGCTCACATGGACGATCTCGTAGAAGGTGTGCCGGTGCGGCCGGTCCCAGCGGGACAGCGGGCCGACCGCCTCGAAGGTGCCCGCGGCGAACGGCAGGGCGGCCGGCCCGGCCACCTCCAGCCGGTGCAGGGGGACGTCCCCGGCCGGGGCCGGCAGGCTGGGGGTTCCCGGTAGGACGGTGGTGCTGCGCATCGGCCGTGGTCCCCTCTGTGGAAGGCGTCGGGTCACTCATCGGTACCCCATCGGCCCGAGGCAGGTACAGACCAATCGGGTCGGGGGTGACGATGCCACGGACGGGGGGCGGGGGGGAACGGTGCCGACCCGCCGGTCGTACGGCCTCACAGCGCGCGGAGAAGGCCTCCTCGTGGGGCGCGCCGAGGCGAAGGTGGGGTCCTTGTCAGGTACACGGTTCGGCGGCCGGTGCGGCCGGCCGACGCCGGCCCCGGCCCCGCTTACGCCGGGCGGTCGGTCAGTCGGTGGCGCCGTCGGGGCGCAGGAGCAGGTCGAGGAGGCCGGGGAAGCGCGCGTCGAACTCCGCGCGGCGCAGCCGGTTGACCCGCCGGGGGCCCTCGTCCCGCTGCTCGACCAGTCCGGCACCGCGCAGGACCGAGAAGTGGTGGCTCAGCGCCGCCTTGCCGACCGGCACGTCGAAACTGCCGCAGCTGCGCGTCCAGTCGGCACAGGACGCCAGTTCCCGGATCAGCTGGATGCGTACGGGGTCGGCGAGGGCGGACAGCGCGGTCAGGACCGGGACCCGCGCGGGGTCCGTGTGGACCGGCGCCGCTCGGTGACCGCCGCTCTCGGCCTGCTTCGGCATGGGCTGCCCCTCCCCCGTCCGTCCCCGCCCGGACACTCCGAAGTGCGCCGGACGCTTGCCTAGTGTTCGACCGTCATCTTACAGTCGTCAGTGTTCGCTTCCGATTGAACACTCGCAGAAGGGCGCGTACTGCTGATGCGTGCGGTCGAGTTCCACGAGTACGGCGGTCCCGAGGTGCTGAAGGTCGTCGAGGCCGACGTCCCCGAGCCGGGGCCGGGGCAGGTGACCATCGACGCCGCGTACACAGGGGTGAACTTCGCGGACCTCAAGGCGCGCGCCGAGGGATACCGGGTGAACGAGCTGCCCTTCCGCCCCGGCCTGGAGGTCTCCGGGCGGATCCGGGCCGTCGGCGCGGGCGTGACCGGCCTGCGGCCGGGGCAGGACGTCGTCGCGCTCGTCGACAGCGGTGCCTACGCCGAGGTGGTGGCCGCCGACGCCGGCACCGTCTTCCCGCTCCCCGACGGCCTGGACCCGCGCACCGCCGCCGCGCTGCCCACGGTCCTGCCGACGGCCCACGCCCTGCTCCACGAGGTGGGGCGGCTGCGCGCGGGCGAGACCGTCCTCGTGCACGGCGCGGCCGGCGGTGTCGGCACGGCGGCCGGGCAGCTGGCCCGGGCGGCGGGCGCCGGTGCCGTCTACGGCGTGGTCTCCTCGCCCGACAAGGCGGCACACGCCCTGGAACACGGCTACGACGAGGTGTTCGGCACCGACACCTTCGCCGCCGACGTCCACCGGGCCACCGGCGGCAGGGGCGTCGACCTGGTGCTCGACCCGGTCGGCGGCGACACGCTGCGCCAGGGCCTCGGCGCGCTGGCCGTCTTCGGACGCCTGGTGTCCTTCGGCAACGCGAGCGGGGAGGAGCCGTGGCACGTCGGGCAGCCGGAGCTGTATCCCCACGGCCGGTCCGTCGCGGGCTTCTCCGTCCTGAGTCTCGCGCAGACGGCGCCCGACGCGCTCCGCTCACTCGCCGAGCGTGCCTTCCGTACGGTCACCGACGGCACCGTTCGCCTTCCGGTGACCGCCGAGTTCCCGCTGTCGGACGCGGTCGGGGCGCACCGGTTGCTGGGCGGACGCACCTCGACGGGCAAGCTGCTGCTGCGGACGGCCGGCTGACATGCGCCGGGGCGGCGAGGCACACACGTCCGCCACGGTCCTGGGCAGGGTGCCCGCGCCCGGGCTGGTGCTGGGCGGCGTGTGCGGCATCCAGTTCGGCGCGGCCCTCGCACCGCGGATCTACCCCCAGGTGGGCGCCGCGGGCGTGGTGTTCCTCCGGCTGCTGATCGCGGGTGTCCTGCTGTGCGCGGTGTGGCGTCCCCGGCGGCGGGCGCTGACCGCGGTGCGCGGCGCCGGGTGGACCGTGGCCGGTGCGGGCGCCCTGCTGGCGGGACACCACCTCGCGTTCTACGAGGCGGTGCGGCACCTGCCGCTGGGGGCCGTGGCCACGATCGAGTTCCTCGGCCCGTTCGTCATCGCGCTCGCCGGCTCCCGGCGACCGGTCGATCTGCTGCCCGCCTGCGTGGCGGCCGGCGGGGTCCTCCTGCTGGGCGGGGGCGGTATGCCCCTGGCTCCCGCCGGACTGGCTCTGGCCGCGGTGGCGGCGTGCTGCTGGGCCGGATACATCCTCGTCTCCGCCCGCATGGCCCAGCGCGTGCGCGGCGGCCAGGGGCTGGCGCTCGCGGTGCTGGGCGCCGCGTTGCTGAGCGCGCCGTACGGTGTCGCGCACGCCGGCGCCGCGCTCCTGGACCCGCACGTGCTGTGGGTGGCCGCCGTGGTGGCGGTGGCCGCCAGTGTGCTGCCGTACTCGCTCAACCTGGAGGCACTGCGCCGTATCCCGCCGCGCGTCTTCAGTGTGCTGACGAGCCTGGAGCCGGCGGCCGGTGCCCTGTTCGGCCTGCTGATCCTCGGGCAGCGGCTGGCCTGGCCCCAGTGGCTCGGGATCGCCGCAGTCGCCTGCGCCTCCGTCACCGCCACGCTCCTGGGCGAGCGCCGCGGCACCCGACGGACGAGAAGCGGCACGGATGCCGCCGCGCCGGCACGGCACGCGGACGAACCTGCCGCCCACGCCCCGGCCGCGCGCACCCCGGAGCCCTGAGGGCCCCGCGCGACGGCTCACCCGGGCGGTCGGCCGGCCGCCGTCACCAGCGCGGCCACCCGCGAGCCGCTCCCCTGCCAGCCGGCACCCCGCCGAGCCGTGACGGCACCCCCGGGCGCACGGGCCCCTCAGGCGGACGGCCGGCCGTCGGGATCGAAGCTGGCGAAGTAGGCGGCGGCCATGTCCTCAGCCCCGTGACCCTGCGCCGCGGCACGCTCCAGACGCTCCGCGCTCGCGGCGGCCACGTCCAGACGCACACCCTCACGTTCGCCCGCCTCGACGATGAGCCGGGCGTCCTTGGCGGCCGTGTCCACCGCGAACTGGGCCGGGGACAGCTGGTCGTCGAGGATCAGGCCGGACTTGACGCGCAGGTAAGGCATGTCGAGCGGGCCGCCGTCGATGGCGTCGAAGAAGCTCTGCGGGTCCACGCCGAGCGCCCGCGCCAGGGCCATCGCCTCGCCGGCCGCGGCGGTGGCCGCGATGACCCAGCTGTTGGCGACCAGCTTCAGCCGCGTCGCGCTGCCGGCCGCGCCGTCCTCGCCGGTCCACACGGTGCGCGAGCCGACCGCGTCGAACACCGGGGCCACGGCGTCGCGGTGCTCGCTCGGCCCCGCGGCGAGGACGAGGAGCCGGCCGACCTCGGCGGGCTGGCGTGTGCCCAGTACGGGTGCGTCGAAGAAGACGAGGCCGTGCTCGTGCGCGAAGGCGGCCAGTTCGCCGATGACCTCGGTGCCGGCGGTGGTGGACTGCGCCCAGAGGGTGCCGGGGCGCAGGGCGGGGGCGGCCGCCCGCAGGACGTCCAGGACGGCGCGCCCGTCGTAGAGCATGGTCAGGACGGCGTCGGCACCCTCGACGGCCTCGGCGGGCGTGCCGGCGACGTGCGCGCCGTGGGCGGCGAGGGGTTCGGCCTTGGCGCGGGTGCGGTTCCAGACCCGGACGGTGTGTCCGGCCCGGGCGAGGTTGCGGGCCATCGCGGCACCCATGATGCCGGTGCCCAGGACGCTCACGGTGAGCTTGGCGGACATGTCGTCACCTTCCTGATGGTTGGTTACGAGGGTTTCGGGGCCGGGCGCGCCACGGTCGCGGGGCGCCCGGGTGGCGCGGTTGCCGGTCCGGTCGGGACGGCGCGGACCGTTCGGGCGGCGGTCCGGGCCGCGGCGGCACGGACGAGGCCGTCCAGCCACGCCTGCGGCCGTTGCACGTCGGGTTCGGCGTCTGCCGGACCGGCTCCGCGGCCGGCCGGCCGATCCGTGTCTCCCGGGTGAGGATACGGACCCGGCCGGGCCGCGCGGGCGCACGGCGGTGCGGCGCACCGCGTCGCGCGCCCGACGCCCGGCGCCCGGCGCCCTCCCGGCCCCGCATGCGCCGGCGGCCGGCCGACAAGCTCCGGGAAGCCGGCGTCCCGGGCACGGCCGTACGCTTCCAGGGCATCATCCACGACTTCGTCATGCTCAACGCCCTGCGTGAGACCCACGCCGCCCAGGCCGCCTCGCCGTCACCACCCTGCGCACCGCGCTGCACACGGACTGAGCCAGGCGTGCGGCCCGGCGCCAGGACGATCGTGCTCACACAGGCTTCAGCCGGGTGCGCAGGAGGCAGAACTCGTTGCCTTCCGGGTCGGCCAGGACGTGCCAGTTCTCTGTGCCGGTCTGACCGACGTCAGCGGGCCTGGCGCCGAGAGCGAGCAGCCGTTCCAGCTCGGCGTCCTGGTCGCGGTCGGTGGCGTTGACGTCGATGTGCAGCCGGAGTTTCCCGGTCCGCGGCTCGCTGCTGGGGCTGAGGACGAGGGTGGGCTGCGGACCGCCGAAGCCGGCGTCGGGCGGCCCGATCTCGATGCTTCCGTCGTCTTCCCGGCCGAGTTCGACGTAGCCGAGGACCTCGCTCCAGAATGCGGCGAGCCGGTCCGGGTCGGCGGCGTCGATGACCAGCTCACTGATGCGGCATGCCATACCCGTCAGCGTACGTGGACGACCCGGGAGCCGATCGCCGGCCCCGGGCTGAGGGACACGCGACGCGAGACGGCACGGGTCCACCTGCGCGTGCCGGCGGGACGTCCGTCGCCCGACAGGGGCCGGTGGCGCTCAGGTGCCGTCCGCGGCCCCGCCCCCGGCACCTGGACGCCCGGGCGGAACGGCCGTACCCGGCGCCGGGTCCTCCGACACGACGGCGCCCGGCCCCGGCCGGTCCGCCCACTGCGGTGGGCCGGCCGGGTCCGGTGCCCCCGTGAGCGGCCGGCCGGACCACTGGCCGGTCCCGGCGGCGCCCGCCAAGTACGGGTACGGATACGGGTACGCGGGGACCGGAGCCGGCGGCTGCGGTGCCGTGGCCGTGCGGTCCAGGTGCCGGCGGCGCAGCCACCAGGCCACGGCCGCGGTGTACAGGGCCATGCCCGCGACATCGAGGGCGACCACCTGCCAGGGCGCGTCCGCCGCGGTCTCGTCGCCGCTGAGCCCGTCGACGACGGCGGCCGAGACACCGAAGGCCAGGAGATTGTTGACCGCGTGCAGGGCGATGGAAGCCTCCAGGCCGCCCGTCCGCCAGGTCAGCCAGCCCGCGGCCACCCCGAACGCCACCAGGTCGGCGAAACCCCAGGGCGTGCCCCAGCCATGGGCGGCGGCGAACAGGACGGCCTGCGGCAGGAGCGCGGCCCACGGCGAGCGCACGAACGCCCCGGCGGTCTGGGTCAGCCAGCCGCGGAAGACGTATTCCTCGGCGGCGGCCTGCAACGGGACCAGCACCACGAGCATGGCGAGCGCCCGCCCGAAGACCGGCCACCCCGCCCACTGGGCCGCCGGTTCACCGTCCGCCGGCAGCAGGAGCATGCCGCCGGTCGCGAGGCCGAGGACCGGCACCGCGGTCAGCAGACACCGCGTCAGCCAGCGCAGGCGCAGCCGCCCGGTGACGGAGGAGACCGTGCCGGCCGGGCGCCGTCCGATCCAGCGCACGGTCAGCAGCACGACCGGTATCCCCGTCGCGATCGCGAGCAGGTCCATGGCGGTACTGGAGACGGGCCCGAACTCGGGCCAGCCGTCCGCGTCCTCCGGGTACCCCAGGGCGGCGCCCAGCGCGGCGAGGAGGACGGCGAGAAGGACCATCGTGAGCAGGTACGTCACGGCCGCGACCAGGGTCCCGAGGAGGGGACGCCACCACCGGTGACGCGGTGAGAGGCGGGCCAGACGGTGGTAGGGGAGCTGCTCGGCGGACTGTGGCTGTGTCATGCGGAAAGCGTGCCCGACGGGAACGGACCGGTCAGCCCCCGGGGCGTGCCGCGGATCTGAGGCCGGCCGCCGGAGTCAGGTCTCGTCGAGGCGGCGTACGTCCTCCTCGTCCCACTTCGTGGTGTCGCGCGGCTGGGTGTACGGCTCGGCCTGCGGCGGATGGCCGCCCGCGATGGCCCGCTGCCGTACGGTCTCCGCGTCGAACTCCAGGCCGAGCAGGATGGCCAGGTTGGTGAGCCACAGCCAGACCAGGAAGACGATGACGCCGGCCATGGTGCCGTAGGTCTTGTTGTAGGACGCGAAGTTGGCGACGTAGAACGCGAAACCGGCGGAGGCGACCATCCAGATCAGCAGGGCGAGGACGCTGCCCGGGGTGAGCCATTTGAAGCCTTTGACCTTGGCGTTGGGGGTCGCCCAGTACAGGATGGCGATCATCATGGTGACGAGCAGGACCAGCACCGGCCACTTCGCGATCGTCCAGACCGTCAGGGCCGTGTCGCCGATCCCGAGCGTCTGTCCGGCGCGGCGGGCCAGGCCGCCGGTGAAGACCACGATGAGGGCGCTGGCCACGGCGAGCACCATCAGGACGACGGTGACGCCGACTCGGACGGGGAGGATCTTCCATACCGGACGGCCCTCGGGCATGTCGTAGACGGCGTTGGCGGAGCGGATGAACGCGGCCACGTAGCCGGACGCCGACCACACGGCCAGCACGATGCCGATCACGGCCACGAGCGAGCCGGTGCCGGATCCGTTCTGCAACTGCCGCACGGCCTGGGTGATGATGTCCCGGGCGGGGCCGGGGGCGAGGTTCTGCAGGTTGGCCAGCACCTTGTCCGTGGCGGACCTGCCGGCGACGGCCAGCAGCGAGACCAGTACGAGCAGCGCCGGGAACAGGGACAGGACCGCGTAGTAGGTGAGCGCCGCGGCCCGGTCGGTCAGCTCGTCGTCCCGGAACTCGCGCAGGGACCCCTTGAACACCGCGGCCCAGGCGCCCCGGGGCAGTTTCGCCGGGCTGTCCGGGGCCCGCCGTTCGACGTCCTCGCCGGGACCGGCCTCCTCGGGCGCCGGAATCGGAGGCGCCGCGGTTTCGTCGCCGGGCTGTCGGTCGTGTCGCCAGGGGACATGGAGCTTTGCCATACGGCCCGGGTAACCCCGCCGCGCGACCTCAAGCCTCCGGGCTCGCCCCTTCGCCCGGAAGACGGCCCGTCGACGCGCCACTCGTGAAGGAGAACGACCGGGGGCGGCCGGGTGGGGGTCCAGGACGGTCAGCCCCGGCCTCCGCTGAGGTTTCCCCACCGGGGGCCGATCTGTTTCCACTCCTCGTCCCACTCGGCCATGCGCCGGCGGATGAGGCGGTTCCGGATCACCCATCCCACGCCCCAGACGGCCGCTCCGGCCGACGGGGCGATGAGGGCTCCGGTGAGGGCCGCCTGGAGGTCGGCGCCCGCGCCGGTGACGGGCGCGGACACGATCCGGTCCGCCTGGTTCGTCCACACCGTGACGGGGGTGCCCGCGGGGTGGCCCGGGAGAACCTTCGTCCGGTCGGTGTGCACCGAGCCGTCCGGGTCGGTCCAGCGCACCGCGGCCCACACGCGTCCGTCGTCGTAGCCGGTGCCGGCCGCCGGGGTCCTGGCCACGTCGTCGGTGAGCACCGCGGACACGGTGTGCAGCCGGGCCTGCCGCGCCGCGAACACCGACTCGGACGTCTGGGCCGCCACCAGGCCCGCGAAGACGCCGGCGGCCAGCGCGAGAACCCAGGTGGCAAGGACGATCCAGGCCTCGACGACATCGCTGTGCCGCCGGAGCGGGTTGCTCCGCCATCGCCACAGCCGTACCTGGGTGACCGTCGTGGGAGGTGTCCGTGTCATTGTCACCGCCTCCTGGCGCGCGGTCTCGCGGACCCGGGCCGCCGAACCTCACGACACCATCGTGCACCCCAACCGGGACCGCGGCGCGTCCGCGCCGGGGGCTGTGCCTCGCCGGCGCCTAGGGTCTTTCGTCCGGATCATGCCGGATCAGGGAGCGGGTCCTGGTGCCGTGCATCGCAAGGCGGAGGAGGGCGCCATGGCGGAGCCATGGCAACCGACGACAACGCGGCGAGGCGCGGTGCCAGGACCCGCGAGCCCGGCATGATCCGAACGAGAGGGACTAGGAGGGTGTGAGCGGCAGGTCGTCGGTGTAGGCGTTCACCGGCTGGGCGACGGGGCGGGCGTCCGCGACGTCGAGTGCCGCCTCGGCGGTCCTCGTGCCGAGGGTGCCCCGTGGGTGCCAGGTGCCGGTCACCGCGAGCCAGGTGTCGGCCGGGGGCGCCTCGGTGCCGTACATGCGCACCTTGACGATCTGCGAGTCGGCCGCGCAGCACGAGAAGACGATGCGGGTCAGGTACCAGCCGTCGTTCTCGCCGGCCGGGGTGACGAAGCCCGTCAGCCGGACGGTGCGGCCACGGACGGCGTGGCTGCGGTCCTGCTGGACGCGCCTGGTGAAGTCCGTCAGCGTCAGGGGCAGGGGCGAGGTCGCGGGCAGGGGGGTGAACGCTGTGCGTACGGCGACGGGCTTGCCGTTCGCGCGGGCCGCCGTGTACGCGCCCAGCGCGGGTGGCGCGTGGAAGAGCAGGCTCAGGGCCGGGAGGAACAGCAGCCAGGCGACGCGCGGGGCGGCGGTGTGGTCGTGTCCGTGCGCGTGCCCGTGCGCCTGTCCGTCGCCGTCGGGGGATGCGGGCCGGCGCCCGCCCCGGGTGGCCGCCGCCAGGCCGAGCAGCAGCAGGATCACGCCCGAGGTGATCAGCAGCGGCCGCGATCCGGCCCTGACGTACCGCAGGTAGGTGTCGGTGAGCAGGGCCGTGTGCAGCAGGCCCGCGCCGGTCAGTGTCAGGAGCAGGGTCTGGACGTGGCGTCTCACAGCAGCACGCCTCCGGTCAGGACGCTCGAGACCACCGCGACGACGGTGGTCGCCGCGGAGAACCGCCAGGCGAAGGCACGGCCGAAGGTGCCCGCCTGGAGGGCGATCAGCTTCAGGTCGACCATCGGGCCGACCACCAGGAACGCGAGCCGGGCGGTGAGCGGGAAGCCGGTGAGGGAGGCGGCGACGAACGCGTCGGCCTCCGAACAGACGGCCAGGAGCACGGCGAGGCCGGCCAGGGAGAGCACCGCCGGCCAGAGGGTGCCGGCGAAGGCGTCGAGGACGGTGCGCGGCACGGCGACGTTGAAGGTGGCGGCGGCCATGGCGCCGAGCACCAGGAAGCCACCCGCGTGCAGGAAGTCGTGCTGGAAGCCGAGCCGGAACTCGGCCCAGCGGCTGTGTCCGTGCCGGTGGCCGGTGTGCCCGTGGCGCAGGAGGGGCCGCAGCCACTCCTCCTTGCCGAGCCAGAGCCACAGCCAGCCCATCACGGCCGCCGTGGCGAGGGAGGCCAGCAGCCGGGCGGCGGCCATCGCCGGGTTGCCGGGGAAGGCGACGGCGGTGGCCGTGAGGACGACGGGGTTGATCGCCGGTGCGGAGAGCAGGAAGGCGAAGGCGGCGGCCGGGGTGACACCCCGGCGGATCAGGCTGCTCGCGACGGGCACGGAGGCGCACTCGCAGCCCGGCAGGACCGCGCCGGCGACGCCGGCGACCGGTACGGCGAGGGCCGCCCGCTTCGGCAGCACCCGGGTGAACAGCTCGGCCGGGACGAAGGCGTTGATGGCGCCGGACAGGGCGGTGCCGAGGAGCAGGAACGGCAGCGCCTGGACGGTGATGGCCAGGCAGACGGTGTGCCAGGCCTGGACGGCCGGCTGGTCGGGCCACCGCGTGCCCGCTGCCAGGAGTGCGGCGGCGGCACCGGCGGCGAGCGCGAGGGCGGCGGCGCCGGGCGGCCGGGGCCGGACGCGGCGCTCGGGCGGGCCGGCGGGTGCGACCGCCGGACCTTCCGTCACGCCAACCAGTTCATCCGTTTGTTCCATGATCGCTCCGGATGTCGGTGTCCGGCCGACGATAGGCGAGAGGGGCCGCCCCGACGCGCGTACACGCCGCGCGAGGGCCGCCCGGACGCGCGTACCCGCCACCGGGAGGTGACCGGGCGGCACGGTGCGCCCCTCGGTGGCACTTCTCACAATCTGGCGCAAAAGGGCCCAGGAGTGACGGGTGCCACGTCGCCGGACGCGCGGGATGGCTACGTTCGTGACCCATGCCGTCTCTCCTCTCCCCCACCGCACGTGTCCGCGCCGGCGCCCTCCTGGTCTCGGCAGCGGCCCTCCTGTCCGCCGGTCTCCTGCAGCCGGCGACGGCCGCCGCCGCGTCCTCCACGGGGGGCTCGGCGCATGCCACGGCCGCCGTCCTCGACCTGGACGGCACCGGCCGCACCCCCGAGATCCACGGCGAGGACAGGGCGTACGACACCGCCAGCATCGTCAAGGTAGACATCCTCGCGGCGGTGCTGCTCCAGGCGCAGGACGCAGGACGGCACCTCACCGCGCGGGAGCGGGCACTGGCCGAGCCGATGATCAGGCACAGCGACAACACGGCGGCCGGCACGCTGTGGCGGCAGATCGGCCGGGCCTCCGGGCTGGCGGTGGCCAACAGGCGGCTGGGGCTCACCGCCACGACGGGCGGACCGGGAGCCAGGTGGGGGCTGACCCGGACGACCGCCGGCGACCAGATACGGCTGCTGCGAGACGTGTTCGACGCCGGCGGCCCGGCACCCTCCGCGCTGGACGCGACGTCCCGCGCCTATGTCCGCACCCTGATGAGCCGGGTGGTGCCCGAGCAGTCCTGGGGCGTCTCCGCGGCCGGAGCGAAGAACACCGGGCGGATCCTGAAGAACGGCTGGCTGCAACGCAGCACCACGGGCCGGTGGGACGTCAACAGCGTCGGCGAGGTCACCGTCGGGGGGCACCGGTGTCTCGTGGCGGTCCTGACGGACGGCAGCGTGTCCATGAGCGCCGGAGTGTCCCTGGTGGAGCGGACGGCGCGGGCGGCCGTGGCCTGAGGGGCCCCGCCGGCACCGGGGGGCCGCTCAAGTGGTCCGAACCAATGCCGGGACCCCTGTGACACGCCTGTGACAGTCGGCGGACACCCCCATGAAGTCCGGCAACCAATCTGGTGGAACAAGGGCAAAACGCCCTAATCGGAAACCCCCCCGAGCCGTTCTGCCGGAGGAACCACCATGAGCGCCACTCTCGCCCCGTCGCCCACCGAAGCCCCCGCCCCCGCGCTGGCTCCGCGCGAGCGGGAGACGCTCCGGCACATAGCCGCCGGCCGCACCTACCTGCAGACGGCCCGCCACATGGGACTCTCCACGCACACCGTGGACGCCTACCTGCGCCGCATCCGCGCCAAGCTCAACATCACCAGCACGGCCCAGCTGACCCGCACGGCCATCGCCATGGGCCTGTGATCGCCCATGGCGTGTGACGGCAGGCCGCGCCGCACGGCCGCAGCGCGGGCCGGGCTTTTCGGCCCGCATGGAACGGGCACGCGGTCGGGGTACGACTTCCGAACCGGAGGAGCTGTACCACGATGGCCGAGTACGAACGTTCCCGCACGATGCCCGCACAGCCCGAGCACGTCTTCGACCAGGCCGCCGATGTCGCCCAGCTCGATGCCTGGCTACCGGACCGCCTGCACGTGGACGTCGAGGACCCGCCCGCCGTGACCGTGCACGAGGACAGCACCGGCCAGGACATGCCCGCCCTGCTGCGGTCCCAGCCGGAGCAGATGCGCCTGGAGTGGGGCACCCGCGGGCAGGGCAGCTACACCGGCTGGCTCCAGGTGGCGGGCATCGGCAGCGGCGCCAGCGAGGTGACCGTGCACCTGTCCTTCTTCGAGGAGGGCCACGACCCGGGTGAGCAGGCCGTGTACGAGGCACTGGACGGCAGCCTGCGACGGCTGGAGGAACAGGTGCGGATGCGGGTCGACGACCCGGCCGGCTGACATGGCGCGGCCGGTCCCTGACCACGCCCGTCAAGCGGCACGTCCACCGCTGACGGCCGCCGGACACGGACCCGACGCCGTCGCCGCGCTCGGCGAGGGCGTCTGACGCCCGGACACCGGCAGGCACGGGTCAGGGCGGTCCTGTCAGTTCACGGAGGACCCCAGGGTCCGGGTCGAGTAGGCGCATTCCGTGTAGATGTAGCCGGGCCTGAGCCTGGCGGTGTCCGAGGCCGGGGTGGCGGCTCTGTCACCGTGCGGCTTGTGCACGAAGTACGTGGTGCCGGCGGGAAGGGCGATGGTGCGCTGCGGATAGTCCCTGCCGCTGTGGTTGCAGGGCTTGAAGCGGGGGGCCAGCGTGTCGGCGAGTGTGTACGACCGGCAGCCGCCGCAGCCCTCGAGGGTGAAACTGCCGGTGACCGGGCCGGTGTACAGGACGGTGATGTCGTCCGGGCTGTCGTTCTTGACGGTGACGGAGATGCTGCCGCCTGAGGCCGTGGTGGGCAGTTTCCGGCCGGCCGCGGGGAGCGTCTGGGCGACCTCGGCGGCTATGGCGGTCTTCTGCGCGCGCGCCCGGTTCCGGTCGTGCTTGTGGTCCGCGGCGAACTGCTCCATCGTCTTCCGGGCGGCGGCGAAGTCACCGTCCCGGTACTCGTCGACACCACAGGCGTACGCACCCGAGTCACCGCTGCGGCCCGCCCGGCCCGCGGCCTTCGCCAGCCCGCCGTCCGTGTCGCCCCCGGACCGGGACAGGTCGCCGATCCGGGTGTTCAGGGTGCGCAGTCGCTCGACGGCCGCGCAGGGTTCGTCACCGCCGACGGCCTTCTCCGCCGCCTTCACCGCCGAGTCGACGGCGGGCACCACCTTCGCCGCCGGCGCGGACCGCGGGAAGGTGTCCAGCAGGTCGCCGAAGCGGGTCACCCAGTCGGCCTCATCGGACGCGAGGCGCTGTGCGCCGCACTCGTACAGGGCGGTCGCGAGCCGGTCGTCGGGCCAGTGGGCCAGGGAACCGAGCCGGTCCTTGGGCATCGTGCCGGGCACGGTCCGCAGGTACTTCAGCGGCTCGACGGCATCGCAGTACTGCCCGTGGCCGTACGGAGCGCCGACCGTCGTGTAGTAGGCGCGCAGGCTGTCGGGGACCTTGTGGGCGGCGCGGGAGCCGGGACGGTCCTCGGCGATGTCGCGGTAGACCTCCAGGGCGGTCAGGTAGTCCGCCCGGGCGGTGCGGAACGGCTGCCGGCCGCTGGTGGCCACCAGGGCGTCGGCCCGTTCCAGACGGCCGAGAAGCTGCTGCTCCACCGCTTCGTCATGGGCGTCCTGGTACCACAGGGCACCACCGGCCGGTACGGCGAGGAGCAGCACGCCGAGCAGCAGCGCGAGGGGTGCGCTGTCCGGCCGGACCAACGGGGTGCGCAGTCCGGTGAGACCGCCGTGGACGGCCGCCGCCAGCAGGAGGACGGCATAGCCGGCGAGTGCGGCGCCGGGGACGCCGTCGGCGTCCGCCGGGAGCACGAAGAGCAGGAACAGGCCGGTGGCCACCCAGCACGCGGCCGTCGCGAGCCGGCGCCGCAGCAGGGCGTAACCGAGTCCGAGACCGCTGAGGTTGAGCACGGCGACCGCGGCGGCCCGCCAGACGTCCGCAGGCCCGGGCGGCGGACCCGGCGGCATCGGCGGCATCGGCGGCGGACCCGGCGGCAGGGGCGGCTGCGGCGGTCCCGCGTACCCCTGACCCGGACCGTACGGACCTTCGGACATGACGGCTCCCCCCGGTCAACTGCGCCCGCATGTCTGCGGATCCGCAGTGTACGGGGGTGGGCGTGGGCCCGACAGAGGTCTCGGGAACCCCCTTCTTCCCCGGCCTGTCCGCCCATGTCGGAGCCCACGCCGGCCGGCGGCTGGAGGCGACGGTGACGGGCCCGGCCGGACCTCGTCCACCGCGTGCGCAGCGGCCGTGACGTCCGGCGTCCCGCCCCTGGACGGCCCCCGTTCGGCCCCTCTTCCCGTCCGTGGCCCGGCGGGGCATGGTGTCGCACGAGGGCATCGTGGGTGCCGTCCTGGCCGACGGCAGCGAACCGGAGCCCGCCTGTTCCGGCTTCGGCAGCGGCGCCGGGATCCACGCGACCAGCGCGTGGCGGGCGTACGACGGCAGCACGACCCGCCCGAAGGCGGCGGCGGTGCGGGCCTCGTGCGGCTGTGGCCGGCGCGGCCCGAGCGTGCCGGTCCCGTGGGAGGAGCCGGCCGGGGACGGCCTGGAGAACCTGGACGTCTCGCGTGCGCGCCGGCACTGGAGCGAACACGTCCGTGACGTCGAGCGGCAGACGGTGCCGCTGCCGGACGAGCCGGCCCAGCTGCCGAACGCCGTGGAGGACGACGCTGTTCGCGCCGGCCGAGGACGCGCCGGCCGCCGCCCTGCGGGCCGTCGCCGCGCCGGACCGCCTGACCCGGCGCGCCGGCCGGGAGGCGGCCCGCGTGATCGAGGAGGACCCCGACCGGCGGCGGGAGTCCCTCGGCAGGGCCCCGGGCGTCGGCGCGGACCGGGCGCCGTCCCTCGTCACCCCCTACCTGCCGCTCCGCTGAACCACGGTCCTCCGTCCGTGCCGCACGCCGCGCCGCGCAGCCGGAGTCCTGCTCACCCGCCGCCGAGCGGCGGGCACGACGCATGCCCTCCCCTGTCCGGCGCAATGGCGGTGCGCCTGAGGGGCGCGCGGGCGCCGCGGGTGTGACCGTGGGGGGAGAACCGCGGACGCTCCGGTGAGGAGAGGGCATGGCCAACAGGGTCGGCGAGGGCTGTGAGCAGCTGAGTGCCGTGGCGGACGCCGTGCTGTACGAGGGGTATCTGCTCTACCCCTATCGCCGGTCCTCCGCGAAGAACCGGATCCGCTGGCAGTTCGGGGTGCTCCTGCCCCGGAACTGGGTGGAGCGGGACGGGCCGGTCACGCCGGGGATCGCCGGCTCCGCCGACTCCTGGTACCAGCAGACGGAGTGTCTGCTGCGGGTCCAGGGCGACGACGCGGTCGTACGGGTCCGGGTGCGCTACCTCCAGATGCAGCACAAGCAGGTGGAGGCCGCCGACAGCGACGGGCGGCATCGCCCGGTCGGGTCGCTGCGGACGGCCGACGGGGTCACCCACCTGTCGTTCGAGGAGGCGGTCCCCCGCGAGACCGAGCTGGTGCTGCCGCTGGCGGAGCTGCTGCGCGGCGGGCGGACCGTGCCCGTGGGAGCGCCCGCCGGAGCGGAGTACGAGCCGTTGCCGTCGGGAGCCGGGCGGACGGTGCGGCGGCGCCGGGAGGTGCGGGCCGGGACGACGGTCCGGGCCGAGCGGCTCGGGCCGGGGCTGTGCCGGCTGCGGGTACGCACCGAGAACGCCGGCGACGCCGCGGATCCGAGCGCCCCGCGGGGTGCGGTGCTGGGGCAGGCGCTGCTCGCCACCCACACGCTCCTCGCCGGGGACGCGGTGGAGTTCGTGTCGCTGACCGATCCGCCCGCCGAGCTCGCGGAGCACGTGGGCGGCTGCCGTAACGCGTTCACGTTCCCCGTGCTCGGCGGGGCACCGCAGGTGTCCGCGGACGGTGACGGGGCGACGGGCGCGTTCCTGCTCTCCGCGCCGATCATCCTCCCGGACCATCCGCAGGTGGCGCCCGAGAGCCCGGGCGACCTGCACGACGCGGCGGAGATCGACGAGATCCTCACGCTGCGCACGATGCTGCTGACCGACGAGGAGAAGGCCGAGGCCCGCGCCACCGACCCACGGGCCGCCCGGATCCTGGACCGCGTGGACACCATGCCCCAGGACGTCTTCGCCCGGCTGCACGGAACCATCCGCTCCCTGGCACCCGCGCGGGCACCGGACTCCGGCCGGCCCGCCTGGTGGCAGGAGCACGGCGACGACGGACTGTCCCCGGCGACGGACACCGTGCCGGTGGGCGGGGTCCCCGTGGGCGGCGGCAGCCGGGTGCGGCTGCACCCGCGCGGGCGGGGCGCCGACGCCCAGGACATGTTCCTGGAGGGGCGGACCGCGCGGGTCGCCGCGGTCTTCCACGACGTGGACGGCAGCGTCCATCTGGCCGTCACCGTGGACGACGATCCCGCCGCCGAACTGCACGGCTGGTACGGCCGCTTCCACTACTTCCGGCCCGAGGAGGTGGAGCCGCTCGACAGAGCCGGCGCACCGGGCCCTCCCGGGCCGCCCCGGCCGCAGGCCCCACGGCCCGCGCGGCCCGCCGACCGGCCGGAGAGGGGCTGGTCCGATGCGCGCACGTGAGACGCCGGCGGGTGTCCACCGGACGGCCGCCCCCGGCGAACCCCCCGCACCGACCCTCGCGGCCCGCTCGGCCGCGGCCCGGGACCGATTCCGCAACCGGCTGCAACGGAGGCCGCAGACATGACCACACAGAGCGGTACGACCGAAGTGCGTGGCGAGCCCAGCAGGGCCGGGGCACGGGAGGGCTTCGACGAGATCACCATCCTCTGGATCTCGGAGGGGATGAGCTGTGACGGCGACACCGTGTCGCTGACCGCGGCGGGGCAGCCGTCCATCGAGGACGTGGTGCTCGGGCTGATCCCGGGCCTGCCGAAGGTGAACCTCGTCAACAAGGTCCTCTCGCCCAGCCTCGGCGGGGAGGACTTCCTGGCCCCGTACCGGGAGGCGGCCCGCGGCGAGCTGGCACCGTTCATCCTCGTCATCGAGGGCTCGATCCCGAACCAGAACATCATCGAGGGCGACGGCTACTGGACGTCGTTCGGCAACGACCCGGAGACGGGTGAGCCGCAGACGCTGAACTGGTGGATCGACCAACTGGCGCCCAAGGCGTGGGCGGTGGTCGCCGCCGGTACCTGCGCGACGTTCGGCGGCATCCACGCCATGGCCGGCAACCCGACCGGCTGCATGGGTCTCGCGGACTACCTGGGCTGGGACTTCAAGGCACTGTCGGGGCTCCCGATCGTCAACGTGCCCGGCTGTCCGATCCAGCCCGAGAACTTCATGGAGACCCTGATCTGGACGCTCCAGCACGCGGCGGGTGCCGCTCCCCCGCCGCCGCTGGATCACATGCTGCGACCGCAGTGGCTGTTCGGCAAGACCGTGCACGAGGGCTGCGACCGGGCCGCGTACTACGAGCAGGCCGACTTCTCCAGGGACTACAACTCCCCCAAGTGCCAGGTGAAGATCGGCTGCTGGGGTCCGGTCGTCAACTGCAACGTGCCCAAGCGCGGCTGGATGGGCGGCCTCGGCGGCTGCCCGAACGTCGGCGGCATCTGCATCGGCTGCACCATGCCGAGCTTCCCCGACGCCTTCATGCCGTTCATGGACGAACCCCCGGGCGGCACCCTGTCGTCGATGGTGATCAGGCCGTACGGGGCGGTCATCCGCCGGCTGCGCGGCCTGACCAACGACATGGTGAACCACGAGCCCAGATGGCGTCACAACAAGAGCGAGCTGACCAGCGGCTACGACCCGCACTGGCGCGCGTGACCCGGCCGGCCGCCGCGCCGGCCCCGCACCACGTCACCCATCCGCCGATCCCGAACAGCGAGGGGCACCACCGCAGATGACCACCACCGAGTCCCGGCCCACAGGACGCAAACCCGCCCAGATCGTGGACATGTCCTGGGATCCGATCACCCGGATCATCGGCAACCTGGGGATCTACACGAAGATCGACTTCGCCAACCGGGAAGTCGTGGAATGCCACAGCACCTCGTCGCTGTTCCGCGGCTACTCGGTGTTCATGAAGGGCAAGGACCCGCGTGACGCCGGGTTCATCACCTCGCGGATCTGCGGCATCTGCGGCGACAACCACACGACCTGCTCCAACTACGCCCAGCAGATGGCCTACGGCGTCAAACCGCCCAAGCTGGCCGAGCACATCACCAACCTCGGCGAGGCGGCGGAGTACATCTTCGACCACACGATCTTCCAGGACAACCTGGTCTTCGTGGACTTCTGCGAGGCGATGGTCAAGGCCACCAACCCGGGTGTCCTGGCCCGCGCCGAGCGTACGGACGCGCCCCGCGGGGACATCCACGGCTACCGGACGATCGCCGACATCATGAAGGCCTTCAACCCCTTCGAGGGCGAGGTCTACAAGGAGGCGCTGAAGGTCAGCCGGATCACCCGGGAGATGTTCTGCCTGATGGAGGGCCGGCACGTGCACCCCTCCACGCTGTACCCGGGCGGGGTCGGCACGATGCCGCAGCCGAACACCTTCACCGACTACCTCAGCCGGCTGATGCGCGTCATCGACTTCATCAAGAAGGCGGTGGCGATGAACGACGACGTCTTCGACTTCTTCTACGAAGCCCTGCCCGGCTACGAGGAGGTCGGCAGACGCCGCATCATGCTCGGCTGCTGGGGTGCCTTCCAGAACCCGGACGTCGTCGACTACCGCTACGCGACGATGAACGAGTGGGGCCGGGCGATGTACGTCACCCCGGGCATCATCGTGGACGGCAAGCTCGTCACCAACAGCCTGGTCGACATCAACCTGGGCCTGCGCATCATGCTGGGCAGCTCCTACTACGAGGACTGGGTCAACGAGGAGCCGTTCGTCACCCACGACCCGCTCGGCAACCCCGTCGACATGCGCCACCCGTGGAACCAGACCACGGTCCCGGTGCCGCAGAAAAGGGAGTTCGACGGCAACTACAGCTGGGTGATGAGCCCCCGCTGGTACCACCAGCAGACCGGCGAGCACCTCGCCCTGGACACCGGCGGCGGGCCCCTCGCCCGGCTCTGGTCGACCGCGCTGAGCGGCCTGGTCGACACCCCGTACGTCAAGACGACCGGCGGCGGCATCCGCATCACCCTGCCCAAGGGCGAGAAGCTGCCGGAGACGACCCTGGAGTGGCGCATCCCCAAGTGGAGCAACACCCTCGAACGGGACCGCGCCCGGCCGTACTTCATCGCCTACGCCGCCGCCATGGCCCTGCAGTTCCTGGAGGAGGCGATGCAGATGCTCCGCAGCGGCGACACGAAGGTGTACGAGAACTTCGAGGTGCCGGACGAGGCCATCGGCTGCGGTTTCCACGAGGCGGTGCGCGGGGTGCTCTCCCACCACCTGGTGATCCGCGACAAGAAGATCGCCAACTACCACCCGTACCCGCCGACCCCGTGGAACGCCAGCCCCCGCGACATCTACGGCACCCCGGGCCCGTACGAGGACGCCGTCCAGGGCCAGCCGATCTTCGAGGAGAACGGGCCGGACGACTTCAAGGGCGTCGACATCATGCGCACCGTGCGCAGCTTCGACCCCTGCCTGCCGTGCGGCGTCCACATGTACATGGGCAAGGGCAAGACCCTGACCACCGTGCACTCGCCGACGTACGGGGCCGACCATGGCTGACGCCGCGCGGCTCGCGGACCCGGCGGTGGAGGCGCGGCTCGCCCGCCTGGACGAGGTGCTGGCCGGGCTCGAGGCCACGCCCGGCCCGGCGCTCGAGGCGGTGGCGCTGCTCACCGAGGTCTACGGCGAGGCCCTCGCCCGGGTGCTGGACCACGCCCAGGGTCCGCTGCGGGAGCGGCTCGCCGAGGACGAACTGCTCGGGCACCTGCTGGTCCTGCACGACATCCACCCCGAGCCGCCCGAGCGCCGGGCCGCCCGCGCGGTGGAGAGACTGCGGCCGGCGGTGCGCGAGCGCGGCGGTGAACTCCAGTGGGCCGGCCTGGACGGTCAGGTGGCGCGGGTGCGGCTGAAGACCGGTGGCGGCTGCGGCTCCGGCTGTGGCACCGGCGGCGGCTCCTCGGACGTCACGGAGGCGGTCCGGGCGGCGGTGCTGGCCGTCGCTCCCGAGCTGACCTCGGTGGAGACGGTGGAGGACACCCCCGAACGCGTGGCGGCCCCCGCGTTCGTGCCGCTGACCAGTATCAGGCGCCGGTCCGTGGCCCAGGAGACGCCGTGAGCGTGGACGGAGCGCTCGCCCGGGTGATCCGCTCCGCCGCCGACCGCGCGGAGCGGGCCGAGGCCGAGGCCTGCGAGCTGTGCGCCGCCCGGGTGGGCACCGAACACGCCCACCTGTACGAGACCGGTGCCGACGAGGTGCGGTGCGTGTGCCGCCCCTGTTCGGTGCTGTTCGCCACCGACGGGTCCGGCGAGGGCCGCTACCGGCTCGTGCCCCGGCGCCGGCTGCGGCTGCCGCCGGTCGACACGGCGGTGCTTGGCGTGCCGGTGGGGCTGGTGTTCTTCGTGCCGCGCTCCGACGGCACGGTCACCGCGCAGGGGCCCAGTCCGGCGGGGGCCATGCGGTGGGAGGTGGACGCGGCGGCCTGGCAGCGGCTGGCGGCCGAGGTGCCGCCGCTCGCCTCCCTGGCACCCGATGTCGAGGCGCTGCTGGTGAACAGCGTGCGCGGCCTGGACGAGCACTGGATCGTGCCGGTCGACGACTGCTTCCGGATGACGGCCCTGATCCGCCGCGAGTGGCGGGGCCTGTCCGGTGGCGGCCGGGTGTGGCCGGCCGTAGAACAGTTCTTCAAGGAGCTGACCGAGCGGTCGTGAGGACCCGAAAAGGAGATCGGACATGGGCAGCATCCGAGTGGGCCGCCCCCAGGCGAAGCCCGACACACCCGCCCACGTGCGCGGACTGCACCAGGGCAACTGGGGCCCGTACCAGCGCCAGACCGGACATCACGAGGACGGCACCTCCGACGCGCGCCGCTCCACCGGTATCCACTGGAAGCGGCACGACGCCCTGGTGAAGGACATGCCGAACATCTCGCCGGGATGAGAGCCGGGATGAGAGAGAGGGAAGTGACCGTCATGAACGTCCGCAGGCGAGAAGGGACCGCGCGCGCGGGGATGTCGGGACGCCGGCTGCTGCTGGCCCAGGCCGCGCTGGCCGGCGGCCTGGTCGCGGCGCTGGTCGTCAAGGAGTTCCCGGGCCTCGTGCGCGAGGTGCGGATCTACCGGATGACCGGGGGCCTGCGAGCCCACCGCCGGTATCCGTGAGCGCGGCGTGCACGAGCTGTCGATCGCGACCGCGATCGTGGAGCAGGCCGGGGAGATCGCCCGGGCGGACGGCGCCGGCGGAGTCTCGTCGGTGAGCGTCCGGGTCGGTGAGCTGGCGGGTGTGGTGCCGGACGCGCTGCACTTCGCCTTCGAGGTGGCCCGTGACGGTACGGCCCTCGCGGCGGCCCGGCTCGTGGTCGAGCGGGTGCCCGCCCGGGCCTGGTGCGGGGAGTGCGCCGAGGAGTTCGCGGTCGGCATGCCGCCGTTCTTCTGGTGCCCGCGCTGCGACCGGCCCTCACGGGAGCTGCGCAGCGGGCGCGAGCTGGAGATCACGGGGGTCGAAGCGGTGCCGGTCCCGCCCTGAGGGCGGGGGCCGGCACCGCCCGGCCGCTCAGCAGATGCGGGGCAGCTGCTCCCCCAGCGGCAGGTCCACCACGCGGGTGCCGCCGAGGCCGGTGGCGACGACCACCATGCCCGGGTGGTCGGCCACGCACTCGCCGATGAGCGCCGCGCCGGCGCCCCGCGGATGGGCGCGCATGGCCGCCAGCACCGCCTCGGCGTGCTCCGGGGGTACGAACGCGACGAGCCGGCCCTCGTTGGCGACGTACAGGGGGTCCAGGCCGAGGAAGCCGCAGGCGTTCGCGACCTCGTCCGGGACGGGGACGGCCCGTTCACGCAGCCGGACCCCGGTGCCGGAGGCGCGGGCGATCTCGTTGAGGGACGCGCCGAGGCCGCCCCGGGTGGGGTCGCGCAGGACGTGGATGTCCCGCGTGACCGCCAGCATGGCCGCCACGAGGTCCGCCAGGGGCGCGGTGTCGGAGGCGATCTCGACCCCGAACTCCAGGCCTTCCCGCACGCTCATGATGGCCACGCCGTGCAGGCCGATGGGGCCGCTGACGATGACGGCGTCGCCCGGCCGGGCGCGCTGCGGGCGGATGTCGACGCCGTCGGGCACGAGGCCGACGCCGGCGGTGGTGACGTAGACGCCGTCGCCGTGCCCGGACTCCACGACCTTGGTGTCACCGGTGGCGACGGTGACGCCCGCCGCCCTGGCCGCCGCGCCGACGGCCTGGGCGACGCGCTCCACCACGGCCAGTTCCACGCCCTCCTCGAGGATGAAGGCGGTGGACAGGTACGCGGGCCGGGCGCCGCTCATCGCCAGGTCGTTGACGGTCCCGTTGACGGCCAGGTCGCCGAGGCTGCCGCCGGGGAAGAACAGCGGGCGTACGACGTAGGAGTCGGTGGAGAAGGCCAGCCGGGCGCCGCCCAGGTCGAGGACGGCGGAGTCGGTGAGGGCGGCCAGGACGGGGTTGCCGTACGCGGGGGTGAAGACCTGTTCGATCAGCTCGGCGGACAGGGCGCCGCCTCCGCCGTGGCCCATGACGACGACCGGCTGGTCGCGCAGGGGCGCCGGGCAGGTCCAGCCGGCGGGGTCGACGGCCGTCGCGGCGGCCGCGGTGGCTTCGGTGGCTTCGGTGGCGAGGTCAGCCAACGGAGTTCATCTCCTCCTGAGGGATACGGGATCCCTGTGGTGCCGGGGCGTTCATCCGGCGGTACAGGTAGTAGGCGGCGCAGGCACCCTCGCTGGAGACCATGGTGGCGCCGAGCGGGGTGCGCGGGGTGCAGGACGTGCCGAACGCCTCGCACTCGGTCGGCTTGATCAGCCCTTGCAGGACCTCGCCGGCCCGGCACACGGCGGGTTCCTCGGTGCGGATGCCGGTGACGTCGAAGCGGTGCTCGGCGTCGTAGGCGCGGAAGGCGTCGGTCAGCCGCCAGCCGCTGGCCGGGATGGGTCCGATGCCGCGCCAGTTGCGGTCGGTGACCTCGAAGACCTCCTCGATCATGCGCATGGCCGCCGGGTTGCCCTGGTCGCGTACGGCCCGCGGGTAGGCGTTGTCCACCCCGTACTCGCCGCGCTCCAGCCGGTGGACGGCGCGGCGGATGCCTTCGAGGATGTCGAGCGGCTCGAACCCGGTCACGACGATCGGCACCCGGTGCCTCGCGGCCAGCTCCGGGTACTCGGCGGTGCCCATCACGCTGCACACGTGACCGGCGGCCAGGAAGCCCTGCACCCGGCAGCCGGGTGCGGTCATGATGGCCTCGATCGCCGGGGGGACCCGGACGTGGGACACCAGCAGGGTGAAGTTGTCGAGGCCGAGCCTGCGCGCCTGGTGCACGGCCATGGCGTTGGCGGGCGCCGTCGTCTCGAAGCCGATCGCGAAGAAGACGACCTGGCGGTCCGGGTTTTTGCGGGCGAGGTCGAGGGCGTCGAGCGGGGAGTACACCACACGTACGTCACCGCCCTCGCCCTTGACGCGGAACAGGTCCCGGTCGGTGCCCGGCACGCGGAGCATGTCGCCGAAGGAACAGAAGATCACGCCGGGACGGGCGGCGATCTCCAGTGCCTTGTCGATGACGTCCAGGGGCGTGACGCACACCGGACAGCCGGGGCCGTGGATCAGCTCCACCTGCTCCGGCAGGAGTTGGTCGATGCCGTGGCGGATGATGGAGTGGGTCTGGCCGCCGCAGACCTCCATGAGCGCCCAGGGGCGGGTGGCGGTGGCGCGGATCTCGTCCAGCAGCCGGTGTGCCAGGGCGGGGTCGTTGAACTCGTCGATGTACTTCACCGGGTCTCACTTCCGCTCTCCTGCCGGGCCGCCTGCTCCCAGGCGTCACCGAACTCCTCCTCCAGCAGCCCGAGTTGCTCGAACAGCTCCAGGGACGCGCGGGCCGACTCCTCGTCCAGGCGCTGCAGCGCGAAGCCGACGTGGACGATGACGTACTCCCCCACCCGCACATCGGGGAGGTATTCCAGACACGCCTGTTTCTGCACTCCGCCGAAGTCGATCAGCCCGGTGAGCGGGTCGGCGCGATGGTCGATGGACACGACCTTGCCGGGCACTGCCAGACACATGGGTCACTCCGTCTCGTGGTGGACGGCCGTTCCCGCGACCATCAGCTGGCCGAGCGCGAGACCGCCGTCGTTCGGGGGGACTTCGCCGTGCCGCAGGAGCGTGAACCCGTCCCGGCCGAGCAGGGCGGCGCACTCCTCCTCCAGCAGGGCGTTGGCGAAGACGCCGCCGGTGAGGGCGACGGTGGCCAGGCCGGTGGCCGTGCGGGCGCGGCGGCAGATCTCCGTGACGGCCCGCGCGACGCCGTGGTGGAAGCGGGCGGCGAGTACGGGGGCGGGCGTGCCGCGGGCCTGGTCGTGCAGGAGCGCCCGCAGCATCGGCGTGGGGCTGCACGTGAGGCTGTCCGTACCGCTGAGGCCGAAGGGGTAGGCCACGGCGTCCTCGCCCGCGGCCTCCAGCGCCGCCGCCTCCAGTGCCAGGGCGGCCTGCGCCTCGTGGCCGGCCCGGTGGCACAGGCCGACGAGCGAGGAGACGGCGTCGAAGAGCCGCCCCATGCCGGAGGACGGCACACAGGCCAGCTGTCGTTCCAGCTGGCGCCGCAGCACCGCGCGTTCGGTGTCCGAGCAGGCGGTGACGCTCGGCAGCTCCCGCGTCCACGGCAGCCCCGCCGCCCACAGCCGGGCCAGGGCCGTTCGGCAGGGATTGGCCACACCGGCGTCTCCGCCGGGCAGCGGGGCGGGGGTCAGGTGGGCGAAGCGCCGGTAGCCGGTGTAGTCGGCGAGCAGCACCTCGCCGCCCCACACCGTGCCGTCGTCGCCGTAGCCGGTGCCGTCGAAGGCGACGCCGATGACGGGTGTGGTGCCGTCCAGGCCGTGCTCGGCCATCGTGGCGGCGATGTGGGCGTGGTGGTGCTGCACCAGCACCGGCCCGGACAGGCCGAGCCGGTCGGCCCGGGCCCGCGCCCGGCGGGTCGAGTGGTAGCCGGGGTGCCGGTCGGCGGCCACCCGCCGGGGGACGACTCCGGTGAGGCGGGTGAGGTGCCGCTCGGCCCGCTCGGCGGCCTCCAGGGTGGCCAGCCGGCCCATGTCGCCGATGTGCGGCCCGAACCAGGCGTGGTCGCCCTCGCCCAGGCAGAGGACGTTCTTGAGGTCGCCGCCGACGGCGAGCGTGGGCCGGACCGGGACCGGCAGGCGCACCGGGCGGGGAACGTAGCCGCGGGAGCGGCGCAGGACCTGTGCGGTGCCGTCGGGGCGGACGCGCAGGAGGGAGTCGTCGCACGGGGAGGCGATGGGGCGGTCGTGGCTGAGCCAGGCGTCGGCGAGGCCGGCCAGCCGGGTCAGTGCCTGGGTGTCGTCGGTGACGATGGGCTCACCGGAGCGGTTGCCGCTGGTCATGACGAGGACCCGGGGGCCGGGGGGATCGCCGGGCAGCCCGAACAGCAGCGTGTGGACGGGGGTGTAGGGCAGCATCACGCCGACGTGCGGGCTGCCGGGGCAGACCTGGCCGGCGAGACGGAGGCCGTCGGGGGGTGTGCGGCGGCGCAGCAGGACGACGGGGCGGTGGGCGCCGGTGAGGGCGTCGCGTTCCGCGTCGGAGAGGACCGCGATGCGTTCGGCCGTGGTCAGGTCCGCGCACATCACCGCGAAAGCCTTGCCGCCGCGCTCCTTGCGGTCGCGCAGGGCGGTGACGGCCCGGTCGTCGGTGGCGTCGCAGGCCAGGTGGTAGCCGCCGACGCCCTTGACGGCGACGATCCGCCCGGCGGTGAGCAGCGCGCGGGCGGCCGCGAGGGCCGCCGCGTCCCGGGCCGGGCGGACCCCGCTGCCGTCGGCCGGGACCAGGGTGAGCCGGGGACCGCAGTCGGGGCAGGCGACGGGCTGGGCGTGGAAGCGCCGGTCGGCAGGGTCGCCGTACTCCCGGGCGCAGGCGGGGCACATCGGGAAGCCGGCCATGGTGGTGGCGGCGCGGTCGTAGGGCATGCCGGTGGCGATGGTGAAGCGGGGGCCGCAGTGGGTGCAGGTCAGGAAGGGATGGCGGTAGCGGCGGTCCCCGGGGTCGGCCAGTTCGCGCAGGCAGTCGGCGCAGGTCGCGGTGTCGGGCGGGAGGTGCGTGCGGCCCGCGGACCGCTCGGTGGGACGAATGCCGAAGGAGCCGGTGGCGCCGGTGGCGGGGACGTCCTCACAGCCGACGCCGGTCACGGTCGCCAGCGGGGGCGGCTGCTCGGCCAGCCGGCGGACGAACAGGTCCACCTCGTCGGGCGGGCCCTCGACCTCGATGAGCACGCCGTCGGCGGTGTTGCTCACGAACCCGGGCAGGGCGAGAGTGGCGGCCAGCCGGTGTACGTAGGGCCGGAAACCGACACCCTGCACCGTGCCGCGCACGGTGATGCGGCGGCGGACCGGGCCGGTGGCGGGCGCGGTCACGCGACGGTGGCGGAATCGGGGTGGTGGACGTGCGGGTGGGGGGCGAGCGGTGGGCGGTGCGGCGGGGTTCCGCCGCGGGCGGCGAGGGCGCGGTCGAGCAGGGTGCCGACACCGGAACCGGTCCGGGCGCAGGATCGTACGATCTCCACGCCCGGGTTGACCTGGTGCACGTTCTCGTGGAAGAGGCTCTCGTCGAAGCCGGCCGGCCCGGCGAGGTCGGTCTTGGTGATCACGACGAGATGGGCGGAGCCGAACGCCGTCGGGTACTTCAGCGGCTTGTCCTCGCCCTCGGTGACGGCCATCAGCACGATGCGCAGGGTCTCGCCGAGGTCGTAGGCGGCCGGGCAGACCAGGTTGCCGACGTTCTCCACGAACAGCACGGAGGTGTCCGGCGGCAGCCAGCCCGTCAGCCGGGCCCGGACCTGACGGGCCTCCAGGTGGCACAGTCCGTCGGTGAGCAGTTGCTGGACAGGGGCACCGGAACGGGCCAGCCGGACGGCGTCGTTCTCGGTGGCCAGGTCCGCGGTGAGCGCGGCCACCGGGATGCCGCGCTCCACCGCGCGGGCCAGGACCCGGCCCAGGAGTTCCGTCTTGCCGCTGCCGGGGCTGGACAGCAGGTTGACCACGGTCACGCCCTGCCGGGCGAGGTCGCCGCGCAGGCTCGCGGCCAGGTCGTCGTTCTTCGCCAGGACGGCCTGTCTGACGTCGGACCGGCACATGGGCGCTGCTCCTCGGATGGGGTGACGGGACGCGGACCGCATCCCGTACGGTCCGGCGTCTCACCGATTCTGGGGGCCGCCGGGCGCCGTCGCGCGCAGCGCAGCCGGGTGCGGGGGGCCGGATTCCACCGGGCGGCCCAACGGGGGCAGAGGGCCGGCCGGATCGTGGAGCAGGGCGGGCACGAGCGCGTGCAGCGCGTCCACCGCCCGGCCGACCGCGTCCCGCACCGGTGCGCTCAGTCCCCCGAGGAGGTCGTCGCCGGCCGGCAGGACGCCGGGTTCACAGGCCAGCACGAGGACCCTGGGCAGGGGCTCGTCGCCCAGGTGCCTGGCCAGGGCCAGTACCTTCGCCGGGTCCATGCCGTGGGCCTCGGGCGCGACGGTCGCGTCGGGGGGTTCGGCCTCGATCAGTGAGAGGGTGCCGGGGTGGTGCCCGCGCGGAGCCGCGTCGACCAGGACGGCGGTGGCGCAGCCGGCCAGCAGGTCGTAGGCGAGGTCCATGCCGCGGATGCCGTAGTCGCGCACCCGCACCCCGGGCGGCAGCGGGCGCTGTCCCAGCGCGCGGATCACCTCCGGGCCGAAGGCGTCGTCGGCGAGGAAGATGTTGCCGACACCGGCCACCAGGATCCGTGGCGTCACCGGACGGCTCCGGCGGCCGGGGCGAGCGGCCGGGGTGAGCCGGCGGGTGTCTTGCGGACGAAGGCCGAGCGCAGGGCGTGGTAGGGGGCCCCGGGGTCGAAGAAGACGGCGTGCATGCGGGCAAGTTCCGCCTGCCGGTGGTCGGCCAGGGGCCGTTCCCGCTCGTCCGCCGCGCGGGCCGCCGCCTTGGCGGCGATCCGCCGGGCGAGATCCGGGGCGGCGGCGAGCGCGGTCGCCAGGCGCCGCACCTCGGCCGCGAAGTCCTGCGGTGCGGCCGGCACCAGCCGGTCCACGAGGCCGAGCCGTTCGGCGGACGCGGCGCTGACCGGCAGTGCCTCGGTGGTCAGCCGGCGGGCGTGGCCGGGGCCGACACGGCGCGGCAGGGTGTAGGTCCAGAACTCGGAGCCGTACAGGCCCATGCGCCGGTAGTGCGGGTTGAGGACGACGCCCGTGCGGCACCACACCTGGTCGGCGGCGAGGGCAAGCATGGCCCCGCCGGCCGCGGCGTTGCCGGCGAGGGCGGCCACCACCAGCCGGTCGGTGGTGCGCAGCACGGCCTCCACGAGGTCGTCCATGGCGTCGAGGTTCGTCCAGGACTCCTGGGCCGGGTCGGGGGCGGCCTCGATGACGTTCAGGTGGATGCCGTTGGAGAAGAAGTCACGTGTCCCGCCGAGGACGAGGACGCGGGTGGGGCGGGTGAGGGCCTCCGTGTACGCGGCGAGCAGCCTGCGGCACTGGTCGGTGCTCATCGCGCCGCCCGGGAAGGAGAAGGTGAGAAAGCCGGCGTCGCCGTGCTGCCGGTAGCGGATGTCGGTCCAGGTGCGCCGGCCGGGCGGCAGTTCCAGGGGTGCGGGGTCGTCCGGGAGCCGCAGACCGGGCTGGTGGGAGGCGAGCACCGAGGCGGCCGGGCGGCGGAAGGGCGCCGGGTCGCCGGAGTCGCGGCGGGGACGCAGTTCCGGGATCCAGACCGCGCCGTCCCGGGTGGCCCGGCAGACGGCTCCGGCGCGCTGGGCCAGCAGGGCGCCGGGGCGGCCGCGCAGCCGGTCCTCGGGGTGCCCGCCGTGCAGGAACACCTGGCGGCCGAGCAGTTCGTCCAGGACGCCCGGCTGGGAGTCGGCGCCGCGGAGCGTGCGCAGCACCGTCTCGGTGTCGTCGCGCTCCCAGTCGATCCGCCGCTGCTCCTGCCGGAAGAAGTCGCGCCAGACGACCGTGACCGAGGCGTCGGTCTGAGGGAGGGGTTTGTACGCGCCTTCGGCGTAGCGCCGTACGGCCGTCAGGACGGCGGTGACGGCGGCGTCGGAGGCCTCGTTGCGGTAGAGGTCGCTCTTGCCGACGGGCGGCACGGGGAACGGCTCGGCCGCCCAGATCGCGCCCGCGTCCATCGCCGCCTCGGCCCGGAGCACGGTCACGCCCCACTGTTCCGCCCCGCCGGCGATGGCCCAGTCCAGGGCGGACGGGCCGCGGTCGCCGGGCGGGCCCGGGTGCACGATCAGGCAGGTGTGGTCGCGCCACACGTCCTCGGGCAGGGCCGTCCTGAGCATCGGCGCGATGATCAGCTCCGGCCGCAGCTCGCGCACGGCGGCGCGGACCGGGTCGGGGCCGTGTGCGGCGAGCACCGCGTCCACCCGGTGCCCGAGGTCCGACAGTTCGGCGTACACGCGCTGGGAGAGGCTGTTGAACGCGCTGGCGACCAGCAGGATGTCCATGGCACGGCATGGTCGTCGTTCGCCGGGGTGCGGTGAAGAACCGCCACGGCGTTTCGCCCGCCTCGCCCGGGTCCCTTCCGCCATCCGGATCGCACGGCGGGGTCACGAGGCCGTCTGCCACGCCCGGCCGGTTCGGCGCGGCGCGCTTCGGGCGGCGCCTCGGGGATCGCGGTGACCGTCCGGCGCTCTCCGGCGGGGCCGCGGTGATCGATCGCTGACGCCGGGCAGGGGCGTGAGCGGCGGGGTGCGCCGTCCGTCGTGGACCGCCCGGGAGGGGGTCAGGCCGCGAGGGGCCGGCCGGGGGCGAGGCGGTCGAGGAGCTGGTCCTGGTGGAGTTCGGCCACCGGGGCGAGCAGGTCGGGGTGGCGCAGCAGGGCGGCGGCGCGACGGTCGCCGGCGTCGGGGGCGAGCAGCCGGCGGAACTCGACCGGCGCGGACGCGGTGTGGCCGCCCCCGGCGAGTGCGGCGACGGCCGCCCCGGCCAGTTCGGCGTCGGAGAGCAGCGCGGCGGCCCAGCTGGCCACGATCTCGTCCACCCAGGTGCGCCACGCCCATTCCCCGGCCGGGTGACCGTCGGCCGGCTCGGCGCCGCTGAGCCAGTCGAGGCGGGCCGCGCCCCCGGGGCCGGCCAGGGCGACCAGGGCCGCGTCGGTCTCGGTGGGGTACCGCAGCCAGGCGGCCACGGTCACGGCCTGCCGGGCCTGCGCTTCGCACAGCGCGGCGGCCAGCGCGCCACCGCACGGCGGGTAGGCGACGGTCAGCCAGCGTGCCGTCGCGGCTATCAGGGGAGACAGGTCAGTGAGCACAGCCGGGCCGTCCGAGGTGCGCAGGGGAAAGGGCTCGACGTCACGGTAGCCCGGCACCGGGGGCGCCCGGGAGGGGGTGCGAACCAGGTCATATGTGTCCTGTCCCACGTCGTACACGGTTTTGCCGGGTGACGCGCCGGAAGGTCACGTGTCGCCCCCGCGGCCGAGGGAACTCGGTGCGCGCCCACCGAAGGGCACGTGAACACAGGTACGGGAGGTCTCATGACGACGGACGCCGCAGGCTACGACGACCAGGGCGAGGTTCCCCTCGCGGGATACGCGGCTCTCGCCTCCGTCTTCGCGGCGGGCGTCGGCACGTTCGCGGTCGTGGCCCGGCAGCGCGGAGTCCGGCTGCCGGAGGAGGTGCCGCCGTGGGACGTCGCACTGCTCGGCACGGCGACCTACAAGGCGTCGAGGGTACTGACCCGAGCCAAGATCACCAGTTTTCTGCGGGCACCCTTCACCCGCCGTACGGGCGAGGGCGAGGCCAGCGAGGTCATGGACGAACCCCGGGGCAGCGGGCCCCGGCGGGCCGTCGGCGACCTGCTGGCCTGCCCGTTCTGTACCGCCGCCTGGACCGCCGGCGCCCTGGTCTGCTCCTACGCGGCGGCACCCCGGCTCACCCGGCTGGTGTGCGGGGGCCTGAGCGCGCTGACCGTGTCCGACTGGCTGCACTACGCCTGGACGTGGACCCAGCAGGCGACCGACGACTGACCCGGCCGTGCCACCGCCCGCGCGGACGGTTCGCCGTGCCGCGCGGGCGGTCACTCGTGCGCCGTTCGTCCCCCCGCGCGGGTGCCGTCGCGCGGACAGGCCCCTCCCCCGTGCGGGCTATTCGTCGTCCGCCGCGGTGGTCAGCTCCACATCGAGTACACCGTCGTCCTGGAAGAGTTCCGACGCCAGCCACGAGGGGTCCGCGGTGCCCTCCAGCCGCAGCAGGACCCGGGCGGCGGCGTCAGTGCGGTCGGGCAGCCGTTCGACCTTGACCTGGACGATCCGGAAGCCGCGCCGGGTGCAGTCCTCCATCAGGCGCGGCAGCAGCGCCGAGCCGGTCCGGTAGGTCAGGCGCGCCTCGAAGGTGGCGGCGGCCGTGCCGGGGACCAGACGGCGGGAGAGCCGTGGGTAGCCCCGCACCACCAGGAAGTGCAGCGCCGTCACCACCACCGCGAGTACGGGCAGCCCGCCACCGCAGGCCATGCCGACCGCACAGGTCAGCCAGACGGTGGCGGCCGTCGTCAGGCCCCGTACGGCGTCACGTCGTACGAAGATCAGGCCGCCGCCGATGAAGCCGATCCCGGAGACGATCTGCGACGCGACGCGGGAGGGGTCGAAGGACACGTTCTCCAGGCCCAGCACCGCGCTGAACCCGTGCTGGGAGACCTCCATCATCAGCGCGCTGGCGATGCCGACCAGCGTGTGGGTGCGCAGGCCCGCGCTCTTCTGCTGGGCCGCGCGCTCCCAGCCGATCAGGCTGGACAGCACGAGCGCCAGTCCGATTTCGGCCAGCTGCCGCGGCTCCTGCCCGTTGTGGATGTCCCACAGCGGTGCGGCCAGTCCTATTCCTGTCATGCGCACCTCGCACGATGATCAGCGATCCTACGCCGTCGACGCCGGCCCCGCGCCACGGCGACGACGGCACAGGGCCTCCGGCGACGGTGACGCGGCGCGGCTGCGGGGGTACCCGTGCGGGGCCGCCACGCCCGCGGGACGGCGTTGCCGTCAGGACTTCGCGCGAAGGGACCGGCCTCATGCGGCACGACGAGATGATCGGAAAGGTGCAGGCGCTGGCCCAGCTGCCCGACCGGGGAACGGCCGAGCGGGCCGCGCACGCAGTGGTGACCACGCTGTCGGAACGGCTGCCGACCGGGCTGGCCCGGCATGTGGCCGCCCAGTTGCCGCACGACATGGCGGCGGCCATGCGGGAGGCGGCCGACGCCTCGGCCGGGCCCGACTCCGGCACGTCGGGCGAACGGTTCGGGCTGACCGCCTTCGCCGGACGCATCGCCGTCCGGGCCGGCACCGACGAGGACACGGCGCTGCGGGAGGCCGCCGCCGTCCTGGAGGTGCTGGACGCCGCCCTCGCCCCGGAACTGACCGAACGGATGGCCGGGGCGCTGCCCGCCGACATCCGCGAGCTGCTGCCGACGAGCCGGGCCGTGTAGGGCAGCTGGCGCCGCGCCCGGGAGCGCGGCCCACGGCGGGCACCGTCGCACCCCGATGACGTGCGCCGTACCGGCGCGGACCGGCACGGCGTGACCGGGACCGGCGTCACTGGTCGGATTCGTGTGCATGCGCTCACCGGGGGCAGGTGAAGCAGTGACGCCCCCCACCTCGAACAGGTGCTCCAATGGCCTTCTTCGCCGTCTCCCGGAACAAGCCGCTCGTCCTCCTCTCGACCACCGACCTGGTGACCGAACACCACCGGATGCACGAGGAGAACGAGCAGCTGCGGCGCGCGATCACCTCGCACGCCGTGATCGACCAGGCCATCGGCGTCGTGGTCGTCCTGGGGCGGATGGCGCCGGAAGACGCCTGGCGGGTGCTTCGGGACGTCTCCCAGCGCACCAACACCAAGCTGCGGACGGTCGCCGAGCACGTCCTGGACCACGCGCAGGGCGGCGCGCTTCCCGAGTCCGAGCGAGCCGAACTCGGGAAGGCGATCGCCCGTCACCGCGGGTGCGGCGGGATGCCGGTCACCGACGGTGTGCCGCGCGCTCCCGGCGGTGCCGGGAGCGACGGGACGCCGGAGGCCGCAGCACCCACCGGTCCTCGACCTGGTCCAGCCCGTACAGCAGGAGGCCGAGGACCGGGAACAGCAGAACCGCGACGATGATCACTGGAGGTTCCCCCTCCCTGCCGGGGACACCGACGCGAGTGCCCCCCTCCGGCACGTCCACCCTCGCCGGCTGTGAAGGTCCTGTGACCGCCCGGAACCGGGCCGGCCCGTCGGCACGGCGGCGGACCGGGCCTTCAGCCCGGTCCGCCGAGGTCCGGTACGGATGCCCTCCCTTACGGCCGCCGCCGTCCGGACGAGCGCCCGTCCGCCCCCTCGGCATTGCGGGTCCCTTCACCTCCGCACGCCCGTTCGGCCGCCCCCCGCCGGGCGCCGTGCGCGGGCCGCCGAGGGAGCCCGGCGGGGGCGCTCGGCGCGCCCCTTCGCCACCCTGTGCTTACGGTGCTGTGGAGGTGACCGACCGTCATGCGTGGCGAGGAGGCGCGAACGGTGGTGGGCGAGGAGCGCCGACGGGTGTCCAAGCGAGGCGGCGGGCGGCGGGCCGCCGGCCGGGTGCTGGGCAGCCGGCCGGCCTACTCGGTGCGGCTGCCGGCGCCGCCCCGACCGGAGCCGCCGGCGCCGCCGGCCGAGCGGACGGTGCCGTGGCTGTGGGTCGCCGCGGCCTTCTCCTGGCGGCTGATCCTCGTCGGCATCGTCGTCTACGGCGTCTTCAGCGTCCTCGGCAGCTTCCAGCTGATCGCCGTGGCCCTGTTCCTCGCCCTGGTCGTGACGTCCGTCCTGCGCCCGCTCGCCGACCTGCTCGGCCGGTTCCTGCCGCGACCGGTCGCCGTGGCCGTGGCGCTGATCGGCAGCCTGCTGCTCCTGCTGGCCCTGCTCGCCCTGGTGGGCAGGGCGGTGGCGGGCGAGTCGGGCCGGCTGGTGGGCGACCTGCGCGGCGGTACGCACCGCATCCAGGAGTGGCTGCAACGGCCACCGTTCCGGATCAGCCCGGACCGGCTCTCCGCCCTCCAGGACCAGCTGACGGGCTATGTCTCCGCACACCGGGCAGCCCTGCTCAGCAGTGCGGTCAGCGAGTTCGGCCGGGTGGTGGAGGTGGCCGCGGGCGGCGCGCTCGCGCTGTTCGCGTCGGTGTTCTTCATCCACTCCGGCGAGCACCTGTGGGGCTGGGCACGCGACCAGCTGCTGCCCGGCGGTGCCCGTGCGGCCTGGGACCGGGCGGGGCGGGCGGCCTGGCACAGCTTCGCCGGGTACACGCGGGGCATCATCATCGTGGCCGCCACCAACGCCGTACTGGTCGGTGTCGCCCTGCTGGTGCTGCGGGTGCCCCTCGCGCTGCCGCTGGCCCTGCTGGAGTTCTTCGCGGCGTTCGTGCCGCTGGTGGGCTCACCGGTCGCCCTGGCGGTCGCCACGGTCGTCGCGCTCGCCGGGCGCGGACCTTTCACGGCGGCGTGCGTGCTGGTCCTGATCGTCGTGATCGGCCAGCTGGAGGGGCATGTGCTGCATCCGCTGGTGATGAGCTGGGCGGTACGGCTGCACCCGCTCGTCGTCGCGCTGTCCGTCATCGCGGGCAGCGTCGTCGCGGGGGTGATCGGTGCCGTCGTGGCGGTCCCGCTGGTCTCGGTGGTCTGGTCGGTGCTGCGTGCCCTGCGCGCGGTGCCCCCCTGACGGCCCGGCCCGCCACGGGGTGGTGTGCATCGTCACAGTGCCCGTGTACGGGTGGGTGCATGGACGGGGCCGACCGGTGGCACCCGGGTCACAATGCGTGGGACGGGAATGACCTTGCAGGGTGTACGACGTGATCTGTCGGACGCGGTACACACGGTGCGACAGGCCTGGACGGGACCGGGCCGGGAAAGGGACATGGCCCTCCAGGCGGTGAAGGCCGCGCTGGCCGCGTGGCTGGCCTGGGTGGTGGCGGGGTGGTGGCTGCACGCGCCGGTGGCGTTCGTCGCGCCCTGGGTGGCGGTCGTCCTGGTGGAGACGACCGTGTACCGGTCGATCGCCCACGGACTGCAACAGCTCGCCGCGATCGGGGCCGGCACGATCGCCGCCACCGCGGCCGGGCTGCTGCTGCACAGCACCGTGGCCGCGATGGCGGTCGTCCTCCCCCTGGCCATGCTGCTCGGCCGGTGGCGGCGGCTGGGCAGCCAGGGCATCAACGCGGCCACCGGCGCCCTGTTCGTCCTCACCAACGGGCCCGTGAGCGTCGCCACCTCCACGGCCCGGCTCACCGAGGCCCTGTTCGGGGCGGTCGTCGGCATCACCGTCAACGCGCTGGTACGGCCGCCGCTGTATCTGCGCGACACCCGCGCCGTGCTCCAGGACGCGACCGAGGAGGCCCACGACATCCTGCGGGACGTGGCGGACGGGCTGGCCGGGGGACGCTGGGACGCAGAGGAGGCCGGCGCCTGGCACGAGCGGGCCCTGCGGCTGTACCGGCTGGTGGAGGAGGCCCGCTCGGCGGTCGAGCGGAGCCGGGAGAGCCTGCGGGTGAACCTGCGGCGGCGGCGCGCCGGCGCCGCGCCGCCACCCGGCAAGGAGTACGACGACGCGCTCTTGGTCCTGGACTACGCGGCCGTCCACACCGCGGGGGTGACCCGCACGGTCATGGAGGCAGCCGCCGAGGACGGAGCGCCGCACCGGCCGCGGCCCGGGCCGGCCCGCCGTTACGCCGAGTTCCTGCGCCAGACCGCCCACGCGCTGTGGCTGTACAGCCACAGCCGGTTCGGCGACGCCTGCGAGGACGAGCTGCACGAGGCCGCGGCGCGGCTGCGCGACACGCTCACCGAGCTGCGCCGGGACCTCGCCCGCTCCGTCAGGGACGATCCCGACGAGGTCGCCACGTACGGCGCGCTGCTCGCCCAGGCCCACCGGCTGGCCGGCCAACTGGCCGCCTCCGGCGCGTGAGCGCGGCCTCGGCCGGCCGGTGTACTCGCCAGGATCGTCACCCCGGCCGGCTCCGGCCGGACGGCGTCACTGTCCCCCTTGGTCCCCCCGCACACCGGACACGGCCGGGCCCACCCCAGCAGGACGTTGGCCCCGGCTGCGGCAGCCGCTCGGCCGCCATGAGGGTGACCGACGCGTTGCGGTGGGCGGGGCGGCTGAGGCAGCGGTCGCCGACGAGGCCGAGGCCCGCGCAGACCTCGGCCGTCGTCACCAGTTCCCCGGACGGGAGGCCGGCGGATGGTCGCGTGAAGGACGAGCCCACCGTCCCCGCCCCCGCGCCCACCGCCGAACCGGACCCGGACGAGCTGGCCGACCACCTCATCGAGGTCTTCGATCTGGTCGGCCCGCTTTACCGGCGGGGGCACCGCAAGGTGGAGCAGGCCACCGCCGACCGAGGGTCTCCCGGTCGGCGTGCGCACGGTGCTGGATCTGCTGCGCGCGCGAGGGCCTGTGACGGTCCCGCAGATGGCCGGGCGCAGGCGCTCAGCCGGCAGTTCGTCCGCGCATGGTGGACGAGGCCACGTGCCAGGGGCTGGTGGAGAGCCTGGCGAACCCCGCGCACCGCCGTTCCTCGCTGATCCGGCTCACCGCCCGCGCCGGGCGGCGATCGCGGCGATGCGGGCCCGCGAGCACGAGTTGCTCTTCGACGACGTGGACGTGGACTGGGCGACGGCGGTGGGCACTCAGCCGGTGGCGAAGTCCCGCACCGCGTCCTTGGGTCCGTTGAAGCGGTCGTGGTCGCCGACCGTCTTGCCGGTGGAGGTGTACTGCCACATGGTGTGTGCCTTCCAGCCCGCAGGCAGCGGTCCGACCGTGGAGGCGTAACGCGCGATCCACAGTGGGTTGGTCGCGCCGAAGCCGGCGTAGCCGCCGGTGCACTGGGTCCACCAGCTGGTGGCCGTGTAGATGACCGCGTCACGGCCGGTGCGGGACTTGTACCGGTTGAGGAAGTCGCGGATCCAGCTGACCATGCCGCTCTTGGACTTGCCGAAGCAGTCGTCGCCGTACGGGTTCCACTCGATGTCGAGGGCTCCGGGCAGCGTCTTGGCGTCCTTGGACCAGCCGCCGCCGTGCTGCACGAAGTAGTCGGCCTGGGCGGCGCCGCCGGCGGTGTCCGGGGTCGCGAAGTGGTAGGCGCCGCGGATCAGGCCGGTGTCGTACGCACCCGTGTACTGCTTGCTGAAGTAGGGGTTGGTGTAGGAGGTGCCCTCGGTGGCCTTCGTGTAGGCCCACGTGGTGCCGGCGCCCCACAGCGTCTTCCAGTCGACGGCTCCCTGGTAGCTGGAGACGTCGACGCCCTCGGCCTGGGAGGCGCGGGGGGCCGGGGGCGGGGTGCCGTCGGAGCCGTCGTGGGCGAGTACGCCGATGCCCATGTAGGCAGTGCCGCGTACGGGAGCGCCTCCGGCCGGCAGGGGCACGGCCGGGGCGCTGGACAGGAACAGGAGGAGGCCGGTCAGGGTGCCGGTGAGGCACAGGGGGGACGGGCCGCGGAAGGGAGTTATGAAGTTTCGCACGCCCTCCATCTGACCCGGGGTCGGGTCGTCCCGCACCCCGGGTACCTCCCAACGACGCCATCCGCGGCCGGTCTTTACCCGTTCGGGTGGTCGTCAGCCGTCGATGCGGTGCTGGGTCCAGAAGGAGGTCAGGTCCGTGCTCGTGGCGGCCTGGGCCGCCGCCTTGAACTCGGCCGTGGTGGACACCCCGTACCAGTGCGCGGTGGCGTAGTCCTTCAGCAGCTTGGCCATGGCCGTGTCACCGAGGACGCGCCGCAGGTCGTGCAGGGCGCACTTGCCGTAGCCGTAGACGACGGTGGAGTACCGCGAGGAGTGCGCGTCCCAGTAGGCCATCGAGTTGGTGATCTTCTCGGTGCCGGAGGCCCAGGAGACGCTGCTCCAGCAGTTGCTGCCGGTCTTGCCCTGGGCGAGGTCGGTGGCGTAGTCGGTGAACGACTCGTCCAGCCAGGGGCTGGTGTACTCGTCGTCGCCGACGATGCCGTACCACCACTGGTGGGCGATCTCGTGGGTGAGGGCGGTGGTGCTGACCAGGTCCAGGACGAACCCGGGGTACTCCATGCCGCCGAACCAGTAGTTGTTGTCGATGACGGCGTCCAGTTCGCCGTAGGGATAGGCGCCGAACCGGGCCGCGTGGGCGTCGACCGCCGTCTTGGCGGTGCTGAGCATCGACTGGGCGCTGGAGGAACTGATGCCCGAGACGGAGTACACGTTCACCGGGACGCCGGCGGCCGATGTGCCGGAGATCCTGGTGAACGGTCCGGCGGCCCAGGCGAAGTCGCGGACCTCGGAGGCGGTGGCCGTGGTGACCGTACGGCCGCTGGAGCCGGGTGTGTCCGTGGAGGTGCCGGTGGCCGGGACCAGCAGCCCGGCCGGGTGGTCCAGGGTGACCTTGAAGTCGGCGGCCAGGGAGTAGAACGACTCGCCGTTGTTGGTGTACGGGTCCAGGTGCCAGCCCGCGCTGTCGCGGACCGCGAGGACGGGCAGCGCGTTGCCGACGAAGCTGAACGCGCCGTCGTGGCCGAACCGGTCGGCCCCGCTGGGCACGGTGATGCCCAGGTCGAAGCCGATGGTGGCGGACTGGCCCTGGGCGAGCGGGGACGGCAGGTCGATCCTCAGGGCGGTGCAGGCCACGGAGAGGGCGCCGGCACTGCCGCCGGTGACGTTGCTGACCTTGACCGGCATGGCGTCGCAGGTGCCGTGGTAGTTGTCCCACAGCCGCAGGTAGACCTCGCCGAGCGCGGTGGCGGAGGCGTTGGTGAAGGTGACGCTCTCACGCCCGGTCCAGACGGTGCCGCTCGTGTCGCTGCTCAGATTCACGGTGTACGCGGGTGCCGCGGGGGTGCGGGTGGAGTCGGCCGGTGGTGGCGTGGTGCCGCCGGAGGTGTCGAGGGTGATGTCGTCAAGGACGAAGCTCGTCCGGAGACTGGAGTCCTCGGTCCCGGTGAAGGACAGGTTCACCGTCCGGCCGGCGAACGACGACACGTCGATCGTCTTGTGGACGTAGCCGGTGTTCTCGTCCAGGTTCGAGTAGGTGGCCAGCGTCGTGCTGCCGATCTTGGCCGTCAGCTTGTCGTAGGCGACGGACGTGGTGGTCTCGGCGGTGTCGGTGTGCAGCCAGAAGCCGAGGGTGGCGGTGGTGCACCCGGAGGGGATCGTCACGCTCTGGCTGAGGGTGTCGGTGCGGGTGCTGCCCGCGCCGTCCAGCCAGGCGTAGGAGCTGCCGCCGTGGGCGGTCTGGCCGGCGCGGCTGGTGATCACGGTGGAGGGGGACTGGGTCCACGGTGAAGTCCCGCTCTCGAAGCCCCCGTTGGCGACGACCTGGGCGGGAGCGCAGGCGGCGGGGGCGGGGCCGGGACCGGCGGCGGCGGCGGGGGTGCCGGGGAGTACGAGGGCGGCCACCGCGGCGACGGTGAGCGCACCGGCGCCGAGGGCCTTGTGGGGGGCGGTTCTCACACGCTACTCCTTCGTGGCGGCCGGGGTTCCGGCCTGCTCGAAGGCCGCCCGGCCGGGGTTCGCCGGGGCGGCCGCGTTCGGGGCTTGCGCGATCGCTTGTGCCGAAGAGCCCGTCGCGCCTCCACGGGGTCGGGGCGACGACTGCCGAAAGGGTGACAGATTTGACCAGTGCATGCCAGATGGATGAAGTGGGCGGGCCTCCCCCGACGCCACGCGCGGCACCGCCGCTCGGCGCCGCCCGCCGCCCGCCGGCCGGCGGACGGGGGGCGGTGGGCGGTGGGCGGCGCCCGGATCAGGCGTTGCGCAGGGTCATGAGGACGGCCCGCAGCCGGGTGCCGTCCGGACCCGGCCACCCGGTGGCGACATGCCCGAGCGCTCCCCGCGGGGGCAGGGGCGGATTCTCGTCGACGGGGGTCAGAACGCGGTGGACGTCCAGGACCGTCCCGTGGGGCGCGGGCAGACGGGTGCCGTCCCGGTCGTCGGCCGGCTCGGGAGCGAGGCCGTCGGGGCTGAGGGCGGCGCCGGTGTGGGAGCGGGTCACCTCGTGGTCGGGTGTGTCGCTGACGCTCTGCGCCATCGCCTGCGCCCGGCCCTCGATCAGCGCCAGCAGCTCGGTGAACAGCACAGGGTCGTGACAGCCGTCGTAGACCCAGCGCTTGCCCAGCACCCCGTGCTCCATCGTGCCGATCAGGGCGTGTTCGGCACCCGCCGACGGCGCCCCGCGGTAGGTGAGCGGCACCAGGTACGCCGTCCGCTCGGGGCTCGCGGTGTCGGTGACCACGATGAACTCCATGCCGACCTCGCCGTCGGGGTCGTCCAGCCGGAACCCGCCGGACCGCTCCAGCACGGGCGCGCCGGGACCACCGCGGTACCAGGGGCGGGTGGGCAGCCAGTCGGTGAGCAGTTCCGTCTTGCTCGGCTTGAGGGTGGTGTCGTGGATGACGGCCATACCGGTGGTTGCCTCCCGTGCTGCGGATACGGACCCGGCTCAGCCTTCCACACCGTCCCCACCGGTCAACGCCGGGCTCAACCCGGCCCAGGGGTTGGGCGGTTCGCCGGTCACCGGCCCGCACACCGCGGCGCCCCGCTCGTGTGCCGTGCGGACGGCGAGCGGGACGAGGGCCTCGGGGACGCCGTAGACCAGGTGGCACAGCCGGTCCGGCGGGTGCCGGGCGGTCCAGGCCGGCCGGGTGAACGCCGAGACGTACGTCGACCAGTGCCCCTCGAAGGTGACGGTCAGGTCGCCCAGCCGGGTGTAGCCGGGCGCCGGGTGGACGCCCGGGTTGAGAACGACGGTGCCGGCACCGAGCCGCCGCAGGTCCCGGACCAGACGGCGGCAGGCGGGCAGGCCGTCCGGACCGGCGGTGACCCGGTCCAGGAAGCAGCCGTCGGCCCCGTACCAGTCCTGGTGGCGGCGCATGTCCTCGGTGATCCGGTCCCGGTCCCGGACGCCGTAGTCGGTGTCGACGTAGCCGAGGAGGCGGGCACCGGCCGCGCGCAGGGCCCGGGCAGCCGCCGTGAAGGCCGGGTCGGGGGCGCTGCCGGGTCCGCTCGCCGGGTTGAGGACGACCGCGTAGGTGCGGTCCGCCGCCGCGATCAGCCGGTGCCAGGCGCCGGGGTCCTCGGCCGGGTGCACGTACAGCGGTACCAGCAGGCTCACGGCACGCGCTCCGCCTCGGCCGCCCACAGTGCGGCCAGCGCGTCGTCGAGGCTGTGGACCGGCCGCCAGCCGAGGGCCCGGGCCGCGGCGGAGATGTCCGAGCACTGCCACGACACCTGCGCGGAGCGCGCCGAGCCGGCCGTGCTCTCCTCCACCCGTCCCCGGAAGCCCGCCCGCCGCGCCAGGCCGTGCACCAACTGCCGTACCGGGACGGCCGTTCCGCTGCCGATGTTGAGCACGGCGGGCAGGGGTCCGGGGGTGGTGACGGCGAACTCGGCCGCCCGGGCCACGTCGCGTACGTCGACGAAGTCGCGGTGCGCGGAGAGGTCCCCGAGGCGCAGTACCGCCTCCGGGTCCGGGCCGGCCGAGCGCAGCAGCGCGGCCAGCCGGCCGGGCAGGCTCGCGAGGGGGGCGCCGGGGCCGACCGGATTGCCGACCCGCAGCACCACGGCGTCCAGTGCCGCGGAGGTCACCGCCACCGTGCCCGCCAGCTTGGTCGCGCCGTAGGGCGTCACCGGGCAGGCGGGCACCGTCTCGTCGACCGGCACGTCCGGGGTGCCCGGCCCGTACTCGGCGGCCGAACCCAGGTGCACCAGGCGGGCGGTGGGGGCCGCCTCGCGCATCGCCGCGCAGAGGAGGGCCGGGCCGCGGGTGTTGACCTCGGCCAGGGTCACGGCGTCGCCGCCGGTGGCGCCCGCGCAGTTGACGACGGCGTCGGGGGCGGCCGTCGCGAGGGTCTTCGCGAGCCGATCGGGCGGGTCGGCGGCGAGGTCGACGCCGAATTCCGCCGAGGCGGTGCGGCCGGCGGCGACGACCTGCGCGCCCGGCAGGGCGCGCAGCCGCTCGGCCACGTGGCGGCCCAGATATCCGGTGCCGCCGAGGACGAGAATGCGCATGTGGTACTCAGGCTCCCTTGAGCAGCAGGGACTTGCGGCTGGTGAACTCGGCGTTGGCCCGGTCGTAGTCGTCCGGACGGCCGATGTCCAGCCAATAGCCGTCGAACTCGTAGGCGTGCGGCGGGTCCTGGTGCCTGAGCAGGTCCAGGACGAGCTCGTCGAAGCCGAGCGGCAGGCCCGGCGTGTAGCCGTCCAGGGTCGCGCGGCTGAGGCCGTAGACGCCCATGGAGACGCGGTAGTCCATGCTGGGCTTCTCGGTGAACGCGACGACCCTGCTCGCGTCGGTGGTGAGCACGCCGAAGTCGATGTGGACCTTGCGGGCGTACGTGGCGATGGTCAGCGGGGCACCCGACCGCTCGTGGCGGCGCAGGACGTCGGCGTAGTCGAGGTCGGTGAGGATGTCGCCGTTCATGACCAGGAACGTCTCGGGCAGCCGGTCCTTGAGGGTGAGCAGCGGGCCCATGGTGCCGAGCGGGCTCTCCTCGGTGGCGTAGTCGACGTTCATGCCCCACTGGGAGCCGTCCCCGACGTACGCGCGGATGATCTCACCGAGGTGGCCTATCGCGATGGTGCAGCGGGTGAAGCCCGCTGCCGACAGCTGGCGCAGCACGATCTCCAGGATGGCGTGCTGGTCTCCGATCGGGACGAGCGGCTTGGGCAGCGCGGTGGTGTAGGGCCGCAGCCGGACGCCCTTGCCTCCCGCCAGGATCACTGCGTGCATGGGGCTCCTCCTTCATTGACGCAAGGACACAACAGGGGACGTGCCGGTCGGGTCAGATGTTGTAGATACCGGTCTTGTAGCGGGCCAGGTTGGCCGGGTCGCGGAAGAACTCCACGGTGTGGGCGAGACCCTGTTCGAGAGTGTGGGCGGGCTGCCAGCCGGTGGCCCCGGCGAGCCGGGTGGCGTCGGCGACCAGCCGCATGACCTCGGAGCCGGCCGGCCGGATGCGCGCGGGGTCCTCACGGATGTCGAGGGCGGTGTCCATCACCTTGCCGATCAGCGCGACGAGGTCGCCGACGGAGATCTCGCCGCCCGTCCCGGCGTTGAAGGTGCGGCCCACGACCTGCTCGGCGGGTGCGGTGCCGACGGCGAGGAACGCCTGCGCGGTGTCCCGGACGAAGGTGAAGTCACGGGTGGGGCGCAGATCGCCGAGCGTGATGGTCCGTTCCCCCGCCGCTACCTGGCCGATGACGGTGGGGATGACGGCGCGCATCGACTGGCGCGGGCCGAAGGTGTTGAACGGACGGAGCGTGACGACAGGGGTGCCGAAGCTGGCGTGGTAGCTGTCGGCCAGCCGGTCGCCGCCGGCCTTCGAAGCGGCGTACGGGGACTGGGTGTTGATGGGGTGGTCCTCGGTGATGGGCACGGTCCGCGCGGTGCCGTAGGTCTCGCTGGTGGAGGTGTGCACCAGCCGGGGCGTGCCGAGGGCGCGGACCGCCTCCAGCACGTTGAGGGTGCCGGTGACGTTGGTCTCCACGTAGCTGTGCGGGGCCTGGTAGGAGTACGGGATCGCGATCAGCGCGGCCAGGTGGTAGGCGACGTCGGCGCCGTCGAGCAGGCCGCGGACCGAGCCGGGGTCGCGGACGTCGCCGAGGACGATCTCCACCTGGTCCAGAACGTCCGGGGCGAGGGTCTCCAGCCAGCCGTAGGAGGAGAAGGAGTTGTACTGGGCCATGGCTCTGACCCGGTGGCCGGAGGCGACGAGGGCCTCGGTGAGGTGGGAGCCGATGAAGCCCTCGGCTCCGGTGACGGCGGCGAGCGGTGCGGGAGTCAAGTCGGGCATCCTTCCGGTCGGTTGCAATGGGGTGGGCGGTGTGGGTCAGGCGTGCCGGGCGGGCCGGCCGAGCAGCCGCAGGGCGCAGGCCACCAGGCCCAGCACGGCCGCGCCGCAGCACAGCGGCAGGGCGGTACGGCCCGGTGGCAGGTGCAGCAGCACCGCCGCGCCGGCCGTCGCGGCGGCGGCCAGACAGATCACGGCCGGGGGCCAGGCGGCCCCGAACGCCTGGAGGAGCAGCGCGGTCCACAGGGTCGCCGCGAGCAGCAGCAGCGGAGCCGGTGCCGCGCCGGTGAGGTAGGCGGCGGGCAGCAGCGGCAGCACATAGGCGAGCAGGCAGCCACCGAGGACGGCCGCGGAGCGCAGCAGGAACCCGGCGGGGGTGGCGGTGGCGCGCAGGGCGGCGACGGACAGGCCCCGGTAGCGGAACAGCAGCCATTCGGCGGGGCCCATGCTGACCGTCAGCACGATCACCGCGTACGGTTCGCGCCTCCCCTCCAGCAGTACCAGAACGCCCGCGGCCAGCCCGAACAGCCCGTACGGCAGGGACCACCGCAGCCGGGGCCGGGCGCCGCGGGCCGCGGCCGGGGTGGCGAGGGCGGCTCGCAGGGCGTGGCCGGTGCCGGCGAGGGTGGCCAGCAGCGCGAGCAGCGGCAGCCCGGTGCGCACGGCGGTGCCGGGTTCCCACCAGGGCAGTACGGCGGCGCCCGCGACCAGCGGGGTGAGCGCGGCCAGCAGCAGCCGCTCCCGGGCAAGGACCAGCAGGACACCCGCCGCCGCGAGGTACAGCGACTGCGCTGCCGCCGCCACGAGCACCGGACCGACACCGGCGAGCGGGACGGCGGACGCGGTGGCCAGGGCCGCGCCCAGCGGTGCGCCGGCGAGCAGGGTGCGGGCGGCCTCCCGGCGGCCGGTGGCCAGCCGCAGGTGGGCGCGGTGGCCGAGGGCCTGTCCCCACGCCCAGGAGAGGAGTCCGGCGGTGATGAGCGCGGCGGTGTGCCGGCCGGGGTGCCACAGGGGCGCGGTGAGCAGGTAGGCGAGGCCCGGCAGCGCGAACAGCACGCCGCGCAGCAGGCTGCGGACGGTGTCCGGACGCCAGGGGTCGGCCGCCGGCGCCGGTTCCGGGAAGGTCCGGGGTACCTGCTCGTACAGGGCGGCGGCCAGGGAGAACAGGCCGGCGTGGCCGTACCGCTGCCTGATCTCGTCGGCCGTCAGGCCCTCGGCCTCCAGCAGGGCGGCCACCTCGTACGGGTGGACGGCCGGGCCGACGCGGTCGGCGAGGTCGGCGGCCAGCCGGCTGACCGCCTCCGGGTCGGGGCCGCGCCTGGGCAGCCGCAGGGCCAGGGTGTGGTCGTCGCGGCGCGCGGGCGGCTCGGCGAGCCGCAGCGCGAGGGTGTCCCGTTCGGTGCCGCCCGGTTCGAGCGCCATGGGGCCGCTCATCCGGAAAGGCTCCTTTCGGCGACACGGAGCGCCTCGCCCGGTGCGGCCTGCGCGGTGGAGGGCCGGACGTGGGCGGGCAGTTCGAGGTAGATCGAGCGGAAGGTGTCGATGGTCTGGCGCAGCGTGAACTGCTCGATCACCCGCAGCCGGGCCGCCTCCCCCATCGCCCTGCGCCGCTCGGCGTCGCCGAGCAGTTCCAGCGCCGCCGCCGCCATGCGGGCGGGGTCGCGCGGCGGGACGACGAGCCCGGTGCCGCCCACGGCCTCCCGGACGCCGCCGACGTCGGTGGAGACGGTGGCCCGGCCGCAGGACATGGCCTCGATGAGGGTGAACGGGAAGCCCTCGCTGATGCTGGAGAGCATCACGACGTTCCCGGCGGCGTAGGCGTCCTTGATGTCGTCGACGCGGCCCTCGAAGGTGACGGCCTCGGCGTGTCCCAGTTCGGCGGCGAGGGCCTCGCAGCGTTCCCGGTACGCCTCTCCGCCGCGCGGTGTGCCGCCGAAGAGCCGCAGCCGGGCCTCGGGTGTCTCCTTGCGGACCAGGGCGAACGCGCGGATGAGGGTCTCCAGGTCCTTGATGGGGTCGACGCGGCCGGCCCAGCTGAGCGTGGGCACGCCGGGTTCGGGTCCGGCGGGCGGGAACGCGGCCGGGTCCACGCCGTTGTAGACGGTGCGGATGGCCTGCGGGTCGGCGCCGCCCTGCTCCTCCCAGAGCCGGTTGTAGCGGTTGCCGGGGGTGATCAGGGCGGCCCGGCGGTAGCTCTCCTCGGCCAGCAACCGGAAGAAGCCGAGGACGAGGGCCTTCACCGGCCAGCGGTAGGGCGCGGTGCGGTAACCGAGGTAGCGTTCCCGCAGGTAGACGCCGTGTTCGGTGAGGAGCAGCGGGACCTCGTACCGCTCCAGCCCGACGAGACCCGGCAGCACGGCCACACCGCCGCTGACCGCGTGGGCCACCCCGTGCCGGGGCGTGGGTGCGGCGAGCGGGCGCAGGGCGTGTTCCAGCAGGGCGGTGGCGGTGACCGCGTCGTGCAGGGTGGGCCCGGCCTCCCGGACCGCGAGTCCCGGGCGGTTCCACACCGCGGCGAGGAGGGCGATGGCCCGGTCGCCGCGCAGGAAGGCGCTCAGCGTGCCGTCGGCGGCGGCCCGGGCCATCGTGTACAGCGCGGGCGGGAACTGGTCCTCGGCGTGCGGGTCGAGAAGCGCGGTGAGGAAACGTTCGTAGGCGGCCGTGAGCCGGTTGCGGGCCCGGCCCCGGGGCGGGCGGCCCTCCGGCGGGTTCCCCCACATGGGTACGGAGAGCACGCTGTGGACGTGGGCGGGCAGGTCCCACACGACAGGTTCGCGTCCGGTGCCGGTGACGGCGACGACGTCGAAGTCGAGGTCGGGCATGCCCTGGACGAGTTGGTCGCACCAGACGCTGACGCCGCCATGGCTGTGCGGGTAGGTGCCTTCGGTGAGCAGGGTGACGTGCGCCGCGCCGGAGCGGCGCGCGCCGTGCTGAACGTGCATCGATGGGGCTCCACGGCCGAGGTGTGGGGTGGTCGTGCGGGTTCCGGGCGCCGGTGGGCGGCCGGAACCCGGGCCCGTCCGGCCGGCTCCCGTCGTGAGGCGTGCGGGAGCCGGCCGGACCGGCCCTGGGTTCGGTGCGCCGCTCAGCTGTCCGGGGTGTACGGAACCTGCTCGGTCACGCCCGCCGGGACCTTCGTGTGCGGGGCCGGGGCGGTGGCCGCGGCGGTGGTGCCCGGGGTCGCTGCCGGGGTGGTGGCGGAGGACGGCAGGGTGAAGGTGAGCGCGCTGCCCGCGGAGGCGGTCCAGCCGGACACGGCGCCCGCGTAGGCGGTGCCGAAGGCCGCGGTGCCGCGGGTGGTGCCGGCGGGCAGGGTCGCGGGGACAGCGGTGCCGTTCGGCCCCTGTACGGTGACAGTGTCGCCGATGCGGTAGGCGGTGACCTGGCCGGACTGCACGGCGGTCTTCCAGGCGGCGCGGCGCTGGAGTTCGACGCCGATGTCCCTCATCCGCAGGTTCACCACGGGGGTGTTGTCCGCGAACAGGGCGTCGTAGCCGTCCAGTACGCCGTCGAGGACGGGGTAGGCGATGCGGTCCTCGGCGAGGTTCGACTGGTGGACGAAGTGCGGCTTCGGGTCGTTGGACAGCACGTGTCCGAGGGCGATCCGGGTCTCCAGCGGCACGATGTAGTCGGTGTAGCCGGTGCCGGTGTCCAGCGGGGCGGACAGGCAGGTGGTGGTCGCCGGGTTGTCCTCGCAGATGCCGCTGCCGCCCTGGGCGCGGCCGGTGTACAGCCAGTTGTACTCGTCGACCTGCTCGGCGGTACGGCCCGCGTTGTAGAAGACGTTCATCGGGTAGCGGGCGACCGTGGTGGCCGGGCCGACCTGGCGCTGCTGGGGGTCGCGGGAGTTGTCGGAGGCGAGCCAGCTGACGTTGTTGTCCGCGAGGGCGAGGGCCAGGTTGGGATTGTCCGCGGGCTGCTGCGGCAGGATCCTGAGGCCGGAGTGCTCACCGGTGACCAGCTCGGTGTTGTCGAGCGGGAGTCCGGCCACCTGGCCCCAGACGCGGTTGGTGGCGATCTCGTTGTCGATCGCGCCGCGGCTGACCCACTTGGTGCTGCCGTCGGCGTCGGTGGTGCAGGTCCACGGCACGACGGTGACGTTCTGCTCGCAGCCGAGGAAGGCGTGCGTGTAGGTGTGGTTGACCCAGCGGAACCGGTTCCGGTCGGTGATCAGCTTGTCGGCGAGCTGGTCCACGCCGTCGTTGTCCTCGCGCTGGTCGACGCTGCCGGCCCCGTTGTAGACCAGGTCGAAGGTGAAGTGGCGGCTGTTCTGCCAGGCGGCGGCGTGGTCGGCGTCCGCCGGGGTCATCCGGATGGGGCTGGGCGTGCCGGTGCCGTCGGTGCAGTCGACGTCGCCGGGTGTGCAGTTGAGCCGGGTGTCCCAGCGGTCGTCGGCGGCGAACACGTCGTCGACGTGCACGGCGAAGTAGTTCCGGGAGGCGCCGAGGTGCACCCCGCCGGTCATCCACTCCACGATGCCGCGGGCCAGCAGGCGGAACTGCTGCTGGTACTGGTTGTAGACGAAGGTGACGATCAGTTCACGCCGCCCGTCGTGCCGGTACTCGCCGACCAGGGAGCCCTGCCTGGTGGTGCCCGGGATGGGGGCCTGCACGTACGGGGTGAAGTCGGCACCGGCTGCGGGAGTCGACAGATAGGCGTAACTTTCGCCGACGGAGGGCGAGTTGTCCTCGAACGGTACCGGGCCGTCGAGGTAGCCGAAGGATCCGCTCCGGCCGGCCGCGGTGACCTGGGCCTGGACGCCGTCGATGCTGCCCGAGTAGCCGCCGGAGGTGGGGACCTGGAGTCCGGCCTGGGGGCGGGCGTAGGTGTAGGCGTCGACCTGCGGGATCGCGTAGGTCTGCTCGTAGGCGGCGAGCGCGGTCATCTCGGCGCTGCCGGCCGTGAACGGGTTGTCGTTGGGCAGCACGACGGCCTGGAACCTGGCCCGCGGCCGGCCGTCGACGGTGTCGGCGAGGAAACCCGCGTCGATGGCGGGCCGGTCGGACCGCGTGAGGTCGACCTTCGTGTACGGCGTTCCGGCGGCGTCCAGTTCGGCGGCGATGGCGTCGGTTGCCGGCCCACCGTCGCTCACCACCAGGACTCTGAGGTCGATGCGCGGCGCGGTGGCGTCGGCCTCGGCCGGGCCGGCCCCCAGGCCGAGCGCGGCGGTGAGCGCGCCCACCGTCAGCGCGGTGGTGCGTATGGTCCGCTTCATGCGGTGAAGTCCCCTCCCCGGGCAGGGGTGAACACGGCTCCCATGGAGCGGACACCCCCTCGCGTGACCCCGGCGTCCCCCTCAGAAGCCGGTCATCGACGCATCTGTCGCGTCACATGGTGATGTCTCTGTGTAGCTTTTGTGGTCGAGTTACGGAACCTGACGGAAAAGTGCAGGTGTCCGACAGTGCCCCGAAGCAACCCGAAGGACCGTTTTCGCGTCGTCCCCGTGCGGGGGCGCGGCGGGCGAAGGACTCCGCCCCGCTGGTCCGGCCGGGGGGCGGCGCACCGGCGGACCATGGTGGTCCGCCGGGCGACATGTCGGGTCCGTACCGCGCGGGGCCGGCGGCCGGGGGGCGAGTTCCGGCCACCCGGGCCACGGGGCCGAGGGGTCCGTCAGGCGCAGACGACGCGCGTCTCGGGCGTGTAGACGGGACCGCCGTTGGTGTTGGTGCTGTCGCTGAACTCGGCGTAGTAGTACGAGTAGAAGCCGATGTTGCCGTTGCAGCCGGAGTCGGCGGCGACCTGGAGAGTCAGCGTGACGGTGCGGCTCTGGCCGGGCGGGATGGTGGCGCCGTAGTTGCCGCCGAGGTTGTTGGGCCCGGTGCCGGAACAGGCGCTGCTGCCGCTCGCGGTCGCCAGACTGCACCCGGTGAAGCTGTACTTCAGGTCCGGACGCTGAGTGGTCAGCCAGGTCGGGTCGATCGTCTGGTACACGAACCAGATGTCGTAGGTCCGGTTGTTGGTGATGGTCATGGACAGCTTCACCGTGCCCCCGGGGGTGGTGGTGGCGCTGTCGGTGGCGAAGGTCAGGGGAGCCGGCGCGGGGTCGGCGCTCGCGCTGGGGGCCAGGCCGAAGACGGCGAGGAGGAAGGCGAGGACGGCGGTGAGCCCGAGGCGTCCGAGCAGAGGTGATCGCATGGCCCGGGAGGCTAGGCACGCGTACGGCACGCCGTCTGCCCCGCCGCACCGGGCCCGGACCCGGTCCGGCCGAAAATGGCCCTCTCGTGAAGAAGGTGCGGGGGCGGCGTGACCGTGTGTCACCCATCGAATACGCGCACGCCGGGGCGGGGCGACGCCAGGGGGGCGCGGGGCTCGCGGCGGGGGTGGTGCGCGAGTCGGCATTGGCGCGGAGGAGACGCCCCCACACCCACGGAACGACAGCCGCCGGTTGTGACGGGGGCAGCTCTTCGGCCAGAACACGGTTTCCGGCCGGACGGAGCGGGCGGCGTGAGCCGGGAGGCGGGCAGGCCGGCGACGCCGGGCGTCACCGGCCTGGCGGACACGGCAGGCGCCGGTCGTGCGGTCGTGCGGTCGTGCTCGACACTGCCGTAGCCGCCGCAACCGTCCTGGCGGGAGGAAGGAGACGGCGTACCGGACGGTCACCCGACGCACGATCCGGCCCACCGCGTCCTCAAAAGGCGTCGGCGGCGTGCGGCATGCCGGCCGTCAGGAGAGGACAGGTGGCATGCGGTGCCTGAACGCGGGTAAACGCGCTGCGACTTCGCACATCGGCGACACACCAGGAGGCGGACACATGCTGATGGCACACCCCGCGGTACTGCAGGACCTCATCGCCCAGTACGAGGCCCTCACGCTGCTCGGGGCCGAGGAGAGCACCCCGGAGGCCCGGCAGCGGCTCGCGGACGTGTCGTACACGCTGTGCGTGGCCACCGGCACCCGGGACGTCGACATGGCCCTCATCGCCGCCCGGCACCGGCTCTCCGGGGCCCGCCCGGAGGACGACTCGCTGCTCGAGGTGGCGGCCCCGGCGGAACCGGCGGCCGCGGTCTGACGCGAGCCGGCACACCGGTCGACGGCGAAGCCACCGGTGTGCCGGTCCCCGGCCAACGGGCCGTACCCCGGACCCGTTGCGCGGTCCCTCCCCCTGAACTCGTTGCCTCCCGCTTCTGGTCCGCGAGACCTACCGGACGGTATACAGGCCCGGTCGAACGCGCGAGGGCCGCTCCTGAGGTTGCCGCCGCCCGCGCGCCACAGCGGCTCAGGGGGAGGACGCATGACGAACGACAGGCGCCCGGCGGGCAGGGCGGCAGACCGGCGGCGGGCCGCCGTACTGGGGGCGGCACTGGCCGGATGCACCCTGGTCGCGGTCGGCACCGCACCGGCCGCGGCGCACGCCGGCGGGCACGGCCGCGCAGTGGCCTACGTCGCGCTCGGCGACTCCTACACCTCGGGCGCCGGAATCCCCCGGCAGGTGGACGCCGACTGCGCGCGCTCCGACCACAACTACCCCTCGCTCGTGGCGGCCCGGGCGGAGGTGACCGCGTTCACGGACGTGAGCTGCGGCGCCGCCACGACCGCCGACATGTGGCAGCCGCAGGGCACGAACGGACCCCAGCTCGACGCACTCGACCGGCACACGGACCTGGTGACGCTCCAGATCGGCGGCAACGACGTCGGGTTCGGCCCCGTCATCGGCACCTGCGCCCGGCTCGCCGCCCAGGACCCGGCCGGCAACCCCTGTGAGCGCGCGTACCACGCCGCCGGCTACGACGAGCTGGCCCTCGCCGTCGTGCGCACCGCGCCGAAGGTCGACCGGGTGCTGCGGGCCGTGCACGCCCGCGCACCGCACGCCCGGGTGGTCGTCGTCGGCTACCCCGACCTGCTCCCCGACGACGGCGGCAGCTGTTTCCCGCAAGTTCCCTTCGCCCGGCAGGACTTCCCCTACCTGCGGGACACCGAGAAGCGGCTGAACCTGATGCTGCGCCTGGTGGCCGGCGCGAACCGGGCCGCGTACGTGGACACCTACGGCCCGACGGTCGGTCACGACATGTGCAAGGCGCCCGTCGACCGCTGGATCGAACCGCTCCAGCCGGCCTCCCCCGCGGCCCCGGCCCACCCCAACGCCAAGGGTGAGGCGGCCATGGCGCAGGCGGTCCTGGACCGCCTGTACACGGGCCGCGGACGCGGCTGAGCGGAACGGTACCGAGCGCGCCAATCACCGGGGGCCTCATACCGCACCAGGGCGGCCTCCGTGACGGAGGCCGCACCCTCCGGCGACGTCCTGGACGGACGCCGCCCCACGGCCGTGTCAGCCGCCGAGCGCCCCCAGCACCACCGCCTGGGCCTCCTCCTGGACCCGGGCGAGATGGCGGGCGCCGAGGAAGGACTCGGCGTACACCTTGTACACGTCCTCCGTGCCCGAGGGCCGGGCCGCGAACCAGGCGTTGTCGGTGGTGACCTTGATGCCGCCGATGGCCGCGCCGTTGCCGGGCGCCTCGGTGAGGACGGCGGTGACCGCCTCGCCGGCCAGCGTGTCCGCCGTGACCTGGGCCGGGGACAACTTGCCGAGCAGTGCCTTCTGTTCGCGGGTCGCGGGCGCGTCGATGCGGGCGTAGGCGGGTTCGCCGAAGCGGGCGGTCAGCCCGGCGTAGTGCTCCGAGGGCGTCCGGTCGGTGACGGCCGTGATCTCGGAGGCGAGCAGCGCGAGGATGATGCCGTCCTTGTCGGTGGTCCACACCGAGCCGTCCCGGCGCAGGAAGGACGCGCCGGCCGACTCCTCGCCGCCGAAGCCGAGGGCGCCGCTGACCAGTCCGTCCACGAACCACTTGAACCCGACCGGCACCTCGACCAGCTGACGGCCGAGGTCGGCGGCGACCCGGTCGATCATCGTGGAGGAGACCAGGGTCTTGCCGATGCCCGCACCGGCCGGCCACTGCTCGCGGTGCCGGTAGAGGTAGGAGATGGCGACCGCGAGGTAGTGGTTGGGGTTCATCAGGCCCCCGTCCGGGGTGACGATGCCGTGCCGGTCGGCGTCGGCGTCGTTGCCCGTGGCGATCCGGAAGCGGTCCCGCTGCTCGATGAGGGAGGCCATCGCGTACGGCGAGGAGCAGTCCATGCGGATCTGGCCGTCCCAGTCCAGCGTCATGAAGCGCCAGGCGGGATCGGTGTGCGGGTTGACCACCGTCAGGTCGATGCGGTGTTCCTCGGCGATCCGGCCCCAGTAGGCGACGGAGGCGCCGCCGAGCGGGTCGGCGCCGATGCGCACGCCCGCCGCGCGGATGGCGTCCAGGTCCAGCACGCTGGGCAGGTCGCCGACGTAGGAGCCGAGGAAGTCGTGGCGCCGGGTGGTGTCCGCGGCGAGCGCGCGGTCGTAGGGCAGCCGGCGTACGTCCTTCAGGCCGCCCGTGATGATCTGGTTGGCGCGGTCCTGGATCCAGGAGGTGGCGTCCGATGCCGCCGGGCCGCCGCTCGGCGGGTTGTACTTGAAGCCGCCGTCGGCGGGCGGGTTGTGCGACGGGGTGACGACCACGCCGTCGGCGAGGCCGGTGGTCCGGCCCCGGTTGTGGGTCAGGATCGCGTGCGAGACGGCGGGCGTGGGCGTGTAGCCGTCCGCGTCGTCGATCAGCACGGTCACGTCGTTGGCGGCGAACACCTCCAGTGCGGTGGCCCTGGCGGGCTCCGACAGGGCGTGGGTGTCGGCGCCCAGGAAGAGGGGCCCGTCGGTGCCCTGGGCGGCCCGGTACTCGCAGATGGCCTGGCTGGTGGCGGCGATGTGGTCCTCGTTGAAGGCACCCGCCAGGGACGAACCACGGTGCCCCGAGGTGCCGAACGCCACCCGCTGTGCCGGGTCGGCCGGGTCGGGGTGCAGCGTGTAGTACGCCGTGACCAGCCTGGCCACGTCGACAAGGTCCTCGGGACCGGCCGGCCGGCCGGCTCGCTCGTGCGGCATGAGTCCGTTCCTCCGCATCGGTGGGGTCGTACGCTCACCCCATCTTTCCTCGTCAGGGGCGTGGCATGCACGTGCGCCCCACCGGCCGGGCCGCACCGGGCCCGGCCGGCCGCGTCCCTTACGGGTCGCGCGGGTCAGCCGATGTGGTAACTGTCCCCGTACACCTTCCAGTCGAGCGGGGTGTTCAGGTCGAGGTTGCCCTTGCGCAGGAAGACCCGCTGCGCGGTGTCGACGCGGCTGGTGTCACTGTGTGCCTCCTCCTGCTTCATGGCCCACACACGGGCGTCCAGGAAGGCGTTCAGGTACGTGGTCTCGTTGCCGCCCCGGGCCGGCGGCTCGGCGGTGCGCAGGGCACGCTTGCGGATGTTGCCGAAGCTGGTCGGGTCGTCGCCGTCGCCGTGCATGACGAGGGCGTCGTAGTAGATGAACTGGCCCAGCGCGCGCAGGCCGTCGGTCCTGCCGCGGGTGACGGCGGGGTTGAAGTAGACGCGGTCGCGTTCGTCGTTCTGGGCCTGCTGGAAGGCGGTGTCCTGGGCGGCCTTGCGCCAGTCCCCGGGGAAGCTCGGGTCGAGGCCGTCGTGCGAGTCGGTGCCGTCGACCCGGCGCAGGGCGGGCAGGTACTTCGCCAGGACGTTGCCGGGCCTGCGGTCGGTGTACAGCTGGACGAGGTCGAGCATGTCGCCGGTGCCGGAACAGAAGCCGATGATGCCGGCGGTGTAGCCGCGGCCGTCGCCGATGTCCTCGATGTACTTGTACTGTGCCTTCCAGTCGAGCGAGGAGTTCTCCGCACTGGACACCAGCTTCATGGCGATCTCCTTCTTCGCCGGGTCGTCCAGGCCCGGCGCGGCGGCCGAGGCCGTGCCCGCGCGGGAGACTCCGAGCAGGGCGCCCGAGGCGACGGCGCCGAACGCGGCGACGACGGTCCGGCGGGAGATACGGGCGGGGGCTGCCGGCTCACGGTGTGCGTGCACCACAGGGGCTCCAAGTGGGGGGCGGGCGTGGGCGGTTCGGTCGGTACCGCCCACTGGTAGGAAAGTTTCCTATCAAAGACGGTGGGGTCCGGTAACCCGGTGCGGGGGAAGTTCGTAGGATCGAACAACCCCCGCGACCCGCCCCCGGGCGGGCTCAGCCGTGCCGTGCCCCGTCCCGCTCCTCGGTGAAGGCGTACAGCTCCCTCGACGTGCTGATGAGGTCGCGCATCTCCTCCCGCGAACCGACCATCGGCTGCGAGCCCTTGAGCGGGACCTGGGCGCTCTCGGGGAGGAACCGCACGGTGAGCAGGCCGATGGCACCCGCCAGCACCAGGTAGTAGGCGGGCATCAGGTCGTCGCCGGTGAGGTCGACGAGGGCCGCGGTGACGAGCGGGGTGGTGCCGCCGAAGGCGGCCACGGCGATGTTGAAACCGATACCCATGGCCGCGTAGCGGACGGCGGTCGGGAACAGGGCGGGCAGAGTGGCCGCGCTCGGCGCGGCGAAGCAGGCCAGCAGGGTCGACAGGATCAGCACCCCCAGGACCGGCGGCCAGGTGCCGGGCGCCTTGATCAGCAGGAACGCGGGGACGGCGAGCACCATCATCGCGGCCGCGGCCACGGCGTAGACCGGCCGTCGGCCGACGCGGTCGCTGAGCCGGCCGATGAACGTGATCAGCACGACGATCCACACCATGCCGACGAGCACCAGGACGTCCGCGGAGCCGCTGGAGCGGTGCAGGGTCTCGGTCTGGTAGGTCGGCAGATAACCGGTGACCATGTAGTTGGTGACGTTGTACAGGAGCACCAGGCCCATGCAGACGAGCAGGGGCCGCCAGTGCTTGCGGACGATGTCCTTGAACTCGCTGCGCGCCGACTCCTGCGCCAGGGCCCTCTCCTGCTCGTCCAGCTGCTGCTGGAAGGCCGGGGACTCCTCCAGTTTGAGCCGCATGTAGAGGCCGATCACACCGAGCGGCCCGGCGATGAGGAAGGGCACGCGCCAGCCCCACGAAAGCATCTGGTCGTCGGTCAGCGCCAGGTTGAGCACGGTGACCAGGGCGGAGCCGAGGGCGTAGCCGACGAAGGTGCCGAAGTCGAGCCAGCTGGAGAGGAAGCCGCGCCGGCGGTCCGGGGAGTACTCGGCGACGAAGGTCGTGGCGCCGCCGTACTCACCGCCGGTGGAGAAGCCCTGGACCATGCGGGCCAGCAGGAGCAGCACGGGCGCGGCGATGCCGATCGTGGCGTAGCCGGGGATGACGCCGATGGCGAAGGTGCCGGCCGCCATCATGATCATGGTGGTGGCGAGCACCTTCTGCCGGCCGACCCGGTCGCCGAGCGGCCCGAAGACCAGGCCGCCCAGTGGCCGCACGACGAAGGCGGCGGCGAAGGTCGCGAAGGAGGAGATGAGCTGGGCGGCCGGGGACGCGCCGGGGAAGAACACCTTGCCGATGGTGGCGGCGAGGTAGCTGTAGACGCCGAAGTCGAACCACTCCATGCAGTTGCCGAGCGCGGAGGCGCCCACGGCCCGCCGGAGCAGCGGGGACTCGACGACCTGGACGTCGTCCGCACCGAAGGCCCGCCGGTTGCGGCGGAGCCTGCGGGTCAGCTCCTCGCGGACCTGGCGCGGCAGCCGCGCCACGGCCCCGGGCGCCAGCGGCCCGCCCCGCGTCCGCCCTGCCCCACCGGACGTCGCATCGCTCACCGGCGTCTCCTTCGTCTCGCACCAGTGATCACCGCCTGCCCCCGCGGCCGGCCCGGAAACGGAAGCACTCGGTCCCATTGCGTGCGGACCTGCGACGGCACTCACCGGGCACGCGTCCGGTGCGGATGCACGGCGAGGTGGCACCGAGTGACGACGACCTATAGACATTCGAGATAAGTAGGACATAATGGAGGCAGTTCGGACAGCGTTGTCATGCATGCCATACGTGGTCATGCCGTCCACCGCACCTCCTCACCGCTTGCGCTTCCCCGCGACTTCAAGGAGCCGCTCCCCGTATGGCGTACGGAGCCCACCGCAGCCCCCTTCTGCCTCCCCGCCCCGACCTCAGGCGCGCCCGCGACTGCGAGCTGTGCCTCGGCTGGGGAACCGTCGTCAGCCGCGACGGCGACCACGAGCTGTGTCACGCGTGCCAGCCGGGCCACGGTGACGACCAGGACACCGGCACCGCCTCCTAGCCGCACCGGCCCCCGCCCCTCACGGCTCCTCGGGGACCGTCCCCCGAGGCCACCCGCGCGGCCGCTCGCCGTCGGACCAGGCACCGGCCACAGCCCGCCGGTAACCGCCCGGCCGCACCGACGTACCGTGAAGACATGTCCCCACCCCTTCCGGGACCGCTGGCCCATCTGGAACCGCTGCTCGGCCACTACGGCTACTGGGCCGTGGGGGCCGTGGTCCTCGTGGAGGACTTCGGGGTCCCCGCACCCGGCGAGACGATCCTCCTCGCGGCGGGGGTCTACGCGGGCACGGGCCGGCTGGACGTCGTGGCCGTGGCGGCCGTCGCGTTCGTCGCGGCCGTCGCCGGCGACAACCTCGGCTATCTGATCGGCCGGACCGGCGGACGGCCCTTCGTGCACCGGTGGGGCCGGTACGTCCTGCTGACACCGAAGCGGTTCGAGGCCGCCGAGGAGTTCTTCCGCCGGCACGGCGGCAGGATCGTGACCGTGGCCCGGTTCGTCGAGGGCCTGCGCCAGGCCAACGGCGTCATCGCCGGCACGACCGGCATGCGCTGGCGGCGCTTCCTCGCCTTCAACGCCCTCGGCGCGGCCCTGTGGGTCGGCCTGTGGACGACGCTGGCGTACCTGGCCGGCAGCCACATCACGGCGGTGTACGACGAGATCAGGCGCTACCAGCTCTACGCCCTCGCGGCCGCCCTGGTCGTCGTCGCGGGATTCGCCGTGCGGCACATCCTGCGGCGCCGGCACGAGCGCTGAACCGGCACGGCGGCCCGAAAGGGCGGCGCACCGCCGGTTTGGGCGGCGGCACAGCGGTAATCCGAATACCGACCACAGACCGCGACGACGTTGGGATGTGACACGCGATGGCCGGCAACAAGAAGGCCAAGGGCAAGGTGGAGCAGGCCAAGGGCAAGCTCAAGGAGGCCACGGGGCGCGCCGTCGGCAACGAGCGCATGGAGGCCGAGGGCCGCATGGAGGGCGCGGCCGGAGACGCCCGGCAGGCGAAGGAGAAGGCGAAGGACGTCTTCAAGCACTGAGGCGTACGCCGACATCTGTTGCGGAGCGGGCCCGGACATCCGGCGGAAGCGGATGTCCGGGCCCGCTCCGTCGTGTGCGCGCACACCGGCCCGGCCACGCCGCCGGCCGCCGTTGCCCGCTGCCCCTTCCTCACGTGCCGTTGGTGCGCATCCGGTGGATTCCCCGGAAACGTCCCTTTGACCGGCGGCCCAGTGGGTAGCCGGGCAGGGACGGACGACCACCCCCCTGTGCACAGGAAGGGCCCCTCCCCCCAGAGGAAAAGGGCAACGAGGTATGGACATCCCGCTCAGGACGTACGTGACGACCCAGGCCCGCTCGGTGCCCCTGCGCTACAGCCGCACCTGGGACGCCGGTGTATGCAGCATCGCCGAGGCGAGAGACGCCGTCGCCGACCTCCTGGCAAAGGTGCGTCCCGCGCTCGGGCGGCGCCCCCTGCAGGACGCCCAGCTCGTCGTCAGCGAACTGGTCACGAACGCGGCCAGACACGCGCCCGGCCCGTGCGCCCTGCGCCTGGAGCTGCTGGGCGGCGCACTGCGCGTCTCCGTCACGGACACCTCCCGGAAGCCGCCGCGGCGGCGCCCTCCCGATCCCGGGCGGGTCGGCGGCCACGGTCTGCACCTGGTGGCGATGGTCTCCCGCGGCCTGGAGGTGACCTGGCTGCCGCAGGGCAAGCGGGTCAGCGCGACCGTGCCGCTCTTCGCGGCGGAAGCCGGCTGAGCGGTCGGCCGGACGACACCGGCCGCGCGGACCCGCCGGGCGGACGGCGTCCGCGCGGGTCAGGCCACCCTGATGCCGATGATGCAGGTGTCGTCGTCGGTGTCCGACCTGCTGTAGGTGAGCAGCCGGTCCAGCTGCTGGTCGAGGGTGGTGGAGACCGCGCCCGCCGTGTCCAGCAGATGGGCCACGGACTCCTCCACCGAGCGGTCCCGGCGCTCGATCAGGCCGTCGGTGTACATCAGCAGGGTGTCCCCCACGGCCAGCTGCAGCTCCTCCTCCTCGTAGCGCGCCTCCGGTACGGCCCCGAGCAGCAGCCCCTTGACCGGGGGCAGCGCGGTCGCCTCCGGCCCCTCGTTCCCCTCCGTCTCCCGCACCAGGACCGGCGGCAGATGGCCCGCCCGGGCCCAGCGCAGGATGCGCCGCTCACCGTCGTACAGACCGCAGACGGCGGTCGCGGTGACCGCTCCCGTCAGATGGTGGGCGACGATGTTCAGCCACGACAGCAGCTGCGCCGGGCCGGCGCCGGTCACCGCGAGGCCGCGCAGCGCGTTGCGCAGGACGACCATGCTGGTCGCCGCCTCGATGCCGTGTCCGGCGACGTCGCCGACGCACAGCAGGATCTGGCCGGAGGGCAGCGTGACGGCGTCGTACCAGTCGCCGCCGACCAGGTTCTCGGTCTCGGCGGGACGGTAGCGCACCGCCACCTGGAGGCCGGGGACCCGGAGCGGGGCCTGCGCCGGGGGCATGATGGCGTGCTGGAGCTGGAGGGTCAGCCGGTTGCGCTCCACGGCCTGCTGCTCGGTGTGGGCCAGCTGGTCGCGGGTGGCGGCGAGCGCGACCTCCGTCCAGTGCTGGGCGGAGATGTCCTGGTAGGCGCCCCTGACGACGAAGAGCTGGCCGTCGGTGTCGAGGACGGGCTCGGCGACCACGCGCATGTGCCGGGTCACGCCGTCCGGGCGCAGCAGCCGGAACGCGGCCGAGGCGGACCTGCGGTGGTGCAGCACGGTGCGCAGGAAACGGCCGAGGGTGACCGCGTCGTCCGGGTGGGCGTGTGCCGGCAGCTCCTGGAGGGGGACCGGGAGGCTGGTGTTCGGGCGGCCGTACAGGCTGAACAGCTGGCCGTTCCAGGTGATCTCGCCGGTGAGCAGGTTCTCCTCGAAGCCGCCGATCCGGCCGAGCCGCTGGGCGTGCTGGAGCAGGCTGGCCAGGCGGGCCGCCTCGTCCTCGATGCGCCAGATCAGCAGCGCGCTGGAACCGTGCCGGCTGATGCTGATGTCGGCGACGGCGGACAGCGGCACGTCGTCGACCAGCGCGGTGAGCCGCATCCGGTGGGCGCGGAACGGTTCGCCGGTGGCATAGACCCGCTCCACCCGCTGGAACAGCTCGCTGGCGCCGGCGGCCATCGGGTAGGCCTCCAGCAGCAGGGCGCCGCTGATGACGGCCCGGGGCCGGCCCGCGGGGTCGAGGAAGCGGCTGTTGACGTGGTGGATCCGGAAGTCGACCAGCCGACCGTCGTCGTCCAGGTGCGGCACCAGCACCAGGGCAGGGTCGTGCAGACCGTCCGCGAGGTCCGTCAGTTCGACCACGTCGGGCAGCAGCCGGGGCTCCAGTTCGGTGCCGAGCGGCGGTGCGGTGGTCTCCAGGGAGTGCGCGCACAGTTCGGCGAGGGCCTCCACCTGCCGGACGACCGGGCGTGGCAGCGGGTTCTCGGGCTTGGGCCAGGCGATCTCCAGGACGCCGTAGATACGGCCGCCCGCGCCGGCGGGCAGGGCGATCCGTGCGCCGTCGGCGTACTCCCGCCGGCCGATGGTGGGCAGCCCGGACCCGGCGAGCGAGGGCAGCCACTGCCCGTCGGGCTGGTTCAGGCCACGCCGGGCCACGGTGGCCACGTCGGGCGGTACATAGCGCCAGCGGGCCGCCTCACCGGGCGTGAAGCCGGCGCTGCCCGCGAGGGAGAGGGAGCCGTCCGAGCCGGCCGCCCAGATGGCCACGGCGACCGCGCCGAGCGGGCGCAGGGCGTGCTCGAGCAGCGAGTCGGCCATCGCCTGGGTGTCGTCGGCGGCCAGGACACCGCTCTCGGCGGCGCGCAGCCGTACGGCGGCGGACCCCTCGACGGGTCCGGCCGGGTCGGTCGCGGCCGACAGGAACGCCTCGGTGACCTCCGAGACGCGGTCCCGGGCGGCCTGGTTGATGACCTCCACCGCGAACTCCAGCGGGGTCATCTGCGCCTGCTCGGTGAGTTCGGCGAGCTGGCGGGCGGCCTGCGCGGGGCCGCAGCCGAGGCGTTCGACCAGGATGCCCTTGGCGAGTTCGACCAGCGCCCGGCCCTCGGCCTCGGCCTGCGCCGCCCGCACCTCCCGGCGCAGCCGCTCCACGGTGGCGGCGAGCCGGCCGACCGGAGAGGTGGCGGGCACGTCGGCGGCCGGGATCTCCGGCAGCACGACGTCGACGGCCGGGAGGTCCGCGGCCGGGAAGCCCGGCAGCACCGCGTCGACGGCCGGGACGTCACCGGGCGGGACGCCGGGCGGCACCGCGTCGGCCGCCGGGACGTCGGCGGCCGGCAGCTGGGAGGGCACGCCGGCCGGCAGGTCCGGCCCGGTGGGCGGTTCGGGCGCGTTCACCGGGTCCGTACTCCTCGGCCTGTGGACGGACGGGCTCGCCGTGCGGTCCTCATGCGGGGAGCCAGCGCCGGACACAGGCGATGAGGTCATGGGTGTCCACCGGTTTCGTGACGTAGTCGCTGGCGCCGGAAGCCAGACTCTTCTCCCGGTCGCCCTGCATGGCCTTGGCGGTCACCGCGATGACCGGCAGATCAGCGTACTGCGGCATCTTGCGGATCTCCGCCGTGGCCGCGTAGCCGTCCATCTCGGGCATCATCACGTCCATCAGGACGAGTTCGACGTCCGGGTTGTTCACCAGGGTGTCGATGCCCTTGCGGCCGTTCTCCGCGTGCAGCACGCGGAAGCCGTGCAGTTCCAGGATGCCGCTGAGCGCGAACAGGTTGCGGGCGTCGTCGTCCACGACGAGGACGGTACGGCCACGGGTGTGGTCGTCGACCAGATGCGGCGCCGTGTGCTGGGGCTCGTCCCCGCGGACGAGGGTGAGCACCTCGCCGGGCTCCTCGGCCGACAGGTGCAGCGCGATCCGCTCGCGCAGCTCGTCCAGGCTGAACAGGTACTCCAGCGAACCGCCCGCGGGCCCCTCGGTGACGGGCTCGGTGCGGTGCGAGACGTGCACCAGCACCGGGACGCTCGTCAGGGCCGAGTCGCCGCGCAGGGCCTCCAGGAAGCGGGCGGACTCCCCGTCGGGCGTGCCGAGCTCCACGACGACACAGTGGCAGGGCTCGGCCGCGAGGGCACCGGCCGCCTCCTGGGCGCCGACCGCGGTGATGATGTCGACGGGCGTGCCGTCACCGTCGGCGCGGCTGTGCGCGAGGTCCCCGATCACGCTCTCGGCGACCAGCGTGAGCAGCCCGCGCGGGCGTTCCTCCACGACGAGCAGGCGGCGCGGGCGCTCCCGCTTGGCGACGGCCGGCGGCAGCCCGAGGGGCGCGCCGTCCCCGGACGTGTGATCCGTCTGCTCCAGTTCGGCCGGGTGCGGGGCGGGACGTCCGCCGCGCAGGTGTTCCTCGAAGTCCGTCCGCGCGACGGGCAGGAAGAGGGCGAAGGTACTGCCCTTGCCGGGGGTGCTGTCCACGGTGACGGCGCCGCCGAGCAGGTGGGCGATCTCCCGGGTGATGGACAGGCCGAGCCCGGTGCCGCCGTACTTGCGGCTGGTGGTGCCGTCGGCCTGCTGGAACGCGCCGAAGATGGTCTCCAACTGCTGCTCGGGGATGCCGATGCCGGTGTCCTTCACCCGGAAGGCGACGATCGCCCCGCCGCGCATCACGCCCGCGGGCACCTCGTCGTCCGCGGCGGGTTCGACGCGCAGTTCCACACCGCCCTGTTCGGTGAACTTCACCGCGTTGGACAGCAGGTTGCGCAGGATCTGCCGGAGCCGGGAGTCGTCGGTGAGCAGGTCGGCGGGGGCGCCGGGCGCCGTGGTGATGGTGAAGTCCAGGCTCTTCTGCGACGTCATCGGCTGGAAGGTGGCCTCGACGTACTCGATGAGCTGGCGCAGCGAGACGCGCTCGGGCGTCACGTCCATCTTTCCGGCCTCGACCTTGGACAGGTCCAGGATGTCGTTGATCAGCTGGAGCAGGTCCGAGCCGGCGGAGTGGATGATGCCCGCGTACTCGACCTGCTTGGGGGTGAGGTTGCGGGAGGGGTTCTGGGCGAGCAGCTGGGCCAGGATGAGCAGGCTGTTCAGCGGGGTGCGCAGCTCGTGGCTCATGTTCGCCAGGAACTCGGACTTGTACTTCGAGGCGAGCGACAACTGCTGGGCGCGCGCTTCGAGTTCCTGCCGGGCCTGCTCGATCTGGAGGTTCTTCGCCTCGATGTCCCGGTTCTGGTCGGCCAGCAGGGAGGCCTTCTCCTCCAGTTCGGCGTTGGACTGCTGGAGTTCCTCCTGCCGGGCCTGCAACTCGGCGGAACGGGACTGGAGTTCGCTGGTCAGGCGCTGCGACTCCTGGAGGAGTTCGTCGGTGCGGGCGTTGGCGACGATGGTGTTGACGTTCACGCCGATGGTGTCGACCAGCTGCTGGAGGAAGTCCCGCTGGACGGTGGTGAACCGGGTGACCGCGGCGAGCTCGATGACGCCGAGGACCTGCTCCTCGAAGACGATGGGCAGCAGCAGCAGCGCGGTGGGCTCCACCCGTCCGAGCCCGGAGGAGATGGTGACGTATCCGGGCGGCAGCTGGTCCACGGCGATGGTACGGCGGCTGCGCGCGGCCTGGCCGACCAGGGATCGGCCGAACGGGATGCGGACGGGCCGGGAGTCCTCCTCGGGCCGCCCGTAGGCGCCGACGAGCCGCAGTTCGGGTCCGGACACCCCGTCCTCGGCGAGGTAGAAGGCGCCGTACTGGGCGGACACCTGCGGCACCAGCTCGTCCATGATCAGCTCGGCGACGACCGGCAGGTCGCGGTGGCCCTGCATGAGGCCGGAGATCCGGGCGAGGTTGGTCTTGAGCCAGTCCTGTTCCTGGTTGGCCCGGGTGGTCTCGCGCAGGGACTCCACCATGGAGTTGATGTTGTCCTTGAGGTCGGCCACCTCGCCGGAGGCGTCGACGGTGATGGACCGGGTCAGGTCGCCCTCGGCGACCGCGCTGGCCACGTCGGCGATCGCACGGACCTGCCGGGTGAGGTTGCCGGCGAGTTCGTTGACGTTCTCGGTGAGGCGCTTCCAGGTCCCCGAGACGCCCTCGACCTCGGCCTGGCCGCCGAGCCGGCCCTCGGTGCCCACCTCACGGGCCACGCGGGTGACCTCGTCGGCGAACGCGGACAGCTGGTCGACCATCGTGTTGATGGTGGTCTTCAGCTCCAGGATCTCGCCCCGGGCGTCGACGTCGATCTTCTTCGACAGGTCGCCCTTGGCCACGGCGGTGGTCACCAGCGCGATGTTGCGGACCTGGCCGGTGAGGTTGTTGGCCATGGAGTTGACGTTGTCGGTGAGGTCCTTCCAGGTGCCGGCCACGTTGGGCACGTGCGCCTGACCGCCGAGCCGGCCCTCGGTGCCGACCTCCCGGGCCACACGGGTCACCTCGTCCGCGAACGCGGACAGCGTGTCGACCATGGTGTTGATGACGTCGGCGAGCGCGGCGACCTCGCCCTTGGCCTCGACGGTGATCTTCTGCGACAGGTCGCCCCGGGCCACGGCCGTGGCGACCTGGGCGATGGAACGTACCTGGCCGGTCAGGTTGGAGGCCATCACGTTGACGTTGTCGGTGAGGTCCTTCCAGGTGCCGGCGACGCCGCGCACCTGGGCCTGGCCGCCGAGCCGGCCCTCGGTGCCGACCTCCCGGGCGACGCGGGTGACCTCGTCCGCGAACGCGGACAGCTGGTCGACCATCGTGTTGATGGTGTTCTTCAGCTCCAGGATCTCGCCCCGCGCGTCCACGGTGATCTTCTGCGACAGATCGCCCTGCGCCACCGCGGTGGCCACCTGGGCGACGTTGCGGACCTGCGCCGTCAGGTTCCCGCCCATGAAGTTCACCGAGTCCGTCAGGTCCCGCCAGGTGCCCTTGACGCCCTTGACGTCGGCCTGGCCCCCCAGCCGGCCCTCGGTGCCCACCTCACGGGCGACGCGGGTCACCTCGTCCGCGAACGCGGACAGCTGGTCGACCATCGTGTTGATGGTGCTCTTCAGCTCCAGGATCTCGCCCCGCGCGTCCACGGTGATCTTCTGCGACAGATCGCCCTGCGCCACCGCGGTCGTCACCTGGGCGACGTTGCGGACCTGCGCCGTCAGGTTCCCGGCCATGAAGTTCACCGAGTCGGTGAGGTCCCGCCACACGCCGGCGACGCCGGGGACCTGGGCCTGGCCCCCCAGCCGGCCCTCGGTGCCCACCTCACGGGCGACGCGGGTCACCTCGTCCGCGAACGCGGACAGCTGGTCGACCATCGTGTTGACGG